>NZ_CM003596.1:2057136-2403197 GCF_001435845.1 Psychrobacter sp. P11G3
GGCATCGGCATCGGCATCAGCATCGGCATCGGCATCGGCATCGGCATCGGCATCAGCGTCGGCATCGGCATCGGCATCGGCGTCAGCATCGGCGTCAGCATCGGCGTCGGCGTCAGCATCAGCATCAGCATCAGCATCAGCATCGGCATCGGCATCAGCATCAGCATCGGCATCAGCATCGGCATCGGCATCAGCATCGGCATCGGCATCGGCGTCCGTATCATCTATGTCTGGCGCCATCATGCCAATTGGAACGCTCTTATTACCCGCAGTATCAACAACAATTGCCGTAATCGTTTCACCGTCTATTAACGGGTTACTACTCGTGTCAATATTATAATTACCATCGCCATTGATTACAGCGGTATAATCCGGAACACCGTCGCCATTGGTGTCAATCTCAATAGTGGCACCAGGCTCACCGGTACCAGTGATTGCCGTACCGTCTGTATTTACACTAACAGTTGGCGCATTAGGCGCCATAGTATCAATTGTAATATCTGCAGTGGTTGGTGTGCTTACGTTACCTGAGAGATCAGTAGCCGTTGCAGTAATGGTCTCAGACCCTTCACCCATCGCAGTGATAGCTGCTTCATCAACTGGAACACTCCAAGTACCGTCAGGGTTCACAACACCGGTACCAATAACATTACCGCTGCCATCAGTTAAGGTGATGGTGGCTCCAGGCTCACCTGTACCGGTGATAGCGAAGCCTTCTTCTGCTTCATCACCATTAACTGCGTTATCTCCAGCAATTGGGGTGTCAATCGTTGGTGCAGCAGGTGCCGTAGTATCTACTGGTGCGCTATCGTTATCATCACCTCCCCCTAAAGCCGCTGCCGCCACACCAACACCTGCTAGACCCAACAGCCATGGTAGAGCTGCAAAACCTTCAGCTTCTGTCGCCCCTATCCACCAAGGACTTGCATATCCATCTCCGCCCAATGATTGGCCCTGCACCTCGCCTACCTGTAGCTCGGTAACATAATCTGTCACATCACCTGTATCAGGAAGATAATAGTAATAACTTCCATCTTCAGCGACACCAACAAGTGCACCATCGATATCATCGTAAAACCCTTCAATAATCAGGTCAGAGTCGATACTTTCATTTTCAAATGAAATATGAAGATCTTTACCCATACGTTTAGTGACAATATTTTTTGGTGCTTGCCCAGCGTCCAGATCAAAAAGCTCATAATTGGTTTTATCGACAGCTTGAATAACTTTAGCAGCGCCACTTTGAGTAGCAATTTGATACTCAGCAACTGTCTCAACTTGATTATTAACCTTAACCATTATATTTTTCATAATATCTTCCTTGATTAATTAATAAATTTTTCATGAGTATCGTTAAAGCCGTTCGATAGACGACAGCTGATTTTATAAATTGAGTGAAGTAAGAATAGGGTTCTATTAACTAGTGTTTTTTGAATAAAAGGAGGATTTTTTTTAGGTAAACACGCTACTGAGCATGTTTTTATGAGGGAGAGAAATTGATGATCTTTAGAACAGAAAACAGTATGGCTACTTATCTTTATCGGTATTATTTTGAATAAAGCGCTCATACTGGAATCAAGCAAATTCCTATCGGCCTGCGTCGCTTCACAACCTACTAAATTGGCTCTTTTAGCCGATAATAGTACGGCCCTGCTGGTCATAATATTGTACTCCCTGTACATAAGGCATAACGCTACAGATGCATGCCCTAATTTATTAAAAATTTAAACCAAAAATCTATACATACACATTACAAAAATAAAATTTCGCTTACTATTTACGTTACCCTCCCTTAATAATAACTTTATATATTTATCATTCAACATTATTAGCTTTATATAATTGTAATTTATATTTCCAATAACGCATATACCGTGTGTATTGTGGTTATTGAATATTATCTCGTATATTTGGATTTTCAAAACAGTAGTCAAACTACAAAACATGTCACACTACGATCAAATCATTCGCTTAATACATTGTAATAGTTAGTAAAATTATTCCTTGTAAGCTAGATACTAGCTGCTCATGCCACTCGTTTGGGCATTTCAAATAAACAGCTATAAAATCAAACTATTTAATAATACTTAACTGCGTTTGACTTTTATTAAATTTTAAATATATCAAAAATTGAATAAATTATAAAAATTAACAAAAAATATCTTTACCTACATTTTATTAGATAAAATTGGAAAAATTAGATGATTTTCTGCATTATTTTTGGCTCTAAAAACTGACTTTTGATATCTATTTAGTGACATGCACTTAAATTAATCATTCTAGGTAAGCGATTATCAATCGACAAAATTACACTTACTGTTTGAATGGAAAAACGGTGCTGTAGGTACAAATAATGTGACCACACTTCTCCATGACTGAGCATCAATGGATATTGAGGTAGTTTAAGAAGTGTGTGATTGAGTTTTTCATTAAGCGGAGATACTTAAAAAGAGGAACTGAAAATAGATATTTTATCTACTATTGGCTCAGTCCATAAAAGGTAGCGAAAGATTGAAATATCGTTAATACAGTTGATTTACTTCAAAACTGAGTCAGTGCTGCTGGTACAAATTTTTGCAGATTATGTCTATAGCAGTAAAATACGTAAAAAAATCTGTACGAGTAGCATATTAATAGAGCAAGTAATACTAATTGATTATTTGAATGGGCTAAAAATAGCGAATGCAGAAATTATATTGAACCTTTCGTTTATATAGTCGGTTCAATATAATTTAGATACAAGGGAGCCGAGTGAAAGTAAGATAAGTAGTAGACTAAGCAAGGCTGACACCGTATCTAGTTTATGGAGGATTGACTATAGTCCGATCACTTGACCAAGATGCCCTGTCTTTAGATACAGCGTAACACCCTCCATCCCTGCTTTTATTTGTACATTTATATCTATCGGCAGGCGTATCCAACTATCCTGCTGATATACCTGTCCACCCTCTATTAGCTCACCTGCTACAACTAATATTTCTGCACCGCCATGAACTGTCTCAGTGAATAGCAACTCGCCTGCATCGATACGCTGTAGACTAACGTGCTCTACCCCATCGGAAAAAAGCGGGCAGACAGTACGGTTGCCTTGTTGCTGCCAATTAGCACCTTTATAAGTGTCGATAGCCACGTGCTGAGTTTCGTCAGACGACATTTGCCGTAACTTGACGAAAATAACAGCACCTTCGTCACTACAAGGCCGATGACCTGAAGACGGTGGATTACGCAGATACCAACCTGCTGGATAATGAGTGTCATCTGCAGAAAAAGTACCTGATAGTACTAAAATCTCTTCGCCGCCTGGATGCAGATGATGCGGAAAGTAAGAGTTTGGCGCGTAACGTACAAGACTGGTAGCACGAGCCTTCTCCGCACCCACACGATCAAGCATCACACGCTCCACACCATTTTGTGGTGACTTAATCCATTGATGTGCTTTAGAGGTCAGTGAAGCACGTTGTGAAAAATCTGCATTAATTAGCATAAAGTATTCCAAAGGTATTAAATGATCAGGGCGTATCCACAATATAAAACCGCGGACACGCCCTAGACGATAAACACAAATATATGACGTTATTACCGCACTAGAATGACCGGTGATAACGTGCTAGCGATAATTTCTGTCGTTGTACTTCCGAGAAACAATTGCTGCCATTTCGAATGTCCGTACGCACCTACGACCATAATGTCGACATTGTTCTCTACCTGGAACTTTAACAACCCATCTACCGCATCAGAAGCAGATAAATGATGTGCTTCAACGACAAACCCAGCATCTTCTAACTGTGCGGCGGCGGCGCTCATACTTTGCTTGGCGGCGTCATTATGATTGCCCACCATCACGATGTGACCTTTTAAACCTTTTAATAGTGGACTTTTTGACACCATTCGTGCCGCTTTAATAGAGGTCTTGCTACCGTCAAAGGCAATCATATAGGAGCTTGGCTCTTCAAATTTTTCTGAGCAAATCAGTATAGGTATATCTGACCCACGAGCGACCGTCTCAATCTGACTACCAATATTGATCCGACTGTTCTTATGATCTTCTCCGCGTCGTCCCATCACAATCGCACGATTTTCTTCTTTGAAATGCTCAATACTAGGAAGCAACTTGCCGTGGCGTTGATAAACGCGAACATTGACATCAGCGAAACTGCTTTGAATGTGGCTTTTGGCATCTTGTACCAACGCATTACTATAGCTGTTGACGACTTTTGCTCTTTGCTCATCTAACTGGGACAACTCTTCTAATAAAAACTGACGGCTATTTATGCCTATAGCACCTGATAAATCCCGCCTGGTCGATGCTGGTATGTCACTGACATGCAATAACCCAACAGGTACGTTTAGTTTACTGGCATACCATGCTGCATAGTCACAAACCGATTCAGTCACTGCCGAGCCGTCAATACAGGCCAAAATGTGCTGTGATGTTGTCATAATCTGTCCTTAAATTTAATTATTTAATCCTATACAGCTTGTTAGTTCTGACCAAGCTATGCTCTTTGGCTTATGTTCTTTAACTTATACTCTTTAGCTTATGCTCTCTGGCTTATGCTCTTCGACTAAGGTATGTTTCATTTACCTTATAATAGTTAGCTTTCAAAAATTATCTTATCAAGTAAATTTACCTCTTCATTTGATAATAACCAATTTACACGGCTTCATCCAGCGATGTGTGCGACCCTTTTGCAATAATTGTAATTTGTTACTGACAGCATCGTGCATGGCTCACCGCAGACTGATACCTAGCTATATATAAAGTCTTATCATCGTCTGACCACATACGCTAGCAAAGTTTGCTACAATGTATTTTTTAGCATTTATGATTTTGGTATCGTTATTTAGGTGATTGGATTATGGCAAAAAATGCCCTACAGGCTCAATTATTAAAAGCTGGATTGGTTGATAGCAAAAAGGCCAAGAAGATCAGCAAGCAAACGCAACATGCCAAGCGTACTGGTGACTCAGAAAGCGTCGAAGCAAAAAAAGCGTTGGCAGAGGCGCAAGCTCAAAAGCTAGAAAAGGATCAAAAGCTTAATCAAGAAAAACAACGCATACTGGAAGAGAAAGCATTAAAAGCCAATATCGTGCAAATGATTAAGCAGCATCAGATTACTGAGACAGAAGGTGAAGTTAGCTATCAGTTTGTCGATGAGTCAAAAGTAAAGAAAATCGCTATCACTCAGAAACTCTACGATCAAATCGTGGCCGGTCACGTAGTCATCGCACGCTTGGAAGAAGGCTACGCGCTATTGCCTCGCCCATTGGCTGACCGTATCGATTCAAAAATGGAAGGCTTTATGGTTGTGTCCAACGACACTGCCGAAGAAGCATTGGCAGAAGATGATCCGTATGCCGCTTATGTGATTCCAGACGATTTGATGTGGTAAGGCATTATTTTACTGCTGTTGGCTTTACTATAGTGTTATAAGCATTCCCCCAAAAGCCCTTTATAGAATTTACGTTCTATAAAGGGCTTTTTGCGTTTATACGGGTTACGCAAATCTTTATAGCGCAAGATAAACGTTAAATGTGTCGATAGACTCAATCAAAGGTACACAAATCGGGCTTGTTTAACCTAACATTGCTGGTTTGGTTAAAGAAGGTAACCTAGCGCTCTAATTGCCAGAATATGGATATAATCAACTTGAACAGTTATTCAATAACTACTACAATGCGTTTTTAGTACATTTTGTGGTAATACTTTGTTTATTTTTGAGTAATCACTCAACATTGTTCATATTTTACCTGTGTTTGTTACCTTATAGTTCGGTGCCATCGTGCCCGTTTTATTTGCTTAATTTGTTCCAATTCACTTTTACTTTTTCTTAAAAAGAGATAATTCATGCCAAAACATTTGCCACTCTCACTATTGTTTCTTCGCCTTGGTGTTTTCATCGTATTCTTCTTTTGGACACTCGACAAATTTGTAAATCCTGAGCATGCCGCCAATGTATTTGCTAAATTCTACGCTTTAGAAAACTTAGGCATCACCATTGTTTACCTGATTGGTAGCTTACAAATCATTCTTATCTTCTCGTTCGTCATGGGTTTATTCAAAAAATGGACCTACGGCATTATCTTATTACTACACGCCGCTTCTACATTTGCCTCCTTTGGTCTTTATCTAACACCTTTTGATAACTTGTTGTTCTTTGCTGCATGGCCGATGCTGGCAGCCTGTTTGGCACTGTTCTTGATGAGAGACTATGACACTCTAACATTGGGTAAAAATAATCTCCCAGTATAAATGTCAGCGGCAGTGCTTATTGCTTAAGTAGTATAAATATCAGACAGCAAGACATAATTTATATACTATTAAGACTGCCGACTTAAATTTTTTATCGTAGTTAAGCGATTCAGACGATTCGATTTGATCGCCACGTTACTCAACTATAGTTACTTAAGTATTGTTACTTAAGTTTAGTTATTCAGATGATGAGTATTCTACAGTTTGAGTAATAACTACGATTGTAGCCTTCGCTCCCTTATTTGGCCGGACTTTTCATGATTAAAAGAATATTTTTAATACTATTAATATTGATATTAGCGGCAAGCTTTTTTTACTTTGACCTAAATCAATTATTGACGCTTGACGGCTTAAAAGGGTCGATGGCACAGTTTAATGACTATAAAGCGCAGTCGCCGCTGCTGATCATCGGTGGGTTCTTTTTGCTGTATGTCGTGGTCACTGCCCTTTCCTTACCAGGTGCTGCGATTTTGACGCTAGCCGCTGGTGCATTATTTGGCTTGGTACAAGGCTTACTCGTTGCCTCATTTGCATCGAGTATTGGTGCTACCATTGCTTTCTTAGCATCGCGATATTTACTGCGTGACACCATCAAACAGCGCTTTCCTGAGCGGTTGGCAGCTATTGATGCAGGCGTCGAAAAAGAAGGTGGATTTTATTTATTTACCTTACGTCTGGTACCCATATTTCCATTCTTTTTGATTAACTTACTTATGGGTGTGACGTCTATTAAAACATGGACTTACTACTGGGTCAGTCAAATCGGTATGTTGGCTGGGACGTTTGTCTTTGTCAATGCAGGGACACAGCTGGCACAGATAGACAGCTTATCGGGTATTTTATCTTTCAACTTAATTGTCTCGTTTGCGTTATTAGGTTTCTTCCCATTAATAGCAAAAGGAGTGTTGAACATGTTTAAAAAACGCCGTGTTTATAAAAACCATACCAAACCTAAGAAGTTCGATCGCAATATGATTGTGATTGGCGCAGGCGCTGGTGGATTGGTCACAAGCTACATTGCCGCAGCAGTCAAAGCAAAAGTCACGCTGATTGAGGCAGGTGAAATGGGCGGTGATTGTCTAAATTATGGCTGTGTACCCAGTAAAGCCATCATTAAGAGCGCAAAAATCGCTGATCAAATTCGTCATGGTGAAAACTACGGGTTAGAGAATACTGTACCGCAGTTTTCGTTCAAAAAAGTGATGGCACGCGTACAGCAGGTAGTGGCCGATATCGCGCCACACGACAGTGTTGAGCGTTATACCAATCTGGGCGTCGATGTGGTCAAAGGCTATGCCAAATTGGTTGACCCGTGGACAGTAGAAATCAAACTGAACGACGGCGGCATGCAGACCTTAACAGCGCGTACCATTGTCATTGCCACGGGCGCTCGCCCATTTGTACCGCCTCTACCAGGTATAGAAGAAACAGGCTACGTAACCAGTGACACGTTATGGACCAAGTTTGCCGAGCTAGAAGAAGCACCGAAAAAGCTAGTCGTACTGGGCGGTGGCCCCATCGGTAGCGAGCTTGCTCAGAGCTTTGCCCGTTTAGGCTCTAACGTGACGCAAATTGAGATGAGCGATCGTATTATGGGCAAAGAAGACCTTGAAGTCTCTACCTTTGCTCATCAGTCGCTCACTGAAAGCGGTGTCAATATTTTAACATCACATCAAGCGATGCGCTGCGAGATGCGTGATGGCAAAAAACACATTATCGTCAAACACAATGAAATAGAAATTGATATCGAGTATGATGAGCTACTTTGTGCCGTTGGTCGTAGCGCACGTCTTGAAGGTTATGGTTTAGAGGCGCTAGGTATCGAAACCAATCGTACGATCGTGACCAACGAATACTTGGAAACGCTGTATCCTAATATTTTTGCTGCAGGTGATATCGTCGGTCCCTACCAGTTCACTCATGTCGCTGCCCATCAGGGTTGGTACGCCGCAGTGAATGGGCTGTTTGGTAATCTGAAGAAGTTTAAAGTAGATTATCGTGTCATTCCTTGGGTTACGTTTATCGATCCAGAAGTCGCTCGTGTTGGTATCAATGAGCAAGAAGCCATTGATAAAGGCATCGATTACGAGATTACTCGTTTTGAATTTGAAGAGCTGGATCGCGCTATCACAGATGGCGCTGCTAAAGGCTTTATCAAAGTCATCACGCCAAAAGGTAAAGACAAAATATTGGGCGTTACGGTGGTGTCTGAACATGCAGGCGACCTAATCGCTGAGTTTGTACTAGCAATGAAACACGGTCTGGGTCTCAATAAGATTTTGGGCACCATTCATAGCTACCCTACTTGGGCAGAAGGCAACAAATATGCCGCTGGTGAGTGGAAACGTGCTCATGCCCCTGAGACCGTATTGAGCTGGTTGGAGAAATACCATACTTGGCGTCGTGGTTAACTAATGACAGTTAGTTAATAGTAGTTTGATGATAGGCGTCATTGAACGATGCGACTGGTAGCAAAGTGTTAAAAGACTCCAACAAAGCTGGTTTAGATTTCGTAATATTTGTTTGGTTTGACATGGCAGACTATGAAATCTTTACCAGCTTTACTAACATTTAAATCATAACGGAAACTTGAATGCGCGTTATTACCACTTTACCGATGCTCAAACGTCTTACGCGATATAGCACCTACGCTATGATGATGAGCATTTGTATTGGTATATCAGCAAGCACAGCATCGCCAACTACTGCTAATATTAACCAAGACCTATCACCTTGGCAGCAGATAGAAGCCCAAGGTAGCAATCAAGACGTTTACTTTTATGCGTGGGGCGGCGATCCACAAATTAACGCCTATCTACAGTGGGTCGGCGATCAAGTCGATGACAAATACAACATCAACTTAGTGCATGTTAAATTGAGCGATACCAGTGAAGCAGTCAGTCGGGTACTCGCAGAAAAATCTGCTCATAATGACGATCAAGGCAGTGTGGATCTCATCTGGATCAATGGCGCAAACTTTGCCACCATGAGTGAGAACTCCTTGTTACTCAAACAATGGGCAAACAAGTTGCCCAATTTTGCGCTGACTGACCCAGAAAACAATCCAACCGTAAACTTCGATTTTGGTGTGCCAACCGATGGTATGGAAGCACCATGGGGACAAGCCTCTCTGACGTTTTATTACGACAGCTTATCAACCAGTAAACCGCCAACGACTCTAAATGAGTTGACCGCTTGGACAGCGCAAAACACTGGACGCTTTAGCTATCCCAAACCGCCGGACTTTTTGGGTATGAGCTTCTTAAAGTACGTCTTAGTCATGCTGCATGAACAACAAGATGCCAGTACAGGTAAGAATACTAGCGCTCAATTAGGTCTACCGGCTACTGAAGAAAACACCGCGCTCGTATTAGATCCGCTATGGGCGTTTTTGGATGACTTTCATCCCACGCTATGGCGCAGTGGCGAGCAGTTTGTACAGACAGGTGCGCAGATGCGGCGCTTGGTCGATGATACGGAGCTGAGTCTCGCGTTTACCTTTTCGGCACCAGAAGTTCCTGCGGCCGTGCAGCGCTATGACTTACCTCAGAGCATTCGCAGCTATGCGATGAGTGACGGCAGCTTAAGTAATACTCATTTTGTCGCTATCCCTTATAACGCTAGCCATCCTCAGGCGGCACAATTAGCAGCCAACTTTTTGATGAGTCCAGAAGCCCAAGCAAAAAAACAAACCCCTTCGGTATGGGGTGACAAAAGCGTACTGGTCCAATCTACGCTTAGCCCTGCGCAACAAGCATTATTTAAAACCAAGCAGCCTCATCCAAGCGCCCTGCCCTTTGATAGTGTTAAGCGTACAGTGAGTGAGCCACATCCAAGTTGGGTAGAAGCTATTCAGCAAGGCTGGCAAGCACGTTATGGGGTGAGTCCATGAGCCAAGGTTTTGATAAAATGACGAAAAAAGGTGATAAACCTAAGCCTATCACGCTTGAGAAAAAAGATCTGTTTACGCGTATCGTGTCTTTTAGTCCCAAACTCTTAATTCTCATATTAATATTACCCGTACTCTGTGGCCTCATCTGTGTTCTGTTGCCTGCTCTGAGCTGGCTTCCTGCCCTAGAAAAGACGACCTTGAATCTGCAAGGGTTTATAGACCTATGGCAAACGCCTAGCATCATGCAGATGGCTGCATTAAGTCTTGCTACAGGACTTATCAGCACCCTACTCGCTTTTGTCATTGCCCTGATGATATTGGCCGCGTTTTTTAACAGTGTTTGGTTGCAGCGTATTGAGCATTTATTAAGCCCTATCTTGGTCATTCCTCATGCAGCTGCAGCCATTGCCGTTGGGTTTTTGATTGCGCCGTCTGGTATGTTTGCACGGCTCATCTCCCCGTGGCTAACTGGTTGGGAGATGGCACCCGATGGTATGTTTCCGCATGATCCATACGGTATCAGTATCATCTTGGGTTTAACATTAAAGGAGCTGCCGTTTTTGCTATTAATGGCTTTGGGCGCGCTGGCTCAGCCTGAGCTTGGTAAAAAACTGCGTCAACAGTATACCGTTGCACTCAATTTAGGTTATTACCCAATTACTGCTTTTTTTAAGGCTGTCTTGCCCTTGTTATATCCTTTTCTACGTTTACCGATTTTGGCCGTGTTGGCCTATGCCAGTGCAAGTGTCGAGATGCCGTTGATATTGGGTCCTAACACACCGCCAACGCTTTCTGTCTCTATCATACAATGGTTTAACGATGTTGACCTGACATTGCGTATCAAGGCATCAGCAGGCGCATTATTACAACTCGTATTGACAGCAGGTTTAGTCGCTTTTTGGTTGGGCGGCGAAAAAGCGATCAAAGCAATATTCAATGTTTCGTCAGTCAATGGCAAACGTCATTATGCAGATACTATCTGGCAAAAAGTCACCGCTATACTTACCGTAGGCGTGATTGGTTTTATGCTATTGTCGCTCGCTGGGCTCGTACTATGGGCATTTGCAGGATTTTGGCGGTTTCCGGCGATGCTACCAGAGCAATTCGTGCTGCTACACTTTCAAAGTGCCTTTACTCAAATGAGCACACCGTTGGTCAATACGCTTAGCATTGGTGCCGTTAGTACTGCCTTTGCTGTTTTTCTGACGTTGCTATGCTTGGAAGCTGAGCAACTGAGTGCTAAGCCATTGTCACACTTCACCAGTTTTATTATTTACTTACCGCTACTGGTACCAAGTATCGCGTTTTTATTTGGCTTGGTATGGTTACAGCAGTTGGCCAATCATCAATCGGAATTTTTTAACGTGGCCTTTGCCCATCTTTTATTCGTGCTACCGTACGTGTTTTTATCACTGGCCAGTAGCTATCGACGCCTAGATCCTCGTTTCGCTCATGTGGCCGCCAGCCTTGGTGCTGCCCCTATCAAAGTATTTTTTCAGATAAAACTGCCGCAGTTATTCGCTCCTATTTTAATTGCCGTTGCTCTCGGTCTAGCGATCAGCTTTGGCCAGTATTTGCCAACTCTATTGGCGGGTGGCGGACGTATTGCTACTATCACGACTGAAGCGGTGACACTGGCGAATGGTGCCAGTAGGCGCACTAGTGCTGTCTATGCCATCATGCAAATGGCGCTACCACTCATCGGTTTTATAGTGGCTTGGATGCTACCCAAGTACTTTTTTAGAAGTGGCGCTCGGTAGCAAGCTGACCACGAATAAGAAAAGTTGTGAAAAGCATCATCTATCGAAAATAACAGTTATAAAAAATCAGCTGCTAAAAACATTAAAATAATCAGTCATAAAAAACGCAAACAAAGGGTTCCTGATGCCATCATCTCTACAGATAAAAGACTTACAGCTGTTTCGTCAAAACGAGCAGCTATTGAGTATCAATGAGCACATCGCTGGTGGCGACATCCTAACCGTGATGGGCCCTTCTGGTAGTGGCAAATCCAGCTTACTAAACTGGCTAACAGGCACTTTGGCGAGCGATTTTACCGCGACGGGTACAGTCTGGTTAAACGATAAAAACGTGACGCACCTGCCTGCGCATTTGCGCCGGATTGGTGTGCTGTATCAAGACGCATTGCTATTTTCGCATCTATCAGTCGCAGGCAACATTGCTTTTGCCATGCCAAAAGGAAATAAAAAACAGCGAGTTGAAAAAATAGCGCATTCTTTGGCGCAAGTAGGCTTAGAAGGGATGGGAGATCGTCACCCTGATAACCTATCAGGTGGTCAACAAGCACGTGTCGCCTTACTACGCACGCTACTGAGTGAGCCCAAAGCGATACTACTTGATGAGCCGTTTAGCAAACTTGATACTCAATTGAGGATGGATACGCGGCAATTGGTATTTGATCAGATTCGTACTCATAAGCTGCCTGCTATTATGGTCACGCACGACCAAAGCGACGCTGAAGCAGCTAATGGTAAAGTTATCTATGTAGGGCGATAATTTTAGATATCAGAGTCAAATATCAACGCTAAATACCCAACCAAAGTATCAAAACAAGCAAAATATAAAAGGCAGCTCGCATGCTAGACAAGTTTATTACGCCCGTCCTCAAGCCGCTGCTAACCCCGATAGTAGCGACATTGCATAAGCTCGGCATCACGGCTGATCAGCTTACGGTCGCTGGATTCTTGGTTGGTATGTTGGCATTACCACTACTTGCGTTTGAGCTATGGTACGGCGCGCTAGCAGTGATAATATTGAATCGTATCTTCGATGGACTTGATGGCGCAATGGCACGCTACGCACAGCAAAGCTCAAGCGCAGGCGGCTACTTAGATATCACCCTCGATTTTTTGTTTTATGCCGCTGTGCCACTTGGGTTCATTTTGGCCAACCCTGAACAAAACGCTATTGCAGGCGCGTTGTTATTAGCGGCATTTATCGGGACAGGTTCGAGCTTTTTGGCCTTTGCAATTTCTGCAGAAAAGTTTCAATTAGACAAGCCGCAGTTTAAATATAAGAGCTTTTATTATCTTAATGGTCTTACTGAAGGCACCGAAACTATTGCTCTTTTTATTTCTCTTTGCATTTGGCCGCAACATTTTGTGCTACTTGCTGGTATCTTTGCTACTGCCTGCGCTGTTACTATTTTTACTCGTATACATGGTGGGTATCATACCCTCAAGCAGCTCGAATCTACCAAGTAAGCGTCTGAAGATATACGCCGTGTTGAATAACCGACCTTGACACTATTAAGCATTTACTGAATCATCTAGCCGCAGTGCTTCTATAGATAAGGCCATATCTTCAGCAAGGGCATGTACCGTCGAGCTCTCTATGTCACGCTGGGCAAAGGCACGCAATCCCATGACTTCTGCCTGTAGGCGGCGTCCAAGCCTAACCGGATCAAGCTCACTATCCATCTCACCGACATTTTGCGCTTCCTTAAAGCATTCTATAAATCGCGTCTCCATACCTGCCAGCAGCATCTCCACCTTGGTTAACGCTGTTTGCTCACGCGCGCCTAGCTCTAGTAAGCTTTTGACCAGCATACAGGCTCGGCTCGGTAATGCTTTATCACGAATCCCGCCAAGCTGACGTATATAAGCGGCAAGGCCTAATAAAGGCGTTTCATGATGGCTCAATACTCGCTCAAGCTCAGTCAATCCTAGACGCGCATAGTATTCTAGCGCCTCTTGAAACAAACCTTCTTTATTACCAAAAGCGGCATAGATACTACCTGGGCGCATATCGAGCGCTTGCTCTATGTCTTTTAGAGACGTGGCATGAAAACCCTTTTGCCAAAAAAGCTGTAGCGCACGCTCCAAGGCGTCATGACGGTTGTAAAGTGCGGTGCGTGACATAATGTGCCCCATTTAAAAAGCCGTGACCTCATATAAAAATGGGCACGGCTATAAAACTTGAATGATTGCTCAATTTTATCCTGAATGGGTGCGACAGTAAAGTTAATATAAGAAACGGTCTAGTAAACAAACGTAATGCTAGGGCGCGATCTAGCTATCAACAATCAGTCAACAGTCATGCTGATAGCTAGTAAATGGTCTCTACAGTGGCTAATGACAATTTAATTGAAATCCAATTAATCGGTCAACAATACATGTTTGCTCTTCTGATAAGCAGACAAACCATCACCGCCCAACTCACGGCCAATACCGCTTTGCTTAAATCCGCCCCAGCCTGCTTCTGGTAATACGATTTGTTGCTCGTTAATCCAAATATGTCCGGCTTTTATTTGGAGTGCCATCTCAAGTGCTTTAGTCTCATCAGCGCTTACGATGGTTGCTGCTAGAGCATATTTGCTATCATTGGCTAGGCGAATAGCTTCCGCATTGTCGGTAAAGGTTGTACTGACTAATACAGGTCCAAACACTTCCTCCATCCATAATTGGCTGGTCGTTGGCACATTCGTATAGACAGTTGGCGTTACAAAATAGCCAGATGCTTCTAACAACTGACCGCCGGTTAAACAGTCCAGATTTTCAGCTGTCGCAATATCAAAGAATTTCTTAACTTGGTTCAATTGCTGCTCGCTCACCAATGGACCCATTTGCGTCTCTGTCGCAAAACCATCACCAATTTGCAGACTTTCCGTTTTGACTTTTAATGTGTCAAACAGCTGTGTAGCGATATCTTGATGGACAACCAGTCGCGACGTGGCCGAGCATATCTGACCTGCATTGGTAAATATACCGCCGATGATTAAATCACAAGCGTAATCAATATCAGCATCTGCGCAGACCACGATAGCAGATTTGCCGCCCAACTCTAGGCTAATGTCTTTGATGCCTTTTGCTGCTTGAACCATCACCTTTTCACCAACTATATTACTGCCAGTAAACGATACTTTATCAATCAGCGGATGACTGGTCATAGCAGTGCCCACTTCAGCAGCACCCGGTAAAATATTAACCACCCCTTTTGGCAAGTCAATTTCCGATAAGATATTACCTAGCATAAGCTCTGGTAATAATGTTACCTCAGACGGTTTCAATAGCACAGTACAGCCTGCCGCTAGCGCAGGTGCCAACTTCCAAGAGGTCGTCACCATTGGGAAATTCCAAGGGGTAATCAGCGCACAAATACCCACTGGCGAGTATGTCTTTAACAAACGAATACCTGATTCAAGCGTTGATACCTTAGACCATGTTGCCTGCTCTGTGATGAGATTGGCATAATAACGATAGCAAGCGATAGCATCACCGACGTCTATCTTTGCTTCCTCAATTGGCTTGCCGTTGTTTAATATAGACAGTCCAACCAACTTATCGAATTGCTGATCCATAGACTCCGCAATCGCATTTAGATAGCGGGCGCGCTCACTTACACTAGTCTGTGACCAACCAGAAAAAGCTTCATCAGCCGCTGCAATTGCCTGTTCTACATGGGTGCTGGTGCATAAGCGCGTCGTTGCAATCACCTCACCTGAATTTGGATCATACAACGCATGGTTATTCGTATTATCAAAGCTTGCATCACCAGAATCGGTCGCGAGCGCTGCAATCGTAACCCAATCACCATTGATATAAGCGGCATTGAGTACAACTTCGTTTTGAGCCGTTTGTATGGCAGTTTCTCTGGTTAAGTCTGTAGAGTTCAGCATTTCCATAATGGTCAATCGCCTTATATTTTTGATCAAATTGTCTTTAAGTGCGTAACGTCCGTAACGTGATTGGCTAAATGGTCGGTTTAACTGCCTACAGAAAAACCGACCATTTGCATATTATCGTCAAGCTAAAAGCCTTGTGAACACTAGACACGCCACTAATACAGCAGGTGCGCCACTGATGTGATGACTACCAAGCTGATAAGCGTGCGAAGTATGAAGATTAAAAATAGCTCTAACACATTTAGCTTAATATTTGACTTCAAAATCAGCGCACCAACTTCAGACATATAGATAATCTGAGTAATTGAGGCCGCACCAACGATGAATCGTGTCATCTCACTTTCAATGCTTTTGCCAACTAACGCTGGCAAGTACATATCTGCAAAGCCCATAATCATGGCAGGTGCAGCTTTTGCCGCCTCTGGAATCTGTAACCACTCAAGTAGTGGTACAAGTGGTGTCGCAAGCCAATTAAATACTGGTGTGTATTCTGCTAGGCCAAGACCGATGGTACCAATCGCAAAGATAACAGGAATCAGTCCAAAGTAGATATCAAACAGATTGTGTACGCTGCGTTTGAACACTTTACCTAAGCTTGGCATAGAATGCGCGCGAGTAACCGCACGATTGACTGCCCATTGATACGTTGTATATTCAGCAGGGATGCCTTCATCTAGCATGCTTTTGCCAGAGTGATACGTATCAGGCTTGAGTGATAATGGCGGGATACGCGGCATGATAATCGCAGCGATAAAACCAGTTAGCGCAATGGTCAGATAAAAGAAGACGAAGTTATTATCCACACCGATGGTTTTGGCAACCACATAGGTAAAGGCGATAGAAGTGACGGAAAATGTGGTCGCGATAATGGCGGCTTCACGCTGACTGTAGAAGCTTTTGTCATACTCTTGCATAGTGACTAGCAAGCCGATAGACGCTGCACCAAACCAAGAAGACATTGCATCGACAGCAGAACGACCAGGTAGTTTAAAAAGCTTGATAAACACTTTACTGGCCAAGGTACCCAAAAACTCCATCAAGCCAAAATCAGTCAAAAATGGCAATGATAAAATGGCAAAGAAAAACAACGGAATCAGAATAGGAATCAAATCTTCGAAAATGACGCCGCCCGTATTACGATTGATAATAAACTCGGGGCCGACTTGTAGGAAAATCATCCAAACAAACAACATACCTAAAAAACGCGTGGACAGCCAAAACCAGTCAACATCAAAAAGCTTTTTTACCAGTGAATCTTCATGCAAATTGGGCTTTAACGCTTTGACTGCCAGTGCACCAAGAGCAGAAATAGTCACTATCGCCATCGCAATATAGGCCACAAATCCACCTAACACGGTTTGTAGCGTATCGGTCAATACACCTAATAAAATTGTGACTTTACCATCCCACTCAAACGGTATGATAAAAAGTGCAATACCCAGTGCTGAAAATAATAAAAATTTCCACATAGCTGCACGCCACTGTCCTGCTTTTGGCGTTTCTGGATCAACCGTATTATTCCCTAAAATCGGCTGCTGCGACTTATCCATATAACTCGTCATTTAATTTCTCCTTAATGGGCGATGATTGCCAGTTTTTCCATTTCTCTGTCTGACCAATACCTGGGTTAAGCGAATTGGTTGGATCCAGTTTTTTATAAAAATAATGTAGTTCAGCTTTAGCAGGGTACACATGCCCCACGTTGTGCTCAGCAGGATACTCAATATGACGCTTATCATAAAATGTCAGCAGGTCATCCTTGAATTGCTTGGCATTGGTCTTAGGTTTCAATAAATAGTCTTGGTGCATGACATGACAGAAAAAGTGCCCCAAATAAAAAGTTTTGCTGACTTGTTCTTGTAAATGTTCAGGTAGAGTCTCGTCCCAATCTACGGCATTTCTAGGTAAGGCAATATCGGTCGATAGCAGCTCGCCAAATTTGTCTTGATTTAAATTATGATAACGAAACATGGCAGCGGTCGCGGCACTGCGAAATATTAATAACGATTGCGATTCAAGCTCTGTGCATACATGCAGCGCACCTTGATATTGCTGTAGATAGTCTTGCAAAAAATCTTGCGCAGCGGCGATATTGTTGCCATCAGTTTTATTAGAATCTTTATCTGAATTTTTATTGGTGCCATTATCAGAGTCGTTATCAAAACCATCTGCGACTTTTATAATCAAATGGTATTTATATGAGAGTGCCTGCGCAGTTAAAGTGGCTGGTAATGACGGCGGCATAAACCTAGATGTTAGTTGCAGTGCTCGATCAGGCAGCGTCTTTGGAAGATGCCATTTATCTAGATAGTAGCCAATCTTTGCTTGTAGTCGATACAGCGTCCCTATCTTGCTAGCAGGGAGCTTACGCATACTCAGACAAGTGTCTCGGCCATAACGCATGGTAATGTCGTTATAATTTTTATGCATATACTCAGCCAACACGGGCAATTTCAACTCGCTTTTTAACCATTGTTGCCTGAGTGTGGTGAAGGTATCAGCGTCGTTGGTCGAGATATAAAATGTTTGCTCTTGTTTAGGCTTAGCAAATGTCGCTACCCTCACCGCAAATACAATGACCTTGCCAGCTGAACCAGATGCTTCGTACAGACCGTTGGGATCATTGTTGAATCTAGCAGGTGTCTCTGCCTCACAATCACGGACTTTATGTTGATAATGATGGTTGGTACAGACTTTACCATCGCTTGCACTATCTGACGCTTCGCTAAACGTACCAGCTTGCAGGTTCTCTAGCATTTCCTCTGGCTGAGTACCCAAATCCAGTCCGAGATGATTGATTAACTCAAACGTTCCTGAGGCATTGCGTCTGGCAAATAACGCCATCTCAGTATAAGCAGGTCCACGCTGTACTAACATCCCGCCCGAGCTATTGCAGATGCCGCCTATCACCGATGCGCCCACACAACTAGAGCCTAGTACTGAATGCGGCTCACGCCCTAATGGCGCAAGGATAGACTCTAATTGCTGCAAAGTAGCGGCTGGTAAAGCAATCAGTTCTGCTGCCTCATTAAGTAAATGCACACCGGCTAGTAACTGCATAGAGATTACGACTAGTGGCCTGTCATAATCTCCATTCGGAGTTGAACCACCTGTTAGACCTGTATTGGCCGCTTGAGCAATGATAATCACATCAAAAGCGGCGCAGATATTAATGACGCGCCATAGTGCCACAAGAGAGTGCGGTATCACAACTGCGATGGTCGCGTCTGTGATAGCCTCAATCGCACCTTGCACATAAGACTGCTGTTGGCTAGGTTTTGTCAATACATTGGTCGTACCAACCACAGCAGCAAGCGCCGTCAACAAACGCGGTATGTGTTCATGTCTACTTTCTGACATTTCTCTAGCATTGGGCGTCATGGACGTGCTTCCTTGCGTCACCAGCGTTTGTCATTTTTTTTCGTTTTTTAGAACTGTGACTATCAGTTTCGTGATTATCCGTGGCATTAGCGCCAATATGGCTATTAACTAAAATAAGTCACTGTCTCAGCCATTTCTTTTAGAAAGTCATCTGCTTCATCAATCTCATAAATAATTGGTTGTTTACCCTTTGTGTCTGTCTTTAATGCGTCTAGCAATTGCTGCTTATCAGTGATTCTGCGATAGCCAGCCCCAAACCCTGCTGCTAATGGCTCAAAATTTGGCGTTTTGATATTGACGCCAATTAGTGGTAAACCGCCCTCTTCCATGTAACGACGAATCTCGCCGTAGCCTTGGTTGTTCCATAGCAAAACAATCAATGGTAGCTCAAGCTCGGCTGCACAGATAAGTTCGGCAATCGTAAATTGAATGCCACCATCACCCATTAGACTGACGACAGGTAGATTTGAGCCAACCATGGCCCCAATAGCAGCAGGCAAACCATAGCCTAATGTGCCAAAACCCGTCGATGAATTAAACCATTTACGCGTCGCTAAGGCTTCAAGACCAAGGTTGCCACTATAGACAGGCTGCGTTGAATCACCAACGAAAATAACGTCTTCTACTTCATCTCTAATCAGCTTTAGTAATGCATTTTGACCCGCAAAATCTGTCGTTACGTCCTTTAAGATGGCCTGCTTTGCCTCGTTTACTCGTGACAGTGCTTGATGATCGAATGTCTGACCTTCTAAGCGACTACATAGACCACTAATCGCCATCTGCGCGTCGGACAACACCGCGATATCTGCTCTAAATGGACGCTGCAATTGCTGGGCATCACAGTCGATACGGACCAGCGTGCCATTTATCTGAAACCCACCATTAAAGAACACATCGTAGTCAGTCTCACCAAGCTCAGTACCAATCGCTAACACCCAGTCAGCCTCGTTAATCACGGCGCGGCCTGCATCTAATGACTGGTTGCTACCCAAACTTAATGGATGACCAGGTGGTAGCAAACCCTTTGCATTAATTGTCAAAAACGTTGGCGCATCTATCAGCTCTGCCAATCGCTGTGCATCGTGATCGACATCGACACAGCCGCCTCCATAAAGTATTACAGGATTTTTCGCGGTTTTTAATGACTGTACAATTAGGTCTAATTGCGTAGGATTCGGCAATGGTCTTGTGACCTGCGGTAGGCTCAAGCTATTTGTACCAGCTTCGCTATTTGCTACAGCATTTAACTTAGGCGGCTTAGCAACATGACGGGCATCAGCGGTGATGACATCGATAGGCAGCTGAATATGTACAGGGCCAGGACGTGCACCGTTAAATAAGGCAAAAGCTTCTGCAATGACTTTCGGTAGCGATTCAGGTTGCCAAATAGTCTTACTCGTCAATGCTACTTTACTAATCATGCCTTGCTGATCGTGAAGCTCATGCAAATGCCCTTCGCCACTACCCGTGTCTTTGACTTTATTGACACTAGAGATCACTAGCATCGGTATCGAATCAGCCAGTGCTTGCGCCATCGCCGTCATAATGTTGGTCATACCAGGGCCAGTGATGATGAAGCACACGCCAATCTTGCCAGAGGCACGATAGTAACCGTCCGCCATAAACCCAGCGCCCTGCTCGTGACGCGGTGTCACATGACGGATATTGGTACTAGGCAAGCCGCGATACAGCTCTACCGTGTGTACACCAGGGATACCAAAAACGGTCTCTACACCATAATACTCTAGCCACTGCACCAATAGCTCACCGCAGGTCAGTGATGAAGTGTCAGACAAAGAAGAAGGCATTTGCGTCAATTGGGTCATGGGTCAGTCATCCTAAAAAATTTTGCTGAATATTCAGATAATTATCAATACCTCAAAACAACCTTTGTATTTTTTCTTTCATGCCGATTATTAGTCACTAATTACTGGCTGCAAAGGCTGCTCATTATAGAGGTAATAAATGATGTCAATTAGTAAACCGCCTTAACCTTGTCGTCATAGCGTACACCTGGCAGGATACATAGCATCTCGAACAATAAGTTCGCCGCCAATACCGAGGTGTTACCAAATGGATCATACGGTGGTGATACTTCAACTAAGTCCCCACCTACCACATCTAGACCGCGCATACCGCGAATGATTTCGATACCTTGAGTAGATGTCAGGCCACCGATCTCAGCAGTACCAGTACCAGGTGCAAATGCAGGATCGATACCGTCGATATCGAAGCTCAAGTAGACAGGACCATCACCTAGCTTTTCGCGTACTTCAGCCATAAGCGGTGTTAGCGACTTATACCAGCATTCCTCGGCAGGTACCACACGGAATCCTTGCTCAGTCGACCAGTCAAACTCTTCAGCGCTGTAGCCTGTACCACGTAGGCCAATCTGTACCACACGATTACCATCGATGAGGTTTTCTTCAACAGCACGGCGGAACGGTGTACCGTGAGCGATTTTTTCGCCAAACATGTCATCGTTGATATCAGCATGAGCATCGATATGTACCATACCGACTGGGCCGTGTTTTTTGGCAAGTGCGCGCAGGATAGGCAACGCGATAGTATGGTCACCGCCTAGTGTTAGAGGAATCGCGCCGTGTTTGACGATTTTATCGGTATAGAATTTTTCGATGATATCAACGCTTTTTAGCAGGTTGAAGGTATTGATAGGCACATCGCCGATGTCAGCGACTTGTAATGACTCAAAAGGTGCAGCGCGAGTGGCCACATTGTAGGGACGAATCATTCTTGACTCATCACGAATCTGTCTAGGACCCAATCTTGCACCGCTACGGTTGGATGCACCAATATCCAAAGGTACGCCAACGAACGCCACATCTAACCCTTCAGCATCGGCTTGAGTTGGCAGACGCATCATAGAAGCGAAACCGCCAAATCTTGGCATATCGTTGCCGCTTAATGGTTGATTGAATGTCATAAGTTACTTCCTTGTTCTATTTGGTTTAAGTACACAATTTGCTACATGCCATTGACAATACATAAATATAAGAGAAGGAACCATGGTAAAATTTAGAAGTAAACTTCTATTTTTTCGTAGTAAAGTGCGCTTATAGGTCACTATCAGAAGTTTATGAAAAGAAGTATCGATTAAAAAAAGATAATATTGATTTAATAAATAAGGAGCCGCTTTTGATATTGGATGAACTGATAAAGATAGACATCAAAACACTACGTAGCTTTATGGCTATCGTAGAGTGCCAAGGTGTGACGGCCGCTCAATCGCGTTTGAATGTCACTACTTCTGTCATCAGTGGACATTTAACCCACTTAGAAGATCGCTTAGGCATGACGCTGTGTCATCGTGGTCGAGCAGGATTTAAACTCACAGAGGACGGTGCCGCTGTTTACGAGGCATGTTTGGGCTTTACCGAATCAGTCGCCAGCTTTCAACATCAGCTGCATTATATTAAACAATTAGACTCAGTTCACGGCGGGCACATCAGGCTTTGCTTGATTGATCAGATGCCCAAGTTTTTTTATGATGCACTTAGACAACGTCTAGCCAACAGCTACCGTAATAACCCGTTAATACACTTTTCTATCGACGTACAAAGTCCTGAGAGCATGTTAGAAAAGCTCTTAAGTAACGAGAGTGATATTGGTGTGGGTTATTTTGGCAGCTTTCCACCTTTACTCACTTTTAAGCCAGCATTTGTTGAAAAACAAGTGGTCTGCTGTGGACGCGAGCATAGGCTGTTTTACAACTCTGAAGGATTAACTTTTGAGGATTTAGAACAGAACTATCCGTGGATAAAAAGAGGCTATGTGGTAGAGCATCATATCAATCATATTCGCCCCAAAACATTAAGCGCGACTACTTATCATATGGAGGCGACAGCGCAGCTTATCCTTGCAGGTCACCATGTTGGTTACTTGCCGCGTGATTTAGCAAAGCGCTATGAGGGTATGGGCCTGATGAAAATACTACTGCCTGATGAGGCAAGCTATGATGTTGAGCACCATTGGGCATATCGAGAAAATCAGCCTAAACAAGCGGCTGACTTTTTGAATAAGATGATGAACTTGTTATAAGATACCACTAGGTTTATTACACTATTGCAGACGGTTGTTGGTACTTTAGGCCAATGGTTCTTAGCTTCCCTTTGTCATCGACTTCCTTAATAACCAATGACCACTCGTCACTCACCACAACGGTATCGCCCGACACTGGCGCGGTACCTAAATGTGATTTAACGTACTCGGCCACCGTCTGCTCCCACATGTTTTTTACGCTGTCTTCATCGGACGTTTTGAGTGTTTTTACCAGTGTCTCAGATGCCATAATTCCTGTAAAAAACGGCAAGTCTCCAAGCTTGACACTCGGTGATAGTAACCAATCGCCATAGAAGTCATCGATAGCTTTGCGATCTAATGTCGTGTCATTGAAAATCTTGGCGATTTTGCTCGCGTGATTGCCTCTCATCGCATACCAGACACTATCACCGAATTTTAGCTTTGTGTTGTCATCGACTACTACGATCTGCTGGTTACGCACTAGCGCAAAGACACTGATTTCATCTGGGTTGATGCCTTTGGAGATACCCATAGGATGACGCCCAATGGCAAATGCACCCGACTTTGCCTCAAACTCATACAGCGTGATACTGGCCTTATCGGATACCCAAACCTCATGTTCTTCTTTGGGATCTTTGTTGGTTGGAATACGTACCTTAAACAGATTGGCCATCGTAGGGATGGTCGTACCTTGCAAAATCAACGACAGAACGACGACACCAAAGGCAATATCAAACAGCATAAAAGCGTTATCTATCCCAGCCATGACGGGTAAAATCGCTAAGGTAATAGGCACTGCACCGCGTAAACCAACCCAAGAAATAAACCCAATCTCTCTGTCTTTAAATTTAAATGGTTTGACGCTGGTATAGACGGCAATAGGACGAGCCACAAAGATCATAAAGAGCGCGATTGCAACCGAATAATGCCAGACATTGAGAACGTTTGATGGAGTGACTAGTAGCCCTAATACTACGAAAAGCACCGCCTGCGACAGCCAAGCAAAGCTGTCCATCACTCGCATGACATGCTCTGTTGAGCGCACCTTGTGGTTGCCGATTAGCACACCAGTGAGGTATACCGCCAAAAATCCACTGCCGCCAATGAGATTGGTCGCGGCAAACACAGCCAAGCCAGCGGAGAGGATTAAAATGGCGTACATGCCTTCTGCTAAATGCACCTTGGGCAATAATCGGGATAAGAAATAACCGAACAATAAGCCCATACCTAGCCCAAAGCTCAGCTGCTGTAGCAATAAAACTAAAAAGCCGAACACTGTCTGACCATCAGGATCAACATTTAGGGCAATCAAACCAGTAACTAATAAGATAGCCAAGGGATCGTTGGCACCAGACTCAAGTTCAAGCGTTGCTTGTACACGGTCGTTAAGCTTGACGCCGCCATTACGTAATAGAGAAAATACGGCGGCGGCATCGGTCGAGCCGACAATCGCTGCCATCAGCAAACCAAAGCGCCAATCGACATCGAGCAGCCAAGTAACAAATACCCCTAGCACCATGACCGTGACCAACACGCCCCACGTGGCTAGCGTAATCGCAGGTTTTAGACCCACTCGGAACGATTTAAAGGACGTACGTAAACCACCATCTAGCAAGATACAGGCTAAGGCTGCCTGCCCAACGAAATTGGCTAGCGCATACTGAGAGAACTCAATACCCAAGATACCCTGCTCGCCTGCCAACATACCCACTATCAAAAACAGCAACAACAATGGTACGCCTAAGCGCGCCGATAATGTACTCGCCATGATACTGGCGAAAATTAGTACTGCGCCTACGAGATACAGGATATTTAAGGTATCCATTTTTTTTGAGCCCTATTTTTTATTATTAAGAATAGTAATTGATTACGATGGGGTTTTCGTTATCTTGCTGTTAGTAGATATTACACCAGTGAGCCTATCATAAGCGGCCGTTATTCAAAATATGAATGACAATTATTTATGATGATATCAGCATCACTATCAGAACTAGCAGCCAATACTAAATCAATAAAAATACTTCAAGAGAAAACGCTCAAATATTAAAGTGAAGCCCACAAAATGCCATTGCTAGGCTAAAATAGTTTACGTCTTAATATTACTTAACCCTGAATGTATTGCCATGTCAGTACTAGAATCGCAGCCGCAATCGTCCAAGCGACCACACCTAATAGCAGTGCCTTGTATAAACTCATATAACTGATGCTAAAAAACACCACAAAGGTATAAATCAAATGCGGTATGACGCCAAGCATACTGAATATCAGCGCCACCTTTAAATCAGCAGGACTGCGCTCAGTACCAACAATAAAGTGACTGATTAACGTAAAAGTGGGAAATAGTGGCGCGAGCGCCGCCAAATAGAAAAATCGGGTTTGGGCGAACATTTGAATCGCCAGTACCATCAATGCGCCGATAAGCATTTTTAACCAAATCACGACGGGTCCATCTCCTGTTGACTATAAAGGCTGAACGTAGCCCAATCCGCCATGATACTAAAGTCTGCAAACTGACATAAGAGCAATCGCTGATTAATTAATCCATATGATAAAAAAATGCAAAAACCCCACTTAGCTAAGTTGCTAAATGGGGCTGTTACTTTTGTTCAGTAAGCTCTTACGAATTACTTAGTCCTTTTTTGGCTTTAATGCGGCGCTGATGTCTGCTAGCAATGGCGGGATATCATGCTTGTCTGCAATCACCTCAATCATTATAAGCTTATCGGTAGTCGCAGCAGCTTTGTCGAAAGCAGATTTTAGCTCGCCTGCTGTCTCTGCTTTGAGTAATAGGCTGTTTTCTTCTGTCGCGCCAAACGCTCGCGGCATGATTTGCCAATCGCATTTAGGAATATCATTATAGTATTGGTTTTCGCCATGAATTGCGCGCTCTACCGTATAGCCATCATTATTAATTAAGACGATCACAGGATTGATGCGCTCTTGAATCATGACCGCTAGCTCTTGGATCGTTAGCAATGCTGAACCATCACCAATCAATAACACACTGCGTTTATCTGGCGATGCGATTGCGGCGCCCAAGCTGGCAGGTAACGTGTAGCCAATTGAGCCCCACATCGGCTGCCCATATGACGTTACCCCTTCTGGCAGGCGCACATCACTGATACCAAAATAGGCCGTCCCTTGTTCAGAAAACACCAAATTATTGTGATCTAAGCGGTCAGCAATAATATGCCACAAATCATCTTGGCGGATAGCCTCACTGTCTTTACCTTTTTGTTCGTGTGGCTTAACTTCTTCACAAAAAGGTTTTGGCACGATGTTAATGCCAGAGGTCATCACTTCATGTAGGGCTTGCAGCGCATCTTTTAGCGCAATCGGTGCAAAGTTCTTACCACTGATAGAAGCACGCTCATAGTGCAAGTCTACGACCACATCTTCATTGATATCTTGGCTAAACCCTGCGGTAGTAGTGTCAGTATATTGCACCCCTACTTTGATAAGGCATTCGCAGTTTTCTACCGCATCCTTCACAATTGGACGTGAGGCAACACCCGCATAAGTGCCTGCCCAACGATCACTATTCTCATCGAGCAGCGTCTTGCCCCAAGACAGCGTGGTATAAGGAATATTGGTATCAGCGATCAGTGCTTTGAGCTGTGACTGCAATCCCAAACGATGTACCATCAAATCTGCCATTAGTGTCGTGGTCTTATTTGGCAAAAACTCTGTTAATGCTTGCTTAAAATCTGATAATGCCGCTTGGCTAGTAATGTCTTCTTGACTATCGATCAACTTAGTCGTTGGCGGATAGATAGGCTGACGCGCGACGTCTGGTGATAATAGTAAGTAACCTGGACGATGCTTTTTGAGAATCAAGCGAATCACTCTATCAATTTCTGAGGCAGCATTTTCAGGAGTAAGCTGCGCTCGTGCCACAGTTACAGGCTCGACCATCTTAATAAAATGATTGAATACACCATCACCAAGCGAGTGATGAATACGGCGCTTTGAATCTTGTAGCGCTGTGCTTGGTGCACCGACGATATGCAATACAGGCGCGTACTCAGCAAAAGAGCCTGCCGTCGCATTAATCGCTGACAACTCCCCTACACCAAAAGTCGTCACCATGGCGGCAAACCCACGCTCACGTGCGTATCCATCCGCAGCATAGCCAGCATTTAGCTCATTGGTATTACCCACCCAGCGTAGCTTGTCAGAGGCGAGAACGTTATCCAAAAAAGTTAAATTGAAATCACCAGGTACGCCAAATATCTCAGATGCACCCGCTTCTGCGACACGATCAAACAAATAATCAGCGATGGTATATTGTTGACTCATTTTTTATCCTTATGACTTATCTTTGTAAGTATTGATAATTGTGAATGTGATTACGATTAAATTATAAAGTGCGTCCCAGCTTATTTATGTACTACAAAGCTTTTGGAATACATATTATAATAAACCGTTATAACATATATCTATGGCCAGAAGACATGCCTATTTTAATAACTTTAATTTTTTTCGTCATAGGTGTTGACACCTAAAAAAAACTGCGTATAATACGCCTTCATCAACTGACGATAGTTAATTGATAATTAGCGGGAATAGCTCAGTGGTAGAGCATAACCTTGCCAAGGTTGGGGTCGAGAGTTCGAATCTCTTTTCCCGCTCCAAATATGGCTTGAAAAAGCACTAAAATCCTCACTCCTTAAATAGGAAGTGAGGATTTTTTTTGTCTTATTTTCAGGGATTGTAGCGATTTTCAGTATCAGCTATTCAGTGCAATTTCTAAGCTTATCTAATATATCAAAAGCTTAAAGATTAGCACCGCGACCAAAACGTGACCACTTTCTAAAACTGAAATTTCTTTTCAACTATTAAAGTTATAGTACTATTAGAGTTGACTATCACTACAGTGCATTCTAATTAATGACACAGATTGCGAAATATTTATATCGTTAGTATCATTTTAGTTTTGAAATGGCTCAACTACAATTAGGAAAATATTATGGCAAAATTAGAATCAAATATTGAATTAGAAGCCGCGGCATTTCGTCGCTTACTAGCTCATTTAGACGAGCGTAAAGATGTACAAAATATTGAGCTAATGAACCTTGCCGACTTTTGTCGTAACTGTTTATCCAAATGGTATAAAGCGGCTGGTGAAGAGCGTGGTATTGAAATCGAATACGAAGATGCGCGCGAGATTGTTTATGGTATGCCTTATGCTGAGTGGAAAGAGAAATATCAACAGAAAGCAACGCCAGAGCAGTTAGCGCGTTTTAACGAGATTGAAGCTACTAAGAATAAAGCGAATTAAAACTGACAGTGATGGCTCAAACAAAATAAGCCATCACCAGAGAGTGATATCAAAAAACCCAACATTGCCGCTAGATTAGCGGCTTTCTATAGATTTGAGTATGCTACTAAACCCTATGGTTCCTTGTTTCTGCATTTGACGGTCAAATAGGCGACCGACTAATGGCAATGGTACAATCAATCGACCCTCAGACACCCAAGTCACGTGTGTGGTGCCATCGCCCAAGTCTTTTAAATCAATGGTGCCTTTATCATGTCGCATTTTGATGGGTTTAGATTTTTCGATTTGGTATTGCATATGAGTAGGACGCTCAAACGCTGTAATCCGCTCCCAAAACTTAACGGGTCCCGTTTGAATGCTGCGTAAAGCTCCGACGCCATTGCGCTCCTCGTCACCTTCAGCTACTAACTTAGCCACTCCCACCGCTTTAAATGAGCCATAACTGGCATGGTCACTCAGCGCTTCAAATACCTCATCAATCGGTTTTTTGACAATGCGCTCTACTTTTATTTTAAACATAATATGATCTCATTAAGACTAAAGTTATTTAGCTTACGGCTATTTCAGCAATAAATATAGCCGTCACATTGTGAAAAATTATTACCGTGAAGAGCCTCGTCCTTTCGAAGGACGCCTGCCATTGGTAGTAGGTTTTCCATTGCCTCCGGACTTACCCTTACCCCCTGACGGCTTACCACGACCAGTAGGACGTCCATCTCTACCTTTAGAACCTGCTGGTTTTCTAGCATCGTCCTTGGCATATTTGTTACGCCCCTTTGCTGCCCCTGCCGATTTCGTAGATGGTTTTGACTTTGACGAAGCATCCGTACGAGGTTTTTTTCGTGGCGCATTGCGAGATTTCTTGCTCGAATGATTGTCTTGCGAAGAGGAATCTTCTACAGATTTAAGTAACACAGACAGCTCTTTTGGGGTTAAGTCTCGCCAGTCACCAACGGGAAGACCTTTGAGACTTACATTCATAATCCGCGTACGTTCAAGCTTAACGACTTCGTAGCCAAAGTGCTCACACATACGGCGAATTTGACGGTTTAGACCTTGAACGAGCGTGATGTTAAAGACATTAGGAGCTACTTTAGTCACTGGGCATTTTTTGGTCATCTTGCCAAGCATCGGCACACCGCCGGCCAAACCTTCGATAACACTATCCGTTAACGGCTTATTTACGGTAACTAGATACTCTTTTTCATGGTTATTACCAGCACGTAGTACCTTATTGACCAAATCACCATTATTAGTCAAAAATATCAAACCTTGAGAATCTTTGTCCAAACGGCCAATCGGAAAAATACGTAAACTATGTCGCACAAAATCGACAATATTATTTTTCTCAGAGCTTTCTGTAGTACTTACAATGCCTACTGGCTTATTTAATGCAATAAAAATAAAATCATCGGGCTCTCGTGGCTCAATAGGCTGCCCGTTGACTTTTACTGCATCACCAGCAACCACCTGATCACCGACCGACGCACGTTTGCCATTGATGTATACATTACCTTGTTCAATAAAGCGGTCAGCGTCTCGCCTAGAGCAAATACCACTTTCGCTGATGTATTTATTTAAACGAGTCGAGGAAGCGTTGAACATAAAGCACCGTTTTACCTGATAAGAAGCTTTTTTTACTAAGAAAAAAGCCTAAATTGAATGGATCAACAATAATGAAACAGCTCACATTATATAGGAAATCGACTGACCCTTTGAGGGGAGATGGGTAAAAACCTAGAAATGTATCGCGTCATGTAATTTTGGATGATGTTAAAAGAACTTATTTATGAGGTTAGGAATTTAAAAAGCCTCACCATTCATCATACGAGCAGTGAGGCTTTTTTCTAGTTTTTTATTTTCAAATCTATTCTTTTGACGTTGGATCACTCTACTAACTTATCTTCCACACTACTCAGCATCATCTAACAGTTTATTAAGCTCGTCCACCATTGGATCGTCAATGATACTACCTTCTACATAGCTGATTATCTCATCTACAGTCGTCAGATCCATTTCACGAATACCTAAACTGGCTAGTTGCGCATTAATAGATTCTAAGCTGTCGTTATCTTCAGTGTCATCTAATAAATCCTCTTCAAATCTACCTCTAACAAACCAGTACATTTTTTCTAATACGGTTTCTTTTTTGGTCAAAGTAGAATAACCGTCGCCATAAATGAATAGGTTGAAATGATAAGGTATTTCTACATCATTGATAAAAAATGTACGTTGGCACTCTAATGTATAGGCTTGAATCTCTTCACTCTCAGCGCTTTCATCACTTTTGTTATCTTCATCATATTCAATCGCCTCTTCTATCAACTCACCTAATATCTGATAGCCACCGACTTTGATTTTGTGATTATAAATGATAGCAGAGTCTGCAATTGCATCGAAAATAATGGCACTGACGTCTAAGGTATGGTTATCGATATCATAGAATGCTTTTAACGCTGGCAAAAACTCTGTCAGCTCTTCTTCCGGCACTTGAATGAGAAACTGCTGCTCGTATATTTTAATCATATCTTCAGGAGCATAGGTATTAGCAGTATTGGTCTCGTTTCTACCTGTTGGCTGCAAAGGTAAAAAATTATACGGGTTATGTTTGGTCATTCAGAACTGCCTTTTTGCTTAAGTTAGATTTATTAAATGTCTGTATTGCTCAATCTCTAAGGGCCTTTAAACGCGCTACTATTTGCTCAGTACCGTAAGACTTTAGGATTTATGGGCGTATTGTCTCTTATTCAGGCAATTTTAGATAGACAGTTATAAATATACAAGTTCAATCACTCTGGTTTAGACATGCAGTCAGAATAATACAGACTAAAAAGACAATACTAGCCAGCAGGATCTTGATATCGCTTTCAAGGGTTAATCCAACTTTCACTTTTCTCTAAAGCTACTTACATACTAATTCACTTGCTGCCACCCTGAGGTTGCCTGATGTTCATCTTGATGCGCAAACAAAGGGTGAGCCTTGGCTTCCTGCAAACTCAGCACAGGGGTCACACAGACATCCGTTGCCGCAAATACGCCTTGCCAATGCTCAAGCGTTTGACTGGCGAATTTTTCCGCGATTGTTTTAGTCGCTGTTTGACTCTCAGGCCTATTGGGCATGATACCAAGTTGCCAGTGTATTTCTTTAAGCGACGGTAGTTCCAATACCTCACATAGACCTTGCCAAAATTTCAACTCTAAGGAACCAACCGCCATATGCCGCTTATCAGCGGTTTGGTACAGTCGATAGCATGGTAATGCACCGCCTAAAAAGTCATGATGCGGCAGTAGAGTGTCGTTTAAGCCATTTCCTGAAAGGCTATTAATCAGTTTGCCTGTGACCTTTGGCATGACCATATGATTGTACAAACTGTGAGTCATGCTAATAGCAATGTGTCGTCCCCTGCCCGTACGCTGCGCGGCAAATACGGCAGCCAACAGTGCTATCACTGCTGTATCACTACCACCTGCCAAATCCGCAAACTGGATATTAGGCATAGCCTGCTCACCCTGCGCTGTTTTTAGCTGATCTAGTACACCGCTCATAGCCATAAAATTAATATCATGACCGGCTTTGTTGGCCCAGTCATGATTCACTTGAGAGCCATTATTTGAGTCAGCATCTTTTAAATAAGCAGCTTCTTTTGCGTAATTGCCTGCTACGCCATAGCCAGTGATTGACACTATTACTAGCTTTGGATTGATGGTATGCAGGGTCTTAGCATCTAGCCCCATTTCTGCCAAGACACCTGGGCGAAAGCTATCCAGCATCACATCAGCTTCTTTAAGATGTGCTTTTATAGCTTCAATCGCTTTAGGGTCATGAAAGTCACGCTTTTCGGTCGTCTTACCGTGGTTTAAAGCTGCGAATAATTCACCAAATACCCGAGCAGGATCACCTTGTTTAGGCTCGACTTTAAGGACATCCGCACCCAAATCCGCAAGCAAACGCGTGGCAAAAGGCCCAGGTAGGTTACGAGTCAGATCGATCACTCGTAACCCTTGTAGACAGTCCTCCATTTGATCATGATTTGATACATACCTATCAGTCATCTGAGAACGCCTCACCTTTGACTGCCATATCTAACAAGATTTGAGCAGGCTCAAAACGCTCACCATATTTCGCAGCCAGCTCACGACTCCGCTCAACAAACGCACTCACGCCCATTGCATTGATAAACTGTAGTGTACCACCGTGCTGTGGTGCAAACCCCCAACCAAAGATAGACCCTATATTGGTATCGGCCACTGAGCGCACGACATTTTCCTCATAGCACTTAGCGGATTCATTGGCTTGAATAAATATTAAACGATCCACCAAATCTTGCTGCGAAGGTTGCTCTGACTTTGGTGAGTATAAATTTACCAGCTCAGGCCATAGATGCTTATCGCCCTCTGTTGGATAGTCATAGAAGCCTTTGCCATTTTTCTTACCTTCGCGCCCATGCTCATTGACCAGTGTTTTTAGTATGTCATAAGAAGGACGCACTACGATTGACTTACCTTCGGCTGCCATATCCGCTTGCTGCTGTTCGCTGACATGCAATGCAAGGCTCAACGACACTTCATCTTGCAATGCTAAGGGCGGCATCGGCATCCCTGTTTTTAGTCCGGCAACTTCGATGCTACGCGGATGCACACCCTCTCCTAGCATCGCAATGCCCTCTGACACATAGGTACCAAATACACGCGAGGTATAAAATCCGCGACTGTCATTGACGACGATAGGCGTTTTGCCTATTTGCACAACATAGTCGAAAGCTTTGGCCAATGTCGCATCGTCGGTTTTCTCGCCCATGATAATCTCAACGAGCGGCATCTTATCTACGGGAGAGAAAAAATGCAGACCGATAAACTGGTTTGGGCGCGTACTGGCTTTTGCCAATCCAGTAATCGGTAGCGTTGAGGTATTAGACGCATAGACGGCCGTGCTTGGAATCACTACCTCACTTTGCTGGGTACATTTGGCTTTGATTTCTCGGTTTTCAAACACTGCTTCGATAATAAGATCACAATCTGCCAAATCATCGTAAGAAACTGTTGGTGTGATACGTGTTAAGAGGGCTTGTTTTTTCTCTTCGGTAGCACGCTTTCGGCTAATGGCTTTATCTAAAATATTCGTAGAATACGCTTTGCCTTTTTCAGCATTGACAATATCCGTGTCCAATAGCACGACATCTATACCTGCTTTGGCAGTGACGTACGCAATGCCAGCACCCATCATGCCAGCGCCCAAAATACCGACTTTTTTGGTGGTTGTGCGTGCAAATCCTTGAGGACGAGACTGACCTTTTTTGATGCTATTTAGCTGAGTCCATAAGGTGTTGATCATGTTTTTAGATTCAGCAGACAGTACGCAAGCTGCAAAATAACGCGACTCAATTTCTAGCCCTGTATCAATGTCTACTAAGCACCCTTCAAACACACAAGACATAATGTGAGTAATCGCTGGATAGTTGCCATGTGATTTTTGATTGGCCATGGCCGGGGCGATAGAGAATATAGGAACTACCTTTGGATGCTTACTATCGCCGCCAGGGATTTTAAAACCTTTCTTATCCCATGGCTGCTGAGCGCTTGGATTATTTTGTATCCAGTCTTTAGCTTGCTTCAGCATATCTGCTCGATCAGTAGCTGTTGCATCAATAAGTCCAATGTCTTTTGCGGCAGATGGTCGTAATTCTTTGCCTTGAGTCATCAGCTCCAGTGCCATTTGAATACCGACCAACCTTGGTAAGCGCTGAGTACCACCGCCACCAGGTAGCAAGCCCAGTTTCACCTCAGGTAAACCTAGTTTAGTCTTGGGCGTGTCAATGGCAATACGATAATGACATACCAGTGCAAGCTCTAAACCGCCGCCTAATGCGGTTCCTGTCATAGCAGCGACCACAGGTTTGCCTGAGGTCTCAAGCTTGCGCAAACTACCTTTCAATTCTTCAGTAACTGCAAATGCTTGCTCGGCTGTCTTTATCTGGTTCAATTGATCGATATCTGCACCAACCACGAAGGTTTCTTTAGCCGATGTGAGAATCAAACCTGTGGCGGCGTCATCATTGATGAAACTATCAACTATCGTGGCGAACGACTCCGTAAAGCCATCACCGATGACATTCATTTTACGTTTACTTTGGTCAATCGTGACGGTGACGATACCATCGTCATCACGCTGAGCAGAGAAATGTTCTAGTATATTAATGGCTATTACGCTATCTGCTGTCTGGTTATTTGTCATCATTTTTATCCCTTAAATGATTCTTTGTATATTGAGTTTTAGTCTAATTGGTTTTCAGGTCTATTTTAGAGAAAAGTTAAACACGCTCGATAATGGTGGCAATTCCCATACCACCACCCACGCATAGCGTAATCATAGCGGTCTTTAGGTCGCGACGTTCTAGCTCATCAAGGACAGTCGTCATTAGCATCGCGCCAGTTGCGCCAAGCGGATGACCCATAGCGATTGCACCACCATTGACATTGACAATATCAAGCGAGACTCCAAAATCATCAGCGGTATTCATCGGTACAGCAGCGAAGGCTTCATTAATCTCCCAAAGATCTATATCAGAAGCTTGCATGTCCGCTTTATCGAGGGCTTTTTGGCAAGCTGGTGTCGGACCTGTCAGCATAATGGCAGGCTCTGAACCAATGACTGAGGCCATCGTGATTTTGGCGCGTGGTTTTAGCCCTGCTTTTTGACCAGCCGCCGCACTACCGACCAAACAAATAGCAGCCCCATCAACGATGCCAGAGGAGTTACCCGCATGATGCACGTGATTGACGGTTTCAATCGTCGTATATCTATCCAAAATAACGCTATCAAAGCCCATTTTTCCCGGCATAATAAAAGAAGGTTTTAGCCCAGCTAAGGTCTCGACATTGGTATTAGGACGGATAGTTTCATCTTTATCTAACAGCATCATGCCATTGATATCGGTGACAGGGATGACAGATTTGTCATAATAGCCCTTCTCCCACGCCTGTGCAGCGCGGCGATGCGACTCGGTAGCAAAGGCATCGACATCACTACGACTAAAGCCTTTGAGCGTCGCGATGGTATCCGCGCCCACTCCTTGCGGCACGAAATGCGTCGCTTCATTCACACGCGGATCCATGTACCAAGCACCGCCATCAGAGCCCATCGGCACACGGCTCATAGACTCCACACCGCCTGCCACTACCATGTCTTCCATACCTGACATGACTTTGGCAGCAGCTAAATTAATAGACTCTAAACCAGAGGCACAGAAACGAGACAATGTTAACCCAGCCACACTTTGTGCCCAGCCAGCATCAATAGCAGCGATACGCGCAATATCAGAACCTTGCTCACCCACCGGTGTCACGCAGCCAAGCACCAAATCATCGACCAAGCTGGTATCCAAGTTGTGACGCTGTTGCATCTCTTTCAACAAAGTTCGCATCAGCCAAATCGGTGATGCCTGATACAACGAACCGTCCTTTTTGCCTTTGCCACGTGGCGTGCGGATAGCATCATAAATATAAGCAGTCTCAGTCATAAAAAATCCTTTTTTTATTTTTTAAATAAACAACAATTATCGTAGTCTTATAATATAAGCGTCTACATAAAGCGTGAAGCCAGCTCTTTCATAATTTCATTGGTGCCGCCATAGATTTTTTGCACGCGCGCATTAGCATATAAACGTGCGATAGGATACTCTGTCATATAGCCATAGCCACCAAACAGCTGCACGCATTCGTCGATAACTTCACACTGTTTTTCGGTGACCCAATATTTGATCAATGAGGCATGCGGTACAGACAGTTTGCCATCTAACATCGCATCTACTGCCGCATCACACATGGTGCTAGCAGCAAGATAATCGGCATAGCATTCCGCCATCTTAAAGCGGGTATTTTGAAACTTCCAAATAGGTTTGCCAAAGGCTTCGCGCCCTTTTACGTAATCTAAGGTTAAATTGATTGCCAGCTTCATCGAGCCAACCCCTGATAGCGCAATGATTAAACGCTCACGTGGCAACTCCTGCATCATTTGGATAAAGCCCATACCTTCTACCGTACCCAACAGGTTGGTTTGTGGTACACGTACATTGCTAAAGAACAGCTCTGAGGTGTCTTGAGAGGTCAAACCAATCTTGTCGAGATTACGTCCACGCTCAAACCCTTCTACTTTATCAGTTTCTACGATGATAAGTGAGACGCCTTGTGCGCCTTTTTCACGGTCTGTTTTGCATGCTAATAGGATAAGATTGGCATGCTGACCATTAGTGATAAAAGTCTTAGAACCATTGATAATGTAGTCATCACCATCTTTTACCGCATAGGTTTTGATGTTTTGTAAGTCAGAGCCAGTACCAGGCTCGGTCATGGCGATAGCGCCGATATATTCACCCGTTGCCATTTTGGGTAGCCACGCCTGTTTTTGTTCTTCAGTACCGTGGTCTAAAATATAAGGCGCGACAATGCCTGAGTGCACCATACCGCCAAATCCCGATTGATTGGCCTCAGTCTGTGCGTAGATAAGTGCCGCTTCATGGCCAAAATCCCCGCCACCGCCGCCATACTCAGCTGGTATCGCCGCACACAGAAACCCCATCTCGCCTGCCTCTTCCCACGCAGCGCGATCAATCATGCCATTTTTGCGCCACTGCTCGTCCTTGGGATCCCAAGATTGGAACATTTTCAGGGCGCTATCGTGCACCATTTGATGTTCTTCGGTCATCCAATTGGGTGTGAACTTTTCAATACTCATGGTGTCTATCCTTGACAAGGTGGAGTGAATAAAACTATATAGTCAAGTATATATAAATCCGCTACATCGTCATCCTTGCTAAGCATACTAATGTATAACTTGCACTCGGTTTCCTTGTATCGAAATTATATTGAACTGACTATAACTAAGTCGTTTTAAAAATTTATGGTAATTTATATTACCGTTTCAAAGGAACTAAAAACCCTTTGTACTTATTAATGATCAAGCCTTATACTAGGACAGGAAAAATCAGTTCGCAACCAATTAAATAAAAATGGTAATTCAAATTACTCATTAATTTAATAATGAGAACTAGTCAGCAATTTGTTCAATTGGTAGGACATATCAAATAGCCAATACTTTAAGAAGCGATAAATATGAAAACCTTTAATCAGTCAGATAGCCTCACGCAAACTCGATCTCTAGCGCCTCTATCCGATATGCGGCCCGCAACTTTGGATAAAATTGAACAAGCTGTTCGTAAAGTCTTTGCAGGATTTGATGCGAATGAAGTGACGATGGCGCAGATTGCAAAGTCTGCAAACGTTTCCTTGCAAACGCTCTACAAGTATTTCGGAGACAAGCAAACGCTGTTTTATACCATTATGGATATTGTGCTCGGCAGATTAGCCGCTCGAATTATGGATCATTTGCAAGGGATTGATAGCGTACAAGATCGTCTACGTAAGACACTGTGGGTCTGCTTTGATTTTGTAGACTCGCATCCAGATGCGGTGATGGTTCTGTCTTCTGTCTCGGCCTCACGTATACGTAATATCGCAATCTATGAAAACAAAGAGTTAATTGGGGCGTTTTTAGCGGTATTAGAAGATGGACAAAATCGTGGGGTGCTCAATGACACTGTTCCTTTGCACATACTCTTTGATGTGTTTATGGGGTTTATCAGTCGACTTGGTTTAATGCATACCATTCGCCAAACAGAAACACCGTTAAATGCAGAGTTTGATGCGCTATTTGTGATTTTATGGCGCGCCATCTCTAAGCCTGAAGCCTGACGCTTAAAATGAATTTTATAAAACTGATATTTAGCAGTGTTTGTCTCTTACAAGAAAACATAACGTAAAAAACCAAAAAGCCCCACAATAAAGTGAGGCTTTTTTATACTGAGTCTTCTAATTTATACTAAGGCTTCTTAGTCGATGAGCTTAGATTATTACACTCTTCATATACTCACAGCATTTTAGATACTGCTAGATTTTGGCAATCCATACTCTGCATGGTCGACCACATGGTTGTCTTGTTCAATAGTCAGTCGATAGGCTTTGATTATACCGTCGTATGGCAAACTGCCCTCATACTGCTGATAATGCTCACAGATGCTGTCTTGAATCACTGATTTACGTGCAGCATCGTCTAATTTGGCAAAACCGCTAGGCAGATGTACTTGCGCAAAACGTGAAGCCGCGCCACGAGACATCCAATTGTCAGCACTCGTAAATGTAAAATCTACTTCCGCTCGTAAGCTATATCTAGGTAGCGTGTTAGAGTGATTCGCCAAGCCATATTTAATCTGCGCAATATCTTCTGCGAATGGCTGATACGGTATCTCAAGTACGGCAAATAGTTTTGCTAAAAACTCATCAGCGGTAAAGTGCTTGTCCATATAGCTACCATCAAGCCCAAGGAATTTGCTCGAAAGTACATGGCGTAGGCGGTCATAGGCAGGTATGGTATGTTTAAGAGGATAGCCCATTTGCTTGACGATATCTTGCGGGCGCAGCTCAAGCGACTCTATTTGATTGATAATATATTGCGCTAGAGAATGGCGTGGGTGATAACGACGGGTATATTTAGATGGGTTAGCAATGTGGCTCATGATATTGAACACCTTAGACTCCTGTTACTCCGACGAAAAAGTATGATATACGCCCAAATAGGCAAAAAATCAGGCACAAATGAGGTTGTCGGAGTACAGGCTCATGCGCTTTACCAGAGTTGTTTTATATCGTGCTGGAAGTTGCAAGGTTTGTCACGCCGCCATGAGACTATTGTCATGGTCGGCGATAACAAAACTGTTAAACCCACGATAGATCGTTCAACGATGATAGCACATCAGATGACAAAAAATAAATACCGATATTTGTGACCGTTTGTGAATAATTTTTTTTCACTTTGCGCATTCAATCTTAGACATTTCGATCCACTACTTATTCATGTATTAAAAAGAGGCACAACATCGAAGTATTAGGGTTGAATTATTAAAAGTTATACTTGATAGCCTAACGATTGACGTCAACGACTATTCGACCACGAACCTTACCATCCAATAACTCGCTGGCTGTCGGAATGACTTCGCTTAGGCCAATTTCTCTGGTGATTGCATCCAATTGCGTCATATCCAAGCTTGTGCTCAAACGCTGCCATGCTTCTACACGCTCATCATAAGGTCGCGTCACGCTATTAATACCAAGCAAACTGACTCCGCGCAAAATAAAAGGCGCAACAGTAGCAGGGAAATCCATGCCTTGAGCCAATCCACAAGTAGCGACTAGACCATCCTCACACGTGCTAGCACAAACGTTGGCCAGCGTATGACTACCAACAGAATCAATTGCGGCAGTCCATCTCTCTTTTCCAAGTGCGCGTCCCGGACTACTCAGTTCAGCACGGTCAATGATCGTCGTTGCACCAAGGCTTTTTAAGTATTCTGCTTCCTCTAGACGTCCCGTAGAAGCTGTGACAGAGTAACCTTGGTTGGCTAAAAGTGCGATAGCAAAGCTACCAACGCCGCCATTAGCACCCGTCACCAATACTTCACCACGCTCTGGTGTCAGTCCATGACGCTCCAATGCGATTAGACAAAGCATCGCGGTATATCCTGCTGTGCCAATTGCCATCGCCTGACGTTCAGTCATCGACTCAGGGAGTGGGATAAGCCAGTCACCGTTTAATCGTGCTTTTTGTGATAGACCGCCCCAATACTTCTCACCCACACTCCAACCATTTAACAACACCTTGTCGCCAACTTTGTAGCGAGGATGACTGCTTGTTTCGACAGTGCCCGCTAAATCAATTCCTGGAACCATAGGAAATGTGCGTACCACAGGGCTACGACCAGTAATGGCCAATCCGTCTTTGTAGTTGAGCGTGCTATATGCCACACGAACCGTGACATCTCCTTCTGGTAATTGCGTATCCTGTATTTCAGTCAGATTAGACTGATAAACATCATCATTTTTTTCAATTAATATTGCATTAAACATAGTAGCTCCTATTTAGACCAATCGTCTATAAATGAGTAAAAAATAATTTAGACCAGTCGTCTAAAAATATGGATAAAAAAATTACTTCTGTATTCCTGCTACAAAACCTCGGAAAAAAGTATCTAATGGACTGACATCTTGCGTCAACTTAGCACGCAGAACCGCACCTTCCCAACCAATCCAAAAGAAAGCAGCCAGCTCATCACAATCACTATTCGAAGGTATCTGTCCTTGTTGTACTGCAAGACGCAAGCAAGCCGCTAAACGCTCCTGCCAATCAAGCAATATGTTTTCTAACTCACAACGAAAGCTCTCAGGCAACACGACAATCTCTTGGCCCAAGTTTCCTACCAAACAGCCGCGTCGAAATTCATGCTTGATCATTCCCGACTTAGCATCTTCAACGAAGTCACTAATACGCTGCATGGGAGATACTTGCTCATTCAGAAAACAATGATCTAGCTTGCGAGCAAAATACAACGCGTACTGCCGCAACACTTCCTGTCCAAATGCTTCTTTGTTTTTGAAATAATTGTAGAAAGAGCCTTTAGGCACATTGATACGTTTGAGTATGGCATCGATACCAGTGGTCGCAAAGCCTTGCTCTGTCAACATCTCCATCCCAGATCTCAAAAGAGCTTCACGGGTATCCGTAAACTCGCGTTCAACATTAGGTGGACGCCCTCGACGGGCTTTTGGCTTAGTAATCGTCATTCATAGATATTATGACCGATCGTCTTTAATGTCAATCAATTAATTTTAGCGGTTTATTTATCCATCAGTCGCGACAGTTTTTTGACTGTCCTCGCTATCAGTCTTCACCATGATATGTTGACTCATCCATCCAAACGATGGGATCTTCGCACAGATGAGTTACGTGATACCAGACATCACTACTACGAGCGATACGGTGATGACCGCCTGCAAAATAATCGACGTCCCAGCTGTCAGGTAAATCCACTAAGGTTCGTTTAGCGACCGCTACGTCTAAGCTTTCATCGTCGACTTCTACCATGACTCGTACCATCTCAGTATTGGTTGTGGGAAAAGACAGCTTCATATCAGCCACGTCAGGGATACGGTCAGCCAATACCTCACTTGGATAGACACAAGGCGCAATCAACAGCGCGCGCAAGTTGTATGTATGAGCAAAATGATTGGCAAACCAGCCGCCAAGCGAATGCCCCGCCAACACTACTCGTGGATACTGTGCGATTTTCTCGCGAATCAATGCATCATAAATTTCAAATATTTCTGCAAAACTCTCTCGATAATTGACCGTTTGACAGTATTTAGGCTCACGCGTGATACACGTATATTTACTGGTCTCATTACTTGAATCAAGACCATGAAAAAACAGTAAAAATGTATCATTGTTTTCAATAGGAAACATCATAAGGTTCTCCTTTTTTAATTATTATTTAGGCTTATTATTGACAACTTGGCTTATAAATTAAACTGGTTTTTGACTATCAACTATCAACCTGCGCTTGATATAAGCTTAAAATCTCCTCACAAGCCTGCATTGAGATATTTTTTGCAAAACCTTCATTAAACCAAAAGTCATAAACCGCTTGGACAATAGCTTTCACCGTTTCTGCATTTTCTGGCTTTTGTTCTTTTAGTTTCATCGCAATGTCTTACGCTTGTATATCCGACTCACTATAGGGCGCGCTCCAGCCCACGCCATAACGATAAAGCACATCATTGATTGCCAATATGAATATAGCATTGGGCACCCCAAATGAACCGATAAGCCTGTCAAGCATTGCACAGCGCTCTTCATAAATATTGACCTCTATCGGCATATCAGCTTGATCAAACAAACAGTCACAACTCACCATGTGCGAGGGCTTACTAAAGTCATCCCACAGCAACGGATAAGTTCCTCGAATCCCGCCCTTTTCCACTACATTAAACTGCCAAATCGCATAATGAGTATCTGGCCCTTTATAAGGCACATGTACGAACCACTGCATCATCACATCACTGTCGTACATGATATGAGTGCTACCAATCCTCACGCCCTGCTTAGGCAGTACATCCTGATATACGCTATCCATATCATCACTATAGAGCGTCACTTTACGTAAGTTTTCATCACTGGTATCGCCTAACTTCGCTCGTGCTTCGTTTATATTTCGATAGGGTTTAAATGGCGCTACCCATCTGAGCATCTCATTAGTATTGTTCACGAAATAAATATCATCTTCATAACTGTCTATAGAAACCGTTTCGAGGTAAAACAATGGCTGTTTTCGTACTCGATCTCTCTCATCATTTGTTAGTGCCGTTATACCAGATAGCTTTGAGCCATCCGACCACTCGAAATTATCTAACCGTTTTTGCTCAAACTGATACTTTAATGTCGTCATATTTATATCCTTATTATTTTGATTCTGGTTGTTTAGCTGCAGTTTTTCGTTGTTGTTGTATTCTGAATGCTGATTTCGAGCCAGCCGAGCCTATTCGCCATTGTTTAAATGACGTCATTATCTCTAAAGTTAAGTAAATTAATCGACTTGGTGAGGTAGTATTTTTTTAATTCTGATAGACTTTTTAGCCACAGTTTTTCGCTGTTACATTGCTAATATTTTTGCAACGCCAACGAGCTTTTTTCTGCTAAGTTTTTTGTTTATTAATAAATATGGTTTTTTAGGTTTGTACAGGCACAGAAGTTTAGGATTAAACGTAAATAACACTACTAGAAAGACTTCGCTAAAATAGCGCTTTAAAAACTCAGTTAAGAAGTGAAGCATTGCGCTCCGAGGGTTAACTGGTTTTTTTATCTCATGTCATTTTGCCTGACCTAATAACTATAATATAAGCTCACATAAAAATAAAGCTGTTTAAAATTATTTGCGACAACTAGTGTCGCTTCTTTTTAAATCAATTGTAGTCTAGTCGTTAGCAAGGAGCCCAACACAATAAGTATAATTAACGATAGTTTCATATTACTCAAGTATCTTCAATAAACGTCCAATTAACAATCCTTATCAAAAAACACCTTTCACGATCGACGTGGGCTTGCTATCTTGCCCCGCAAACCTTGTATTCTAATTAAGCCTACCCCACTTTGACCTATCACACGTAGTATTCGCATCTGTATTGGACTTTATGACACATAACCTTGAGGCCAGCTCAAACGCTCGCCGAACTCAGTATTTTCAAGTATTTTTGATGGGCGTTAGTGCCTTTATTATGAACACCACAGAATTTGTCCCTGTGGCGCTGTTGAGCGACATTGCCCAAGACTTCTCTATTACGACGGCAGAGACTGGCTGGATGTTGACACTCTATGCTTGGATTGTCGCAGCGATGTCATTGCCACTAATGTTATTGACCAGTCGATTTGAGCGCAAACGTTTACTCTTGGGTCTTTTTACCGTATTTATTGCCAGTCATGTGCTATCCGTATTTGCCTGGAGCTTTGATGTGCTGCTCATTAGCCGAGTTGGAATTGCGTTATCGCATGCGATATTTTGGTCGATCACAGCTGCAATCGCGATACGTGTCGCGCCTGAAGGTAAGAAAGCCATGGCGCTTAGTGTACTGGCGACTGGTACATCGCTAGCAATGGTCCTGGGTGTACCGCTGGGGCGTTTGGTTGGGCAATGGTTTGGTTGGCGTGCGACCTTTGGCGGTATCGGCGTCATTGCCTCAATTGTATTTATTCTACAAGCAAGACTCTTACCAACGCTACCTAGTATGTTTGAAGGGTCTTTTAGAAAAATTCCAGAACTACTTAAAAACCCTTTATTGGTTTGTCTATACCTGCTTATTTTATTGGTCTTTACAGCGCACTATACAGCTTATTCTTATATAGAACCGTTCATGCGCCAAGTCGGTAATATCAGTGAAAACGCTGCAACTTTTGTACTGTTGCTATTCGGGGCAGCAGGAATTTTAGGTAGTGTTATTTTCAGTCGTTGGGGTGATCGGTTCAATACCAGATTGATGCTAATATCGACAATACTGATGCTCGTGTCTATGCTTGCGCTGTTGCTAGCAGTGACCTCTGTATGGGCGCTCAGCTTTATCGCCTTACTTTGGGGCGCAGCGCTCATGCTGCTTATTATTTCGATGCAAGCCAAAATCATTATGGTCGATGTCAATGCGCAAGACATGCTGATGTCGATGTTCTCAGGTATTATTAATTTGGGAATTGGTACGGGTGCGCTATTCGGTGGTTATGCCGTCACGCACATTTCACTATCTAGCGTAGGATACACAGGTGCGGCTATCGCAGTTGTGGCGTTACTCTTAATGCTATTCATGATCAAGCGTTTTCCTGAATTGAGTAAGCGACTTGGCTAGCTAATAAACTGATATTAGATAGTATCCAAAAAACAGCAGACAGTAAGTAACCGTCAGAAAATAACAAGCAGAATGCCAGCCATATAAATGGGCTGGCATTTTCTTTATGTGTGAATACAACACTGTAGCCTACAAATCATTTCAAGGATTTCTTAGACACCGATTGAACGAACGTTCAGGTACAGTTATACTAATTTTATTGGACATAAGTATACTTAGGCTATAAGTATATTTAATAAAGGACTGATAGGGATTAAGCACAAAAGGATGAGTGTGAAATGGATACTATTCAAAACAAGGAAGTCATTACCTACGATTTAAATTTAGTGACGATATATATTGGGAATTTTCAACTTGTTGGAGATTCGTGATGCCTAATGGAATGACTCAACAAAACAGTCAAGATCAAGGAAATCAAGATAACACTGCGCCCCTTAGATTGGGTAAATTACATTACGCTTGGATAGTCGCTGCGACAGGCTCTGTAGCAATGTTCTGCGGACTTGGGTTAGGACGATTCGCATTTGGCATGTTACTGCCATCCATGTCATCTTCTTTAGGATTAAATTATACTCAAAGCGGAATCTTAGGATTCACCAACCTGATAGGATATCTGGTTGCAGTGCTTCTAAGTCCTTTTATTCTACCTCGATTAGGTACTCGAATTACTGCGACGGCAAGCCTCCTCCTCATTGCTGTTTCTATGTTCGGTATGGCTTTTACCACCAGTTTTCCAGTACTCTGCGCGCTCTATGTATTGACAGGTATCGGTAGCGGTGGCGTAGTCTTACCAATGATGAGCGTCATGTCGCATTGGTTTTTTCCTTCACACCGCGGGCTCGCTTTAGGATTGGTCATGGCGGGACCCGGCTTTGGTATCATTTTATCAGGCTTTGTCGTACCCAAACTCTTACCCATCTCTACTCTACTGTCTTGGCAGACAGGTTGGCTAATTTTCGCCGTGATTAATATTGCGGTAGCTTGGCTTACTTTTACTTTGATTCGTAATCATCCAGACGATGTCAGCCAAAGCCCTTTTGGGCGCGCACCCACCTTACCTGTTAAAAATAAGAAAAAGCTAGAACGTAGCAATATTAAGCTGCTTGTACATTTAGGTGTCATCTTTGCTATTTATGGCGCCACCTATATGGTTTACGTCACCTTCATCGTGACCAGTATGGTTGGCTCGTACCAACTAAGTGAAGCGACTGCTGGTGGTGTTTGGGCATGGATTGGACTGCTTAGCATGTTCTCAGGCATGTTGTTTGGCTGGATTTCTGACCACATTGGTAGACGCCTTGGTCTGGCACTGGCTTTTTTCTTCCTTACCATCGCTTATCTGTTGGTCGGACTCACTGATTGGAGTTTAGGGCTGTATTTGTCTATTATCTTGTTTGGTTTAGTAGTGTGGAGTGTGCCTGTCATTATGGCAGCTTCTGCAGGTGATTATTTCGGGCCTGCGGCGGCGGCAAGTGCGCTCGCAGCGCTGACTTTTGCCTTTTCAGGTGGACAGGCTCTCGGGCCAGTGGCAGCAGGCTATCTTGCAGAAGCCACTGGAGACTTTAGTATCAGTTATATGATATCTGGTATCGCCGCTTTTATAGCGCTTGGACTTGCCTTATTATTGCGTCCACAAAAACAAGCTTAATTCCAGTCTCTATAGTATTGATACTCCTAACTATACTTTGCTCTTGCTGCCAGTGACATCTGTATGCGCATTTGGCCTGATTATCTTACTGTGGAGTGCTGTTTTGATACTGTTTATGATTGGGCTGTTTTCTTGCAATTTTACAATCAAAACGATTGCTAGCTTTCTAAAAAGTGGTTACACTCGGTTGACAAACTATTACATTGATGACAAGGAAGTCGCTATGCCTCGTAATACCTCACGTTCTAAAATTAGCCATACCACTCTTAAAACTTTTACCAAAAGCATGCTTGCTATCAGCCTATCTATCGCTGGTATTTCTCACGCAAATGCTTATGACAGTGTCACCTTTTTCGGTGATAGCCTGACCGATGGTGGCTATTTTAGTTCCATAACTCAGGGTAACTTAGGACTCACAGAATCAGGTCAGTTCACTACCAATCCCGATAACACATGGGCGACCTCATTCGCTGAGCAGCTAGGTACCACGGCTGTTCCCATTGTCTATCTTGGAAATCAAACTGGCAATAACTACGCTATTGGCGGGGCAAGAGCCGGTGAAGAAGTTATAAATACAGATTTTGGATTTCCAGTGGATGTAGCCTCTGCCAAAACTCAAACAAACAATTATTTAGCCAATAACAAAGTAGACCCTAATGGTCTATATGTAGTATGGGCCGGTGCAAATGATTTACGTGAAGCGGCTGAAGCTGAAGATCCTGCTAATGCTCAAGCGACCATACTTGGCGCAGTAGAAAGACAGACCGAAACGATTCAGGCACTAAAAGACAATGGTGCCAAATATATTTTAGTGCCTAATATTCCTGATATTGGTTTGACCCCTGAAGCTATTGGTCAAGGACCTATTGCTCAGGCGCAAAGTACTGGCGCTACCAGGCTATACAATCAATTTATGCTGAGTGGCGTAGCGGGTACTGGGGCTAATATCATCCCGTTAGACACTTTTAGCTTATTACAACAAATCGCTAGTAATCCTACGGCTTATGGATTTACTAATATGACCACGCCAGCCTGTACTGAAGACTTGGTTACTGATAGCTCACTATTTTGCGGGTCAAGCAACCTAAAAATACCTGATGCCAACGAAACCTACTTTTTCGCTGATGGCATTCACCCGACTGGTCAAGCACATCAAATGATTGCCGACTATGCAAATGCTGTAGTCACAGCGCCTAGCTTAATCGGTGTACTACCTCATATTGCAACGACAACCGGACTTGCAACCAATGAGCGCTTACAGTCACATGTCAACCAAATCCAAAGCAGTGAGCAAAAACCTGCCCGTACACTATGGGCCGTTGGTGAAGTCGCTAATCAAGAAATTGCAGGGTTTGATGGTGATAATAATACCCAAGTATTGCTGGGCGTAGATTTTTCTCATCCTAACTCAGCCAATGCAGTGACAGGCTTATACGGCAACATCACTCAAAAAGACTTTGAAAACTCAGACGTTGGCACAGGTTTGAGTGATATTGATCTAGGAGAGATCGGTTTTGGTGTCTATCATAGCAACAAGTTTGGCGGCTTACAGATCAATGGTGCTGCAGGATTTGGCAACATGGATGTCGATGTCACACGTGCTGTGACACTAGGCAGTAACCAACAACAGTTTAAGTCAAATGCTGATGGCAAGCGCTTTTATGCCAACTTGCAGGCAGGCTACCCAATGCAAGTGAGCAATATTGCCGTCACGCCTTATATCGGTGCAACAGCGAGCCGCGTAAAAATTGACGGACTCAAAGAAAAAGAGATGTCTGGCATTGCTATGCAGTTCGATGAGCAGAAATACTCTACGACATATGGCAAGCTTGGTCTCAAAGCCAATCATAGCTTGATGGAGAACCTCAACTTATTTGGTGACATTCATTACCAAAAGCAGCTGAGTGACAATCGCGAAGCGGTAACCGCACGTTTGAATACGCTACCAAATATCAGCTTTGAGACGCCTATGGTCGAAACTGATGATGATAACGTTGCCATGACACTTGGCCTATCTAGAAGCTTTGGTCTATTGAACGCCAATGCTGGTGTCACACATTCACAAGGTGATGACGACGACTCAACCAGCCTATTTGTTGGACTTAATGGTGCATTCTAAATAAGTCGTTAATCTAGAATAATGGTATAGGTGACAATTAATCGCCTATACCATTCTAAATTCAAAAAAACCTCATAGCCTATTGCAGCTTTTGCTCTATAAGTTTTCTGCCGCACAACTTCTCAACGACAAAACCTACTATCACAAACTCTCTAAAAATCTACTTTACCGCGCAAAGCCTTTGTCTTACCACGCTGGGTCTTTTTATCCACCCGTTTACGTTTGGCGTTTCTGCTAGGTTTGGTAGGCCTTCTCGTTTTATTCACGTGAGTGGCTTTGGTTATAAAGCTTTGTAACCGCTCAAGCGCATCTATTTTATTGCGTTCTTGCGTACGAAACTGCTGCGCCTTAATAATTAGCACGCCTTCCTTGGTTATTCGGCTATCTTTGCTATTTAACAGTCGCTGCTTATATTCATCACTCAGACTTGAGTTGTTAATATCAAAACGCAGGTGAATGGCAGAAGATACTTTGTTGACATTCTGCCCACCTGCGCCTTGCGCTCGTATGGCGCTGATCTCTACCTCGTTATCATTGAGGCTAATATTATTATTAATGAAAATCATAGTATGCTTTTATCGAATGTGAATGGATATGGTTTATGATAAAGCATTATATAGTCAATACTCTATAAATTAGGTACGGTGTCAGTCTCGCTTAGTATACTGCTTGTAATACTCTCACTCGGCTTTCTAGGGCATGTCCTCATTTTAAGAATGGGGGTAAAAACAAGGAAAATAGCGCAGATAATATCGAGATATTAGTCAGCTGTTTGACGCCATTTGGTAAGATTTATCCATTTTTAACCCATTTAGATAACTATCGATTGAGGACACGCCCTAGTATCTAAATTATATTGAGCCGACTATGGATTGGCCTGCTACTTTGCCAACAGTTGACGACTACGCTCAATCACTGGTGCATCGACCATCTCTCCATCTATCTTGAATACTGCCTGTCCACTGTGCTCATACTCCTCAACCACACGCTGTGCAAATAACAAAGTCTCATTTGTTGGTTGCAATACTTGTTGGACGACCGCCACTTGTTTGGGATGAATACACAGCATTCCTGACATGCCCATTTGTGACCATAACTGTACTCGCTCGCTCAGTCCAACTTCGTTATTGAAATCAGGATAAATGGTATCGATGGGCGGCGATAATTGGTGCACTTTTGACGTCAGGATTAGTTGATAGCGGATTTGGTTGGCGATGATATCAGCAGAAGGCGTTCCTACTTGTACTTGCAAATCATTGCACAAATCTAAAAACCCGTAACTAAACGCGGCTAGCCCAACTGCTTTTGCCATACTATCGATTTGATACAATCCTATCGCACTCTCAATCAATGCAATCACGGGTAAATTGGTAAGCTGATGTACGCTTTCTATATCTTCTGCTTGCTCAGTTTTGGCCAATAATACTCCCGATAAATGTGGCATTTTCTGACAGAGCACGATGTCTTTGAAAAATTCTTCGCTACCTGCCTTATTAATACGTACCCAAATTGGCTGATAACCTGCACTGTCGTGATATTGCTGCAATGCTTCGCGGGCAGCTGCCTTACTTTCTAAAGCCACTGCATCTTCTAAATCGACAATAACCACATCTGCACCACTATCAAAGGCTTTCGCCACTCTATCAATACGAGTCGCTGGCACAAACAGCCATGTTTTATTTTGAAAAATCGTTTTTATTTTATTGTGGATAATTGAATCCATGCGTGACTCCATCATGTTGTCCAAGTAGCTATTAGCATATTTATTATGCCACTATACAGCTGATGTTCATTTAAAATTAGCAATTTATTCGATAGTGCAAAACCAAGATTACTTAGACATTCTATTAAAAAACCAAATCAAAAAAACCGCATGAAAATTAATCTCATGCGGTTCTTGAGTCTAATGCAATTTTAAACAATTACTTTTCTTATCTAACCTATGTCTTATAGTCGATTCAATTTAAAAGTAGTACAAGGCAACCGAGTGTAGATGTATATGTAATACTTCAAGCGAGGTTAACGCTGTAATACTTTTTATAGTGGAATGACTATATAGATTATCTAATTAAGCCAGCATACCACCATCGACAACGATAGTCGCGCCTGTGGTATAGCTTGAAGCGTCCGACACTAGATATAATACCGTACCAGCCATCTCGTCAGGCTCAGCCACACGTCCTAGCGGAATTGAGTGTAGCGCCATTTTTAAGACTTTATCGTTAGTAGTCAATGCAGAGGCAAACTTAGTATCCGTCAAACCTGGCAATAGCGCGTTGACACGGATATTAAGTGGGCCACATTCTTTAGCAAATGCTTTGGTCATGCTGATGACAGCTGCTTTGGTGATTGAGTAGATACCTTGCTTATCGCCTGCTACTAAACCATTGACCGATGCGGTATTCAAGATGACACCGCCACCCTGCTCTTTCATCATTTTGCCAGCGGCCGTCGACATAAAGAAGTAACCACGGATATTAACTTCAACCGTTTTATCAAAAGCTGCTAAATCTGTATCTAAGATATGACCATAGTAAGGGTTGGCTGCAGCGTTATTGACTAAGATATCAATTTGACCAAATTCACTTTTGACATGCTCAAAAATTGCGTCAATTTGCTCCATGTCTCCCACGTGACAAGCGAAAGCACTGGCTTTATGACCGTCAGCTTTGATGCTATCAGCGACTGCTTGGCAAGCATCAATCTTACGACTAGATACGATAACGTGCGCGCCTCTTGATGCCAATAGACGGGCAATAGACTCACCAATACCACGGCTAGCACCAGTTACTAGAGCAACCTTACCGGTTAAATCAAATAAATCTTTCATCGTTGTTCCTTATATTTTTATAAATTTTATATTTTCAATAATTTTTGAGCGCTAAATTCATGTATCTAAAACGTGTATCTAAAATCAGATAACTAAACGCAGATAATCGCTGTCAAAACTAACAGCGATTATCGAGCACTAATGAAATGAACAAAGAGCGCTCAACGATCACGGTTACGCTAGCATACCACCATCTAAGGTGAAGGCATGACCGTTCATAAAGCTGCTTTCATCGCTGGCAAGCCATGCAATTGCACTAGAGATTTCACTAACGTTTCCTAGGCGGCGCAGTGGACTGGCCTTAATCGTTGCTTGCTGCGTACGCTCATCCATCGTTGCCATGGTATTGCGTACCATTGGCGTATCAATGAAGCTTGGGCATACCGCGTTAAAACGGATATTGGCACGAGCATACTCATGGGCAGCAGATTTGGTCAGACCCATGACCCCATGTTTAGCTGCACTGTAGGCTGAGATCATAGGCGCTGAACGCAGACCTGCAATAGATGCGACGTTGATCACATGACCACCGCCATTAGGCAGCATACAATTGACCGCAGCACGCATACAGTGCCACACACCTTTTAAATTCACGGCGATATTACGATCAAAATCATCATCGCTTAGCTCATGCATTGGTGAAGGCTTGTGGTCGATACCAGCGTTGTTTACCACAACATCTAAGCCACCAAGCGTTTCTACTGCAAAATCAAATAACGCACGCACTTCATCACCACTGGTCACGTCTACTTTTTTGAAGACGATACTGTTGCCAGCATCTTGACCTTGTTTAGCAACTGCTTCGCCCATTTCTTCTGCCATATCACCAATGACGACTTTTGCGCCGCGACTGGCTAGTAATAATGCACTTGCTGCACCGATGCCTGACGCACCGCCCGTGATCAAAATTCGTTTGCCAGCTACATCTGATGCAATTCCATTTGTATTCAGTGTCATGATCTATCCCTCTACCTTAAGTACTAGTTTGCCAAAATTTTCACCGTTAAAGAGCATCATCAAAGTATCAGGGAACGTCTCGATACCTTCAACGATATGATCTTTTACTTTCATATCGCCTGACTGAATCCAGTCAGCGATATCCTTCATTGCGATTGGATATTCTTTGATATTATCGAATACTACGATGCCTTCCATGCGAGCACGATTGACCAATAATGATAAATAGTTCGATGGGCCTTTTACTGCTGTGGTATTGTTATATTGGCTGATAGCCCCGCAAATAACGATACGCGCATGCAGATTGATCTGAGTAAGCACGTCATTTAAGATATCACCGCCTACGTTGTCAAAGTACACATCGACGCCATCTGGGCAGGTTTTCTTTAGTGCTTTTTTCACATCTTCGTTTTTGTAATCAATCGTCGCATCAAACCCAAGCTCATCGACCAAGAATTTGCATTTCTCAGCACCGCCCGCGATACCAACGACACGGCAGCCTTTAATTTTGGCAATCTGACCAACCAAGCTACCAACCGCACCAGCAGCTCCTGATACTACTACCGTTTCGCCTGCTTTTGGCTGACCCGTTTTCAGCAGACCGAAATACCCTGTCATACCTGGCATACCAAGTACGCCTAAGTAGTAAGACAGCGGCGCTAGACTTGGATCAACTTTATGCAGACCTGTGCCATCACTGACCGCATATGACTGTACACCGTCGTGACCTGCGACATAGTCACCTACTGCAAATTTCTCATGCTTACTTTCAATCACTTCACCCACAGTACCGGCGCGCATAACTTCACCAATTTGTACTGGCGCGATATAAGATTTGGCATCGTTCAGCCAACCACGCATCGCCGGATCGATAGAGATGTATTCAACCTTAATCAGCAACTGACCATCGGTAATCGTCGGTATTTCTGTCTCGGTATAATCCCAAGTTTCAGCGCTTGGCTCGCCTACAGGTCTTGCTTTTAGGCGCCATTGTTTATTTATCGTTGTCATGTCTCTTTCCTTAGAGTTGTCCTTAGAACCATTCTGTTTGCATATCAGTGCAAACTGAGTTGGTGTTGGTTAATAATTCGATGTCGCGTTTAACTAATGGTAGTTCCCAATCGATGAAGTATTTGGCCGCTTGTATCTTGCCTTTGTAGAAGTTTTGCTGCTCGACATCTTGCGTCGTACTTAGTAGCTGCTCAGCTTTACTGGCTTGACGAATCCAAATCCAGCTCAGTACAATTGAGGCAAAAATATTCATTAGTGCTTGAGCATTACCAGTCAATGTCAGCGCTTCTTCTGTCTGCAACACTTTGCCCAAATGCACGAGCACTTCATGCAACTGGCCCATATAAGGCATCAGCTTGCCTGCAAGTTGTGCGCTCTCAGGTGTCGTGATGCTTTCTAAATCTTGTGTAATCTCACGTTTTAGGATTTGAATACCCAACCCACCTTTTTGCCATAACTTGCGGAATGACAAATCTAATGCCTGCACACCGTTTGTGCCTTCATGGATAGGATTTAGACGATTGTCACGCCAAAACTGCTCAGCCTGATATTCACGCGTATAGCCTGCGCCGCCCAATACTTGAATACCTAAGTCATTGGCTTTTGGGCCATACTCAGATGGCCATGCTTTTAGCACTGGCGTTAGCAAATCCAACAACTCGGTTAGCTCATTTTTTAGTTTTTCGTCTTCGCAAGTGTTGATACGGTCAATTAGGTTTGAACCATATAGACATAATGAGATGCCGCCTTCAGAATAGGCTTTTTGTGCCAATAGCATGCGCTTTACATCACCATGCTGAATAATAGCCGTTGCATCATCTTCAGGCTTATTGTTTGGCGCAATGCGACCTTGTGTACGGTCTTTGGCATAATCTAGCGAGTACTGATAGCCGCGATAACCAATCATAGAAGCGCCAAAACCAACTGCAATACGTGCCTCATTCATCATTTTGAACATATAGCGCAAGCCAAAATGCTCTTCGCCGATTAAATACCCGTGACAATCGCCTTCGTCACCGAAGCTCAATGCCGTAGAAGTTGCACCTCTATAACCAAGCTTATGAATCAGTCCAGTCAGATGTACATCGTTGCGCTCGCCAACAGACAAGTCATCGTTCAAGCGATACTTAGGCACGGCAAATAAAGAGATACCTTTGACGCCGCCTGGACCACCTGGCACTTTGGCCAATACCAAATGTACAATATTGTCAGACAACTCATGATCACCTGCTGAGATATAAATCTTGCTGCCTTTGACACGGTACGAGCCATCATCCTGTTTTACAGCGATGGTTTTGATATCGGCAAGCGACGAACCTGCATGCGGCTCAGTCAATGCCATGGTGCCGGTGAATTCACCTGTCAGCATACGCGGCATAAAGGCTGCTTTGATATCATCACTAGCAAAATGCGAGATGACGTTGATTGCCGCCGTGGTCAAAAATGGATAGGCAGTCGTTGATGGATTGGCTGCCATAAAGTAGCCTGCCACAGCAGTCATCACCGTCTCAGGCAGTTGCATACCACCGTCTTCAAAACTATAACGACCGGCGATAAACCCTGACTCACGGAACGCATCAAAAGCGACTTTCACATCGTTTATCATGCTGACTTTTTTACCATCGAACTGCGGCTCGTTCTTATCCGCAATATGGTTGTGCGGTAAAAATAAATCTGTCGCAATCTTATTTGCCGTCTCTAATACAGCATCAAATGTCTCACGGCTATGTTCTGAGAACTTTGCGTGCTCGGTGAGTGATTCCGTGCCTAGTACATCATACAACTGGAAAGGTAATTCAAAATCGTTTAGGAGGGTATCTGCGGCCATAGTATTCTCGTTAACTGATTAAATGTGGTTATCAATTGATATTAGTCTAATTTGATACCTGTCCGTATTGTCATTTATGACATAATTATGGTCAAATAAGACATAAACAGAGTATCTAACCAGTTAAAATCAACCAAATAATGGCTATTTTGGTAAGCACAGCAAAGGAAACGAGTGTCTTATGCCCTATTTCAAACCTTTTAAAATGATTATTCTTGGCTTCGATGGCGTGCTCGGTAGTGTACTATCTGGCGCACTGGACTTGTTTTCATTCACAGGGGTCAGCTGGCAGCGCTTTTCAAATGAGTCTGTAGAGCCACGGTTTAATGTGCAAATCGCAAGCTTGGGTGGCGGCGATATTAGGTGCAGCAACCGCTTAATCATGCAAGCCCACTGTGATATCCGAGACGTGACAGAGTGCGATTTATTGCTTGTGCCCACCATTGGCGATTCTATTGATAAGGTATTGACGCAGAACAGTGAGCTACTGCCACATTTAGTACGGCTTGCGAATACCAAGGCCGATATAGCAAGCAATTGTAGCGGTGCATTTTTTTTGGCAAAGGCGGGATTATTAGATCATAAGATAGCCACCACACACTGGGGCTATGCCAATAAGTTTAAGGTAGATTTTCCATTGGTGGACTTACAAGAGAATCAATTTGTTACCCATTCAAGAAGCGACTCAACAAACCAGTCAGGCAATATATTTTGTGCAGCTGGTGGCAGCGCCTTTTATGATTTGGGGCTATTATTGATAGAGCGGTACTGCGGACGTGAGATTTCTACACAAGTGGCAAAAACCCAAATTATTGATAGCAAAAGAGGTAGTCAAAATAGCTATACTAATGTGACCTTGCACAAGCCGCATTCCGACCATTTGATTAAACAAGTCCAAGAATATATCGAAGAAAACTTTCAGCATTCTTTGCAGGTCAGTAGTTTAGCCGCTATGGTAAATATTACCCCGCGCACTTTAAACAGGCGCTTCCAGTCCTGCGTGGCGATGCGACCGATTGAATATATTCAGGCCGTTAGAATTGAACAAGCCAAACGCTTACTTGAATTAGGCGATGTATCGATAAAGTCGCTTGCCGATCAAGTAGGCTACGATGATATCTCTTCATTCACGCGTCTATTTAAACGTGCGACAGAGCTGACGCCTAAAGAGTACCAAGATAAATTTTCACGGTTGGCTATTTAAAAAGGACAGTGATTAGCGTTTAAGCAGTCTGCCACAAGCTTTCTACTTGGATGGCATCAGCCTTGATGGTTGGATAATCGGTAAATGCCAACTGATAGCCGCCATTTGCATTAGGACTCAGCTGGCAAATCGCTCCTAGCGGAAAGCTGTATTTTTTGCCGATATGACCAAAAGGCATACCACTATATATCGACAATCCTGTCAATTCATGCAGCTGACGAATGACTGTGGCAACATCATAACGTTTGTCATAGCTGTCCTCGCCCGTACCAGACAATGCCCCAAATACAATCGCTTGCTGATTTTTAAACACACCTGCGAGATATAAGTCATATAACATGCGCTCAATACGATACGCCTGCTCGCCGACATCTTCTAAAAACACAATACCACCATCGATACGTGGTAAATACTCACTACCTGCCAGCGCTGATACGACACTTAAGTTACCACCCCAAATCGTACCAGTTAACGGTTTCGGCTCACCTTTTGTCAGTATGGCAGGTAGCTGCTGACTGGTTAGCGAGGCATCTTGTATGCTGATAGTCAGAGTAGGATTGGTCAGTGCTTCAACAAACTGCTGACAGCTGACTTTATCAGGTGTGGTTTTACCAAACTCACTATAGAGCATTGGCGCGGCAAGTGAGCTCATTGACCCTTTTGCCAATAGCGCACACTGAATAGCCGTCACATCGCTAAAGCCTGCGAGTATCGTGCCGCGCTCTTTCATAATCCGTCCTAGCGTCGACCAATCCACCATAGGCAATATGCGCATGGCACCGTAACCACCGCGCACACCTAGCAGTAGTTTTGGCGCGGCTATTGCCCCAGTGGCAAGGTTTTGAAAATCGCTAGCACGTTGTGAGTCCGTTCCTGCAAAGCGTAAATACTGACGATTGGTAATAGCAGGATTTTCTACTTTAAACCCAGCACAAGCCACGCGATCTAATGCCAACTGATTACGCTCATCACTACCACCGACATTGGAGCTGGCAAAAAGTCGTGTCTCAATCTTAGGCGTGATACAACCTGCCTGCGTCAGTGATTCCCGTGACATTTGTGATGATGAGCTATTATCCAATAACGAAGTTGGCAGATCATCCTTGGTCAGCTGCGAGTTATTGCCAGACTCGATAGGACTGGCTGCAAGCGCTTGAGACATACCTTGGCTCGCTAATACTGCTGTGCCTGCACTCACACCGATTCGACGTAGAAATTGCCGACGGTTTAGCCCAGATGTTGTTTCAGTTGCATGACTGTTTTTATCATCTGTCCATGACTGACGCTTAATCCCCATATCTTACTGCTACCTTATCGCTTTTATTTTTTATGACTTATGTTTTTAGACCTTGTGGCAGCATATTGTAGACGCTTTTCTCACACTAATGGTTGCCTAATCTTTACCGATATTTACTTTTTCGCTACTGAGACACACAATATAGGTCGATTAGATTTGTTACTGTAAATACAAATTCATCGCAAAAAACAAAAGGTAATAATTATGTTTAATAAAAAAACCGATAAAAACAAGTCACTTGACTCTAATTTGGAATACTTGCTAGGCAAAGAAGATAAGCTGAAAGAAAAGTTAGAAGATAGCGGCTACCTTGAGCCGTTTAGTGATGATCTAATGCTATTTATGAGTCTCGTCAAAGATTATTACAAAGGTGACTACCGTAAGATCCCTTTCAAAACAATTTCAGCTGGCGTTATTGGTGCGCTCTATGTGCTAAATCCAATTGACATCATTCCTGATTCTATTCCGTTTATCGGCTATATCGATGATGCGCTAGTACTTAAATTTTGTTTGAAGCAGGCCAGAAAAGATCTACAAAAATACAAAGAATGGAAGCAGGAACAATCAGCTACTAAGGATAAGTTAGAATCTAACAATGATACGGATAAGACTGATAACGACAAGACTAGTACTGATGAGAAAGACAGCGACGAGACTGGTACTAACCTGAAGAAAGCCTCATAAATATTAATACTTTTAGCGATTAAAAAAAGTGATTCATAATCACAGTATTAAAAAAGCCACGACCGCGAATTAACTTTTCGGTCGTGGCTTCTTAGTTCTCATGATTCATCTGTCGTTAAATTTTAATCAGGCACTTCATAATTAGCTTTTTCTGGATTGAGACCAAACGAGTAGACGAATGTCGCAACGAGGCTATTGACAATAATGAAAGGTAAATCAATCGCAGCATGACCAAGTGCATAGCGACCAAGCAGCCAAGAGACGATCAACATGATAATAAAAAATGCACCCAAATATGCCAAAATCGCAGGATGTTTCAAATTATAAGGCTGCTCAGGCGTCGGTTGTTTGTCTAATACATACGTTCTTACCCCCCAACCAGCTGCATAAGAAAACCCGCCTAACACCACGTAACTGAAAAAGTTCATATCGCTTAACTCTAATGGTATGACTGTTTATAACAAAATACTGTCTATGAAAATATCATCCATCAACAATGATATTTATAGTCGATACTTATCTAAATACTATCATCAATGCTTATTTAAATACTGTCGTCGACATTATCGATAATAAGATCGGCATGTGGATTGGCTAAAATATCGGTATTCACCTCATCGCACTCCACGCGGTAGATCGTGTTAGCGCCTCGATAAATGTACGACAAGTATTCGCTGTCTAAGAGCGGATCAATATTTGCGTAAGCTGGTTTGACGTGCGCCAATACAAGCACTCGATCAGGACGACCAATAACCGCATCGACATTATCTGGATCGATAGAGAAAAACTGCGGTATGTCGCTATTGTCTATCACTTCTAACGGCTCTGGAGTATCCCAGACGCGCTTAGCAGTGACGGGCTCTTTCATCTGCATCACCCAAGTGTCATTTTGTTTGCTGACCTTTATCTGTGCAGGCTCATCTTGACTCACCGTATAACAACCTTCAAAGACAGACAGATCTGCCGCAACTTCGGTATCTTCTTGAGGGCTAGTATCATTACAAGCACTCAGAAAAATCGCGCTGCTAGTAGTTACACTGAGCATCAAATACGTCAGTCTCTTATTAAATAAATTCGAGCGTAAGGACATAATGGGGTTATCCTGCAATCATGCATTAAAAACTTTTATTAAGTGTACTATTGTCAAAAAACCATAAAATAGCAGATACGAAAAATGCACTTGGGTATCTTTGTAGCAAAAACGATTCTTTTACTAAAAACTAGAGCCTTTCAGCGAGCTTCACTATTTTAACAGAAAACCAAGACGTTACTATTATGTTATAAGTTACCGTAGCGGTTTTCTGACTTTGTGCGTCACGACTGCCCATATTTATGATAGATTTGCTATACTCACAACGTCATCATCATCGTTCGAATAACGTAAACGAGATGCTCTAGTACTACCCTATGCTTACCACTTATCAGGTCCATACTCTTTTATGTCAGACAACCGTAATTCAATGCCAAACACTCATAAAGACAACGCGATTGATCCATTGGCTGCTAAAACAAACACCACTGTGGCCTATACTGATGGTGCTTGCAAAGGCAATCCTGGCGCTGGCGGCTGGGGCGCACATCTTATATTTAGTGATGGCAGCACTCAAGATTTATACGGCGGCGACAAAGAAACCACCAATAACCGTATGGAACTAATGGGTGCGATACAAGCCCTGACGCATAGCCCGCATGAGCATACTCTTGAGATTTGGACTGACTCCAGTTATGTCAAAAAAGGCATAACTGAATGGATTGAAGGTTGGAAGAAAAAGGGCTGGAAAACTGCCAGTAAAAAGCCAGTCGCCAATCAAGACCTATGGCAACAATTGGATAAGCTCTGCCAACAGCGTGATGTTAGCTGGCATTGGGTCAAGGGTCACGCTGGACATGCGGGTAATGAAAAAGCAGACGAGCTGGCAAACCTAGGTGTCACCTCAAACAGCGACCATTCAGCTAGGCTCAATGAAGCAGATACGACTAAAAAAAAAGACCAAATAGTGAATGACATTAATCCTAACATTGATACTAATACTGACACTAACATTGATACTTCGCAAAAATCATCTAGCGCTGACTGGCTAAGTTTCGATCCATTGGGTCTAGATATGATGGACGATGAGTTTGATGAAGAGCTCTTAGAACCTGAGCCGCTCAGAGAAGATAGTCAGAGTACAGCTAACACCCTTAAGATAGATGAAGACATTGCTGTAGAATCTAACAGCCATCAAGACAATACATACAACCCGACGAGTACCAAAGCTATGCCAGATATTCAAACGCACCTAGATGACACCGTCGACAATGATATGTTGCCAAGTGTAGAATCTGATGCCCCTAAGTTCGATGGGGATACTAGCCGTGCCAACCCATATTTCAAGCCACTACTACCAAAGCCGATACACCGCCATGAAGCAGATCGCCAGCTTATCATGGATACAGAAACCACAGGGCTTGATGCTCTAAAAGGCGATCGTATTATCGAGGTCGGTATTGTGGAGCTGGTCGGACGTAAGTTTACTGGTGAAAAGCTGCACGTTTATATCAATCCGCAGCGCGGTATGGATGACGAAGTCATTCGTATTCATGGTATCTCTGAAGCGTTTTTGACTGACAAGCCGACCTTTGACCAAGTGGCTCAGTCTTTGTATGACTTTATGGACGGCGCTGAGATTATCGCTCACAACGCTACTTTTGATATGAACTTCTTAAATATGGAGTTTGCAAAAGTTGGTCTGAATGACTTTGCTAATCGAGTGCAAGTAACCGATTCACTGGCGATGGCCAAGCAGCAATACCCGGGGCAAAAAAACACGCTAGATGCCCTCGTGCGTCGCCTAGATGTTGGTAAGCAGGACCGTACTTTTCACGGGGCATTACTTGACTCAGAGATTTTAGCCGAAGTTTATTTAGCGATGACTGGTGGACAGGTCACGCTCGCTATCGAAGAGGATACAGATACCGATGGCGGACAAACTGCTCATGCAAGTTTCGCCAATTTAGCGAATTTATTGCTGGCATCAACGGCGGATGAAACTGCTGACCAAAGCTGGTATACGGCTTTGGCAGAAGATTATCCTGCCCTAAAAGCTAGCATATAATTATCGTTCGAATTTTTATTGAACCGACATTTGTATAATTTAGTCTTGATTATTATGATAGAAAGCGTTAAAACATCACTAGCTAATACTTTCTAAATCAAATTTATCATATTGCTATTCTCATCAGTACATTATGGAAAAATACTTATGGACCAGTCTGCGCAAATGAAGCTAACCGCCCCAACGCTTAGTGTTACTGATTTTAATCTACCATCACTCCATTTACTGCATGATGAGGTTATAGCAACGCTTAAAGACACCGAGATTCATTTAGGTGAGTTCAATGATGATAGTAGTCAGGCGCCTTTGTTGTCAGACTCTATCGAAGTATTAAAGCAACTGTCTTGTATTTTCAAACTGATTTCTTTGGTCGGTGCAGAAGCATTGAATGATGCCATTGTTGGTGGTCTACAGAGACTTTATGACAATGGTGACAACAATGATACTGATTTAATCATGGATCTATCAGAAGCCATCATGACCTTGGATCGTTATGTCGAGTTTGTCCTATTGACTGAATCGGTAGAGCCTACTCTACTGATACCTGTAATCAACAAGCTTAATGCACATAGTCAAAAAGCTCCTATTACAGCAGACTATTTTTCTGCATTTGGTAGCAGTAGTGTCATCATCGCTAATCCTGAACAAAACTTTGAATCTCTAAGCACGCTTAATCTAGACACAGAGCTGCTGACCAACGCGTATCGTAGTGGCCTTGCGGTTGCACTACTTAATCAAGATGGCAACATTGACTCCAAGGATCAGCAAAAGCTGGATGCTATGAGTGCAGCTTGTGCATTAATCGCTGCAAATACTGATAGTTTGTTTTGGCAAGCGGCGACTGCTGCCGTGACTGATATCGCAGCAGTATTACCATTAAACCTAAGTCAAAAACACACACTTATCTATTTAGAGCAGCAATTTCAAAGCTATTTACCAGTAATGGATACCCGTTTTGCAGATTTAGTGAGCTTTGCCTGTCAACGTAATAACGAGCAAGCGCATCAACTACGTGAACAGTATGCAAGCAATCATTTAGAAGGTGCTCAGCTAGAACAGATGAAGCGCTTTTTATTCGGTCCTAACCGCGAACTTACCGATACGTTGAACACAATTATTCAACATCAGATCAATAACATTAAAGAACACGTAGACAGTTATGCACGTGGCGATTCAATTAATCCTATTGACATGCAGACAGCGCAGATTATTAAAGAGTTGACTGAGCTTAGTTCGGCATTGCGTTTATTAGGTCTGTCCAACGCAGCCAATAGTCTTAGCGAAGCAGCAGAAGCTGTGAGCCATTGGCAAGCGCCTTCTCCTGAAGACTTCGATCATTTGCTACTAGCATTAATGCATGCAGAGAACGCCACTATTGCTATGGCAGAGATGCATACACCAGGGGCAATCTATCTGCCACTGAATAACCCGCATATTTCATTGCATCAGCTTAATACGGCCAATGATACCTTGATACAAGAAAGCCGAACTGCGATTGCTAGTGCTGAGCAAGCCATCAATGATTATTTGGCGGAGCCTGAGCGCGATATGCTTAATATCCAAAATATTCCTGGGATGATGCGACAAGTAGCAGGCGCAGTACGCTTCTTACAACTGCCCACACCTGCCAGCATGCTGAGTCAGCTAGCCAACTATATCGAACAACGTATCGATGGCGGACGACGTATCGAAGACGGTACGTTAGCCTGCATCGCTGATGTCATCATGGCGGTCGATCATCACTTAGATGGTTTTGAGAATAATCGCCCTGTTAGCAAGCAAGCACTTGATGTTGGTCAACAAAGCTTAAGCCACCTACTTGCTGCTTAACTTTTCTCATTGTCATGTCATGGTCATTATCTCTGAGCCATGACATCTCATTTAAATACAGATAACTCAAGACAATGTAGGTACAAGTCAGGCACGTGAAAGTGCTACAGTCATTAGGTTAAACTAGCCTAGTTATTAGGCTGAACCAGCCTGACAATATGTATGGATATCTGGATATCTGGTTTACATAGAATTGATGATATTTTACTCTAAAACAGTCTGTGTCTACGTCGATGCGGACTTACTTTATAATGTTTGGAATTTTATATGGCCCATGCTTTTGTATTAAGTGATGACAGTATCTTATGCCGTCAAATGCCAGATGGTTGGTGGCCTTTGCAAGTTCAGCTATCGCCCGATAGTAATGACTCAAATGAGCAAGCTTATCAAGTTGGTCATGTAACGCTGCATGAGAGCCTAGCACCAAATCATTGGCTATCAGACGATAACAATAGCACTGGCAACCATGCAGATAATACGGTTGATGCCAATATGGCTCATAGCTTTACTGCTCAAGCTACGAGCGCCATGACTTATGACTATGCAGTTGCTCATAACGTAACGCTACCAATTATTGCTGAAAGCAGTGGCAACACTTTTGTTCCTTATCGAAAACTGATGACTCATTTGCCAGTCGCCTTGTCAGATCAGATTAGCCAAGCAATACAGCTATTAAGCTGGCAAGCAGATACACAGTTTTGTAGTCGCTGTGCTAGCCCTACTGTAAATGCTGACCAAGGCGAACGTGCCATGGTTTGTCCAGTATGTCGGTTGCGCCAGTATCCCCGCGTACAACCATGCGTCATTACTGCTATTACTCGTCCAAATCCAATGACAGGTGAGATGCAAATTTTACTGGCTCACCATCATCGTCATGGACAGCAAAACCTACCGCCAATGTATGGTTTGATCGCAGGGTTTGTAGAAGTTGGAGAGAGTTTGGAGCATGCCGTAGTACGTGAAGTCGCAGAAGAGGTCAATATCAGCGTATCAGATATCCGCTATGTGAGCAGTCAGCCATGGCCATTCCCCTCTAACTTGATGCTTGGTTTTCGAGCCTCGTATGCCAGTGGCGATATTATCTTGCAAGAAGATGAGCTCGCACATGCTGATTTCTTTGATCTCTCAAACCTACCCAGAATTCCGCCAAAGGGTAGTATCGCTCGCGATTTGATTGACCAAGTGGCTAAAGAACAAAATATAGATTTATAATCAGTCCTTATCTATAAACACACATTACGCTATAGTATTGTATTTTCAATCTCATCTCTTTAAAATCGCTGCTCCTGTGATAAGCGTTTTACTTTAAATTTATTTTTAGTAAGTAACACGCCAAAATGAGCAGTAACACGCTGACAGAGCAGATGCTCTTATAGATACTGTTTTACAAAGACCGCTTTCTCAATATTTCATCTCTATTTATACTAATACCAATTCTTACGACTGGTATTAAGGTCCTTAATTAAATGCAAAGTAGCACCAATATACGCTTAGTCAATCTACCTATCTTATTCGATGCATTACACATTGATACCTTGCCCGCTGACATACAGGCAAAAATTGCACGTGTGGATGCATGTTTGCCACAGACGCAGTGCGGACTATGTGAGCATCCAGATGGTTGCCTGCCATATGCCGCTGCGATTGTATTAGATGGCGAGCCGTATAATAAATGTGTGCCCGGTGGTCAGCCAGTCACCAATGCGATTGCTCAGACTCTCGATATAGACACTCCTAACACTACGTTGACGGCGGTGCCTTCACAGTGGCCAATAGATGCCACTTCTGAACGTCCGACGGAGGTTCGTGCGGTTATCCGTGAAAATGACTGTATCGGCTGCACCAAATGTATTCCTGCTTGCCCAGTCGATGCTATCGTTGGTACTGGCAAGCATATACATACGATTTTTACAGATTTGTGCACGGGCTGTGAGCTATGTATCGCGCCCTGCCCTGTTGATTGCATTGACTTAGTCACGGTTGATCGGGAAATATCTGAGCCTGAGCGAATAGCAGAGCAAGAAGATTTGAGACAACGCTACCACACTCATTTAAAACGCGTCACAGAACAGCTTGCCGATACGAGCAATAGTAGACCTGTCGTTAGTATGGTAGAAGCTAAGCTCAATAACGCAGCAAGTCAGACTCTAAATATCAGTGAGTCGCAAGCGAAAAATACCATTGCAGCTGCCAAGCTCCGTACCAAAATCAAAAAACTAGAAAAGCAACTGAGTGTGCGTGCAAACGATAAGAAACAAGCAGAGCTCGAATCCTTACAAGCCGAGCTTGAGTCATTGCAAGTAGCGCTATAACGGTAATAGCTGACTACGCAGTGAATGCGTTAATAAATTGATACTTTAATCATTAACATGAATGCTAGCGCTAGCATATAATTTGGCACCATCATTCATCAAAATAATAGTCAAAATGCCATGAGTAAAACGGTCAAACATAAAACAGCTGACACGCCGCCCTCAAGACGAATGCCCAATCGTGACGTGCGTCCGTTCTTTGAAAAGCTAGCAGCGACTATTGATGAGCCTGTCACCGAACTTAATTATGACAGTAATTTTGAGTTACTTATCGCGGTAATTCTGTCCGCACAAGCGACTGATGTCAGTGTCAATATTGCTACCAAGCAATTGTACCCAGTAGCTAACACACCTGAGGCAATACTGGCACTAGGCGAAGACGGTCTCAAATCCTATATCAAAAACATTGGTCTATATAATGCCAAAGCAAAAAACGTCATCAAAACCTGCCGTGATTTGATTGAGAAATTTGATAGCACCGTTCCTGATAACCGCAAAGATTTAGAATCACTGGCAGGTGTCGGCCGGAAAACTGCTAACGTTGTGTTAAATACGGCTTTTGGCCAGCCGACCATGGCCGTTGACACGCATATCTTTCGGGTGGGCAATCGTACTGGGCTTGCCACTGGTAAAACCGTACTTATCGTCGAAAAAAAGCTAGTCGAGCGAATTCCAGAAGACTTCATCGTAGACGCCCATCATTATCTTATCTTACACGGCCGCTATACCTGTCAGGCACGTACACCCAAATGCGGCGCTTGCCCTGTCTATGAAGAATGCATGTTCAAAGATAAAGCTGCATTTTTAGAGTTGTAACGTATTGTTCATTTCAAGCAAACGCTACTACAGCCAATTACTCAGCTAGATAAACTGCTATCCAGTAACCACCTTTGATTGCAGTGAACTGCTTGTTGAGCATTTCTTATAGTAGAGCAAGTGTTGCTCACTAGAGTTTTATAACGTTTCAAGGTAGAATAACCCTATTTTGCGTTAAGAGATTTTGGCCATTACCCTGCTTCTGATAAGGCAATCTGCACATTAGCGTTGTCTATTAGGGCAAGTACTGACCCAACTCGTTATCGCCAAGGCCATATTAGAGCGTGGCAGTATCATTTTATATATTGATTGAATGATAGTCCGCTCACCCTTTGGTCATATTTATTAGCAAAGATTTTAGTTAAAACCGATTTTAAATTAAGAAATACCGATTATCTGCCGCGTAAATGCGTGGTCAAAATTAATTAGAGCAGCACCCAGATGTGCTGCTTTTCCTACCCTTATTGATTCAATTAAGCGATCCCATTATGCGTGAATACAACTTATTTACCTCAGAATCTGTGAGCGAAGGCCATCCTGACAAAATGGCTGACCAAATATCAGACGCTATCCTTGACGCTATCTTACGTGAAGATCTGCACGCACGTGTGGCATGCGAAACCTTAGTAAAAACAGGCGCAGTCATACTTGCAGGTGAAATCACTACAACCGCAAATATCGATTTAGAGCGTCTGGTGCGTGACACTGTAAATGGCATCGGCTATCACCATTCAGATTTAGGCTTTGATGGCGAGACTTGTGCAGTCATCAACATGCTAGGCAAACAATCTCCTGAAATCGCGCAAGGCGTCGATCGTAGCGACCCTGAAGAGCAAGGTGCAGGCGACCAAGGCTTAATGTTTGGTTATGCAAGTAATGAAACCGAAGTATTGATGCCAGCGCCTATCGAGTATGCCCATCGTTTGATGGAGCGTCAGTCGGAGCTGCGCCGCGCAGGCGAGCTACCTTGGTTACGTCCAGATGCCAAAGCGCAGGTAACCTTGAAGTATGACGGCAATCGTCCTGTCGCCATCGATGCTGTTGTATTATCAACACAGCATGATCCAAGCATCTCGCAGTCAGATCTGCAAGAAGCGGTGATGGAATCTATCATCAAGCAAGTGCTACCAGCTGACTTATTGCACGCTGGCACACGCTATCATATCAACCCAACTGGTAAGTTTGTGATTGGTGGTCCTGTTGGTGATGCTGGTCTGACTGGTCGTAAAATTATTGTTGACACTTACGGCGGCATGGCACGTCATGGTGGCGGTGCGTTCAGTGGTAAAGATCCTTCAAAAGTGGATCGCAGTGCTGCTTATGCGGTACGTTATGTGGCCAAAAACATCGTAGCAGCAGGTCTTGCTGAGCGCTGTGAAGTACAGGTCAGCTATGCAATTGGTGTCGCTGAGCCTACCTCTATCTCTGTTAATACTTTTGGTACTAGCAAAATCAGTAACGATGAAATCATTCGCTTGATTCGTACTCACTTTGACCTACGTCCTTACGGCATTACCCGTATGTTGAACTTACTACAGCCAATGTATCAGCAGACTGCTACCTTTGGACACTTTGGTCGTCCAGGCTCAGAGACTGCCTTTACGTGGGAAAAAACAGACAAAGCTGATATCTTAAAAGCAGACGCTGGTTTATAAGAGTCACTATTTTAAAACGTTTACCAACCATTTTTATATACTAAAAACTACTGACACTTATTATTAGGAGTTGCTTATGTCTCAAGACAATACTCAAGACCAAAACGCTGATGCTAACATCGAAATCACCCCTGAAATGCAGGCATTCTATCAACGTGCTGACGCTATCATCGGTATCGCCAACAGTCAGCTAGGCCCTGAAGCGCATTCAGGTCAAGTAGGTGCTTCTTTATTATATGCTGCAGCACGCTATAGCGCGTCAGTTGCCTCTATCGGCTTCGTCAAAGGTGATGATTTCGCCAAAGAAAAAGACGATATTGTCGAGTTTTATGTCAAACAATATCGCCAAATGCTGAGCGATAATTTAACTGATTATGCTCAAAACTTTGACAAGTACGTGCAGCTAAATCAAGACGACAAACCAGCTGAATAAGCGAATCTCGTCAGTCTAGATGTTTTTGATTTAGACATACTGTTGTAAAATCAGTATTTGATGGCAAAAAATAAACCCCCAAGCTTCATTGAGCTTGGGGGTTTTGTATGGTGTTTAAGTAGATAGCTACCGACAAATGAGCTACCATAAAAGACTAAATATTTATCATTAGTAGGCAAATCCATCATCGATAACAGGACGCTATCGAATATTATTAATAAGGACATTTTTTATGAAACAAACTCTATCTACTCGTCGATTTTCCACAATTAATCAATCTTCGCTCAAACCATCATCACTTATATTGATATTAGTTCTAGCTTTAACTGGCTGTAGCTCTATGTCTGATGTAGGCACGTCTGGTCAAACACCTACCCCATCCAGTCCTGATATCAGTCAGCAATTTGAAGGTGCTCTTACTCAATGTCCACCCGCTAACCCTGCCAACAATATCTGTACGGCACAATATGAACCCGTCTGTGTAAAGACGAAAGTTGGAACAGTGATCAGCTACCGAACAGCTAGTAATGCCTGCTCAGCCTGTAATATCCCTGAATCCGTTGGTTATGCAAAAGGCGAATGTAGCTGATCTATAAAGTGGTTGTATCGAGATCTGCTGTACTGAAAGCTGCTGTATTGGAAGATTTTTTATTAAAAATATTGAACATCCATAAAAATACCCAGCTTATGACAAGCTGGGTATTTTTGTAGCTAGAAAATAAACTCTAACGCTTAAGCATCTTTCTCAAGTGCTGGTGGGCCTTTTAGTAACTCTTCATCACGGAATTCATTGGCCGAGTTGTGCTCTGCTGACTCTTCTGTGGTGAACCATTGCTGATTACGATAGAGTATCAAACGATCTCGACTGAGACCACGCAATAGAGAATACATCATCACGACGATCACAATAGCAAAAGGAAATCCTGAGACAATCGATGCCGCTTGTAGTGCACTCAAACCACCTGCTGCCAATAATACAGCTGCGATAACACCTTCAGAACCTGCCCAAAATAAACGCTGGATCTTTGGCGGATTGGTATCACCACCTGATGTCAGCATATCGATGACAAAACTGGCTGAATCCGATGAGGTAACAAACCATAGGACAATCATCACCACGATGAGCAAGTTGACCGCACCCGTTAATGGATAAGACTCCATCAATTTAAAGATAGCGCTACCTGTATCGGCTTTGACCGCTTCAATCAGACCTGGGCTAACTATGTTAGGGTCTGCTGCTGCCACCAACTCCATATTTACCGCAGAACCACCAAAAGCAGTAAACCACAGGAACAATATCGTGATAGGAATTAATAATACGCCTAATATAAACTCACGGATGGTACGGCCACGAGAGATACGCGCAACGAATACCCCAACGAATGGTGACCAACTAATCCACCATGCCCAATAGAAAATCGTCCAAGAGGCTTGCCAGTTTTCTTCGCCTCTATAAGACTCTGTCCATAGACCTAATGGCACGATTTGATGCAAATAGTTACCGATGTTTTCTACAAAGCTATTAAAAATAAACTGCGTAGGCCCAAAGATAATCACAAAACTTAGCAATATCACAGTGAACAATATATTGGTATCACTTAGACGCTTGATGCCTTTATCCAATCCCATAAACAGAGATAACCCTGCTAGCATGGTGATAAGGCCAATCAAAATAATCTGCACCGTAATATTATTGGGTATACCAAATAATGTCTCAAGGCCTGAGTTAATCTGCAAGACACCAAGACCTAACGTGGTCACTACCCCAAACATCGTACCAAATACGGCGAGCGTATCTACCGTATGACCCCAACCGCCGTAGATCTTTTTACCCAATATTGGATAAAGTGTCGAACGGATAGCCAGTGGTAAACCTACTCGATAATGAAAATAAGCAAGCGACAGCGCGACCATGCCATATAGCGCCCATACATGTAGACCATAATGTAGGAAAGAGATATTCATCGCTTGTTTGGCAGCGGCGACTGTCTCCGCCTCTCCTAATGGTGGTGCCATAAAGTGATACAGCGGCTCAGCGGTGCCCCAATAAAGCAGCCCAATACCGATACCAGCTGAAAACAACATGCCAATCCAAGAAACCATATTGTACTCTGGTCTCTCATTCTGATGACCGAGTCTGATATCGCCGTAGCGGCTAAATATCATATATATACTCATGACCAATGTTAAATTGACCACGACAATAAAAAACCAGCCAAAGCGTAAAGAGACAAATGCTTTTGCTTGGTTAAATACTACTTCTGCTTGTTCGTTGAATAAAGCGCCAAAAATAATGAACGCCAGTATCAGGATTGCTGAAGTCAAAAATACAGGTTTACTTACCCGCGGAAAAGGGCCTAATCGGCCAACTTTTACATGATCCATAGGTATATCCCCAAAAAAGTGCGTAACCATACCAAGGTATGAACGAATTATCAAATATAACACCTTGTAAATACTGCCGAATGTATAGAAATGGTAGTAACATTTCGGTAATAATTTTCAACAATATGAATTTGTCCTGAATAAATTTAAGTATCTTCACCCAATAAAGAAGCCCCAACTTAAAAATAAATTGGGGCTTCTTCTATTAAAGGCTTAAATAGCTGTCTTACTTTTACCTACTTTTTAGTCACCTTTTACAATCTTAGGTGGCCCTTTTAGCAGATGCTCATCAGCAAATTCAGCTGCCGAGTTGTGATCTGCTGATTCTTCAGTAATATAATGCTGCTGCGCTCTATATAGTATCAGTCGATCGCGACTCAAACCACGCAGTAGCGCATACATCATGGCAAATATAACCACGGCAAATGGCAATCCTGCTACGATAGCGGCTGCTTGTAACGCGCTCAATCCACCAGCAGCTAACAAAACAGCAGCAATGACGCCTTCAGTGCTTGCCCAAAATAAACGTTGAATCTTTGGCGGATTGGTATCACCACCAGCCGTCAGCATATCAATGACAAAACTTGCTGAATCTGATGAGGTCACGAACCACAATACGATCATAATCACAATCATAAATGTGATGGGTTGCGCCAATGGATAGTACTCAACCAATTTAAAAATGGCACTACCAAAATCTGTTTGTACCGCTTCAACGAGTCCAGGACTAACCAACGCTGGATCAATAGCAGCGAGCAGCTCCATATGAATAGCAACGCCGCCGAAAGTTGAAAACCAAAAGAACAATATGGTCATAGGGATAAGTAATACCCCAAGTACGAACTCTCTAATCGTACGACCACGGCTGATACGAGCAATAAACACGCCGACAAATGGTGCCCAACTTACCCACCATGCCCAATAAAATATTGTCCATGCTGACTGCCAGTTTGCCTCACCTTCATAAGACTCACCCCACAGACCTAATGGTATAACCACTGAAAGATAGTTACCGATATTTTCTAGGAAGCTATCAAAAATGAAAAGCGTCGGCCCTAAGACGACCATAAAACCAAGCAGAATAGCCGTTAAACCGATGTTCACATCGCTTAGACGCTTGATACCCTTATCCAAGCCCATCATGACAGAACAGGCGGCCAAAGCAGTAACAAAAGCAATCAGAGCGATTTGTATTGTGAGATTATTAGGAATACCAAATAATTTCTCAAGCCCTGAGTTAATTTGCATAACGCCAAGACCGAGTGACGTCACCACACCAAACATCGTACCGAATACGGCTAAGATATCAACGGCATGACCCCACGAGCCATATATTTTTTTACCCAGTATAGGATAAAGGGTTGAGCGAATCGATAGTGGTAAGCCACGGCGAAAATGGAAATAGGCTAAAGATAGCGCTACAATTGCGTACAATGCCCAAGCATGCAAGCCCCAATGTAAAAAGGTAATATTCATCGCCTGCTTGGCGGCTTCTATCGTTTCCTTTTCACCAAGTGGCGGTGCCATAAAGTGATATAAGGGCTCTGCTGTACCCCAGTAGACAAGTCCAATACCGATACCAGCAGAGAACAGCATACCGATCCACGAAAATAGACTGTACTGTGGTGTCTCAGTTTGAGCACCAAGACGAATATCGCCATAACGGCTCATAGACAAATAAACACAAAGTCCTAAGGCTACATTAACGAGAATAATGAAAAACCAACCAAATTTATCGGTAATAAAGCCTTGTAGAAAACTGAACAACGTACCGGCAGATTCAGTAAAAAAAACGCCAAGAACAATAAATATAATAATAAGTAATGCTGAAGTTAAAAAAACAGGTTTACTTACCCGCGGGAAAGGGCCTAACCTGCCAACTTTTACATGATCCATAGGTATATCCCAAAAAAAGTGCGTAACCATACCAAGGTATGAACGAATCACTAAATATAACACCATGTAAATACTGCCGAATGTATAGAAATCGTAGTAACATTGCAGCAATAATAGTTCAACAATCTGAATTTGTTCTGAATAAATTTAAATATCTTTACCCAATAAAGAAGCCCCAATTTACTTTTAAATTGGGGCTTCTTCTATCAAAAGCTTAAGTAGCTATCTGGATGCTACCTACTTCTTAGTCACCTTTGACAATCTTAGGTGGCCCTTTTAGCAGATGCTCATCGACGAACTCATTCGCTGAGTTATGGTCTGCTGATTCATCCGTAATAAAGCCTTGCTGCGCTCTGTATAGAATCAGACGATCGCGACTCAAACCACGCAGTAGCGCATACATCATGACAAAGACTACTAAGGCAAACGGTAGTCCCGCTACGATAGCCGCCGCCTGTAGCGCAGACAATCCACCAGCCGCTAGCAAGATAGCGGCGATAACGCCTTCTGTCGTTGCCCAAAATAAGCGCTGGATTTTCGGTGGGTTGGTATCGCCACCAGCAGTCAACATATCGATGACAAAGCTAGCAGAATCTGACGAGGTCACAAACCATAGCATAATCATGACGACAATCAGTAGCGTAATCGGTTTTGCCAATGGGTAATACTCAACCAACTTAAAGATGGCACTACCAGAATCCGCTTGTACTGCTTCAACCAATCCTGGGCTAACACCTGACACAGCAGAAGCAAGCTCCATATGAATAGCAACGCCGCCAAAGGTGGTAAACCAAAAGAACAAAATCAGCATTGGAATCAGTAATACACCAAGCGTAAACTCACGAATCGTACGACCACGAGAGATACGAGCAATAAAGATACCAACGAATGGTGCCCAGCTAACCCACCATGCCCAATAAAATATCGTCCAACTACTTTGCCAATCTGTACCGCTATAAGACTCACCCCATGTACCTAGAGGTACAATCACGGTCAGATAGTTGCCGATGTTTTCGATAAAGCTATCAAAGATAAATAGCGTTGGTCCTAAGATAACCATAAACGCTAATAAGACGATAGTAAAACCAATATTGATATCACTTAAACGCTTAATACCTTTATCCAAACCCATCAAGACTGAAGCTGCCGCTAGCGCTGTGATGAAAGCGATCAAGCCAAACTGTACGGTAAGACTGTTAGGCGTACCAAACAGCTTTTCGAGTCCAGAGTTGATCTGCATAACCCCAAGCCCGAGCGAGGTAACTACACCAAACATCGTACCAAACACAGCCAAGATATCGACCGTGTGTCCCCAACGACCATAGATCTTTTTACCAAGTAAAGGATACAAAGTAGATCGAATCGATAATGGTAGGCCACGACGGAAATGAAAATACGCTAAAGATAGCGCTACAATCGTATAAATTGCCCAAGCATGTAGACCCCAATGCATAAACGAGATATTCATTGCTTGCTTGGCGGCTTCTACTGTCTCTGCATCGCCCATTGGTGGTGCCATAAAGTGATACAGCGGCTCGGCTGTACCCCAATAAACCAGACCAATACCAATACCTGCAGAAAATAGCATGCCAATCCAAGAGAACAGATTGTACTGCGGTCGTTCTGTTTGGTTACCTAGTCGAATGTCACCATAGCGACTCATTGCCAAGTAGATACAAAGCGCGAGCGCGGTATTGACCAGAATAATGAATAGCCAACCAAACTTATCGGTAATAAAATTTTGTAAAAAACTAAAAACAGCCCCTGCTGTTTCGGTGAAAAACGCACCGAAAATAATAAAGCCAACAATCAGCAGTGACGATGTAATAAACACAGGTTTACTTACCCGCGGAAAAGGTCCTAATCTGCCTACTTTTACTTCTTCCATGTGCAAGTCTCAAATTTCAAGGAACGTTACCTTAACAAAATAGGTCTTAACTATCAATCTATTACAAAATAAAACTATTAATTTACTCTAAAAGAATTCAATAGTTTTATTAAAATAATTAAATATACAGGTAGGTAAATACGACGTTAATTCGATGTTTTTTCAATATTGTTTCGATGTTATTTGGGTAATAATCTGAGTAATTGTGCATCATTACCATCTTCAAGTGCCCACACTTGCCCGTCTACTGCTAGCACACTGCGTACACGCTCTCCCATGTCATAGCGATAACGCCCAGCTGCGGTATTGTCGTCGTTTATGCCCACTACGATAAGCGCTTTAGACGATAAACCACTGATAAGAGCATTGCCTTGCCAGCTAGGAAAATCATTATGAGTACCAGCCGCATAGATGCTCATAGCAGATGGTGATATGACAGGTGTCCAAGTAATTTTGGGTGCCGTAAACTCTGGCTTTGTATCATGGTCAGGAATATCTAGACCTGAATAGTTTCGTCCATTGGATACCACTGGCCAGCCATAGTTGTTACCCTTCTCAATAATATTAAATTCATCCCCGCCTTTTGGTCCCATCTCGTGCGCCCAAAGCTGTCCGCTATCGTCAAATGCCATACCCAGTACATTGCGATGTCCGATAGTCCAAAACTGTTTGGCTATCTCATCACCCGTATCAGCGAATGGATTGTCTGTTGGAGATTTACCATCAGGACTTAACCGTATTATCTTACCTAGATTGCTATTCATGTCTTGTGCTGGGTCTTTGTCTTGACGTTCGCCTGAGCTGATATATAAATAGCGTCCATCGGGTGAAAACAGCAGGCGATGACTATAATGTCCCTGCCCTGTGACTTTCGGAGACTGTTGCCAGATAGGCGTGATATCTTGCAACGTAGGTGTGGCTGTCTCTAATCCTGAGAGTGTCGCTTTGATCACTTTAGCACCAAATTTATTGCTATCATTTCCTGTTCCTGCTTCTGCGTAGCTAAGATAGACGGTATTGGACGTCGCAAAATCTGGAGCCACGATGATGTCTCCTAAGCCGCCTTGACCACCGTAAGCGACTGTAGGCGTGCCTTCGATTTTGGTCTTATTACCCGTCGCTGTATCTACGATAAATAGCTCACCTGTTTTTTGTGTTAGTAGTAATTTTGGCGCTGTGCTATCTGCAATGGGTAACGCTGTCATTGCCCAAGGCTCATCAAAGGTAGCGATTGCCTTGGTGGTAAAGTCAGGCTTGCTAGTCTTTGTTTGTGTAGTGGTTTGTGTGACGGTTTGAGCATTGCTATCTGAAGTGGAAACCTCTGTAGACTCTGTTGCGGTACTTTTATTATTGCTAGTACTTACTGCTGAAGGATTGGAGCACGCGGCAGTGCTAAACAGCAATGCTGCAATGATTAGCGGCGAAGTTAAAGGTATATTTATACGTTCAATATGGGCTGTCATCGTTCTGTTTCTCCGTTCAGTTGATACTGACACTATTAGTCTGTGATTTAGTTATAGCATAGTCCTGAGACTTAAGAGATATTGAAATGGTAAAAAAACAGTAACGTAAAACGCTCCTTATAAATAAAAACCCCTTACCTACGATTGTAGATAAGGGGTTTGTTTTAAGCGTACAATTGGGTTATAAAGACGTCAAAGCCAATACAATTAGCTCATTCTAAGCTTATCAAAAGTTAGCTTGTCATCGGCACCTACATCGACTTTGATAATATCACCAGCGACAAAATCACCTGCTAATAGTTTCAATGACAATGGGTTTTCGATCTCTTGTTGAATGGCACGCTTTAAAGGACGAGCACCATAAACAGGGTCATAACCCACGGCAACCAATTTATTCATCGCATCTGCTGACAGCTCAATATCCATCTCACGCTCTTGGATACGTTGACGCAATCGATCCAGTTGAATATCCGCAATACCTGCCATCTGTGACATACCAAGCGGATGGAAGACTACGATTTCGTCAATACGATTGACGAACTCTGGACGGAAATGCTGCCCAACAGAATCCATTACTTCTGCTTTGATATCCTCATAGCTTTCGCCAACCATCTCTTGAATCTTATGTGAACCCAAGTTACTGGTCATGATAATCACGGTATTTTTGAAATCTACTACACGACCTTGCGAATCGGTTAAGCGACCATCGTCCAATACTTGCAGTAAGATGTTGAACACATCAGGATGCGCCTTTTCTACTTCATCGAACAATATGACGCTATACGGCTTACGGCGTACCGCTTCAGTCAACGTACCGCCTTCTTCATAACCGACATAGCCTGGAGGCGCGCCTACAAGGCGACTGACACTGTGTTTTTCCATATATTCACTCATATCGATACGTACAATCGCATCTTCAGAGTCAAACAAGAAGTTTGCTAGTGATTTGGTCAGCTCAGTTTTACCAACACCAGTAGGTCCCAAGAATAAGAAAGAACCAGAAGGACGGTTGGGATCAGATAAGCCTGCACGGCTACGACGTACCGCATTGGCCACCGATTCGACCGCTTCGTTTTGACCAATGACGCGCTCATGGAGCTTTTCTTCCATTGCGATCATCTTATCACGCTCGCCTTGCATCATTTTGCTGACTGGAATACCAGTCGCGGCCGCAACCACTTCGGCGATTTCGTTGTCTGTCACCTTATTACGTAGCAATTTGACACCGCTACCTTCGCCTGTTTGCTCTTTTTGCTCAGCCAAGTCAGACTCATGAATACGACGTTCTAACTGCGGAATGGTTTCGTATTGCAGCTTACTCATGGTCTCATAATCGCCTTCGCGGCTAGCCTTGTCATAGGCGATACGGGCCTTATCCAACTCGTCTTTTAGCTGTTGACTGCCTTTGACCAGTGCCTTCTCTGCTTGCCACACTTCATTGAGATCAGCATACTCTTTTTCCAATTCAGCTATTTGCGCATCAAGCACTTTTCGTTCTGCTTGCGCGCCAGCATCCTCTTCATTTTTGAGTACTTCACGCTGCATTTTTAATTGAATCAAACGGCTATCAAGCTTACCTAATGATTCAGGCTTGCTATCCATCTCCATGCGCAGACGACTGGCCGCTTCATCAATTAAATCAATCGCCTTATCTGGTAGCTTACGATCGGTAATATAGCGGTGACTCATGCGCGCAGCAGCGATAATGGCACTGTCTTGAATATCGACGCCGTGATGCAGCTCGTAACGCTCTTTTAGACCCCGTAATATCGCAATGGTATCTTCGACCGTTGGCTCATCGACCAGCACTTTTTGGAAACGACGCTCAAGCGCTGCATCTTTTTCGATGTACTTGCGGTATTCATCAAGCGTCGTCGCTCCGACACAATGCAGCTCACCGCGTGCTAGTGCGGGTTTTAGCATATTACCCGCATCCATTGCACCTTCAGATTTACCCGCACCAACCATCGTATGCAGCTCATCGATGAATAGGATGACATTGCCTTCTTGCTTGGCCAAGTCGCTCAATACGCTTTTGAGGCGCTCTTCGAACTCACCGCGGAATTTTGCCCCAGCGATTAGCGCACCTAAATCCAACGACAACACTTCTTTACGGCGTAGTCCTTCTGGTACGTCACCATTGATGATTTTTTGTGCCAAGCCTTCGACGATAGCCGTTTTACCAACGCCCGGCTCACCGATGAGCACAGGGTTATTTTTAGTACGACGTGATAGCACCTGAATGGTACGGCGAATCTCTTCGTCACGGCCAATGACTGGATCTAGCTTGCCAAGCTCTGCTTGTTCAGTCAGGTTGATCGTGTACTTGTTGAGCGCATCACGCTGATCTTCTGCGTTTTGGTTATTTACCGTATCATCGCCGCGCAATTGCTCAATTACCTCTTTTAGCTTGCTTGCCGTTACGCCTGCACTTTCAAAGATTTTCTTGGTTTCGCCCTGCTCAGCAAGTGCCAACATGACCCATTCTGTTGCGATAAAATCATCGCCTTCTTTTTGCGCCTGACGATCTGCCAAGTTCAAGATTTTGACCGAGTTTGGGTTTAGGTTGACGTCACCTGTCGGCTCCGAAATGGTCGCTTGATTATCTAGTGCTTTAGCAACGCCATTTTTTAGCGCTGGAATAGAAGCACCTGCTTGTTGGCAGATAGATAAATTAGACTCATCTTGTAGCAACACGGCAAGCAAATGCACAGGATCGATACCTGTATGATCGCGACCTAACGCTAGACTTTGTGCTTCTTGAATGGCGGACTGCAGTTTTTGAGTAAACTTCTCAAATCTCATGTCTATATCCTTTTATAATTGGTATTCTCAGTAGCACCTCTAAGGATTATCTTAGTCTAGTGCCCACTGTTATCTGTCACTTATATAAGGTATATATACACCTATTTCAAGACGATTACCAAATAAAACCTTACTTAAAGCAATGATATTTATTATTAATAATATTTAAAGGAGCTATTAATATCAGTTAAAGATAGTTAATAGATAGGAAACGCCACTTTATTGATATAAGTTAAAGAGAAATCTCCATTAAATACGGTAATAAGCAATGTACCTATTTAGCATGGACCCAATCATAATCCGACTATGCTACTCCACGATTTCGATAGGAGTACCAAGTGTCACCGCTGCCATAATTTCATCCATCTCATCATTGGCAACAGCGATACAACCATCTGTCCAATCACGTCGTTGATTAAACAATGCCAAGTATCCAAAGCCATTCATTTGCCCATGAATCATGATGTCGCCACCCGGATTGACTCCTAATGACTGCGCTCGTGCCTTATCCTCATCATTGGGATAGCTGATATGAATAGAACGATGGGCAATGGAATTTTCATTCTTATAATCTAATGTATAGACCCCAACTGGCGTACGCTGGTCACCTTCTTGTTGCTTGTGACCTGATGGACTGCCCCCTAGCGCAATACGATACGACCTAATGGCTTTACCATCGCTCATCAGTTTTAAGACACGATCTGATTTATCGACAAAGACTCTATCAATGATTATAGAAGGAGGAATGGGGTTTTCGGGTTTTGAGGTGCTTTTGGCATAAGCAATAGCGCTGGTGCTGACAATGGTAGCAAGACTAAGACCAATGATAATGGGCAACCAAGGCGTACGCTGCTCATTTGATGAATAATGTTTTTTATAAAAAAATGGCATAGACTTTGATTCCCATAATTAATTTTTTGTCATTAATCATATGTATCAAAGCACTATGCCAGATTCTGTAGATACGTTTTGTGCAAAAGTGATGAATCACTCACTAGACTGCTACACCATACGAATAGCACCATCTAAGCGAATGACTTCACCATTTAGATAAGCATTATCGATGATATGAGTGACCAATTTGGCAAACTCATTGGGAGCGCCTAAACGTTTAGGATATGGCACACCTGCCTCTAACTGTTCGCGTGCCTTTTCAGGAATACTGTCCATCATCGGCGTAGCAAAGACACCTGGTGCGATAGTCATCACGCGGATGCCATGACGTGCCAGCTCGCGAGCAAGTGGCAAGGTCAGACCAGCCACGCCTGCCTTGGACGAAGAATAGCTGGCTTGACCTACTTGACCGTCAAAGGCGGCGATAGAGGCTGTATTAATAATAATACCTTGATCTATGTTCTTCTCTACATGGTCGCCTGCACTACTGTCATTCGCTATGCGCTTGGCAATGCTAGCAGCGACCAAACGAGCGACGTTAAATGAACCAACCAGATTGATATTGACTCCGCGGCTAAATGCCTCAAGGTCTGCCGGATTGTTATCGCGATCTAGCAGTTTTTGTACCACTACGATACCAGCACAGTTGATTGAACCTTGTAGACCGTCAAAAGCTGATTCTGCCATTTCGACCGCTGATTGAACTTCATCGCCGTTAGTGATATCACAGCGTACAAAGCGCGCATTATCACCCAATTCAGCGACTAATGCTTGCCCTGCTGATTCATTTAAATCAGCAATAACGACGTTACCACCCTGCCCGACAATCGTCCGAGCCACTGATTCACCCAAACCTGATGCACCGCCTGTGACCAAAAAGCTGTTTTCTTTAACTTGCATGATTATTCCTTTAAATTTTTACTTTTTATTAGATATTTTTCTATTAACTTTATGGACGCTTTACCAACTCATTTATGCAGCAGACAGACTACGCAGCAAAAAGCGTTGTATCTTGCCACTTGGCGTTTTTGGCAGCTCGGTCACAAACTCAACCTCACGCGGATAGGCATGAGTGGATAGACGTTTACGTACCAGCTCTTGGATTTCTTTGGCGATTTGCTCACTGCCTTCGATGCCATCTTTTAGTACCACATAAGACTTGATGGTATGGCCGCGCACTTCATCGGGCACACCTACCGCCGCAGACTCTGCGACTGCTTCATGCTCTAATACGGTATTTTCAACATCAGTAGGCCCTACACGGTAACCTGCGGTAATAATAATGTCATCATCACGTCCTGAGAACCAGTAGCTGCCGTCACTATGACGCTCGACCACATCGCCTGTCAGATAATAGTCATCTACAAAGGCTTGCTTTTCATTCCAACTATAACCACGGAAATAAAACGCTGGTGACTGACTGACCACGACTGCCAGTTGCCCTTGCTCACCATCGGGCAGTACATTCATATCATCATCTAATACGACTAGCGTATGACCTGGGAGCGCCATACCCATCGAGCCAACAGGACAGTCATGCGCCAGTGCATGATGCGCACAGCAGGTCATGCCGGTTTCTGTTTGCCCATATTGGTCTTTGACTTGGCACGCCAGATAGGTTTCAACCCAGTTGACCACTTCGGTATTCAGTGTCTCTCCTGCCGAGTTGGCACAGCGTAAAGACAGCTTAGCATTAGTATCGTTATGAGCGTCTTCATTAATAATATCAAACACACCACTAGATTTCATCATTCGAAATGCAGTTGGTGAAGAGGCTAAATTGGTAATCTGATGTCGCACCATAAAATCGCGCGTATTAGTCGCGTCAAAGCCTACTTCATTAAAGTAAGTCGTGATACCCAATAGCAGCGGCCCTGTGATGGCATAGTACAAGCCATATGCCCAGCCTGGATCTGCCATGTTCCAATATTGATCATCTTCGCGTAGGTCGATGGCATAACGCATATATAGGTAAAAAGCAGGTAATGCGGCTAGCGGAACGCTGACCCCTTTTGATTTACCAACCGTACCAGAGGTAAACATTTGCAAGAATGGCGCATCCGTATCAAGCATCACTGGTTCAATCGTTTGCGACTGTGCTTCCATAGACTGGCCATAATGATCGTCACCCCATGTCTGGGCATCTTCTATACTGCCGACAAATACCATTTTGGTTTGCTCAGCCAAATCTTCAAACTTACTGCGATTTTCTAAGTTAGTAAAAACGACTTTGGTGTCGGCTTTGTCCATCCGATATTTGATTGAATCATAGCCAAAAGCGGTAAATAGCGGCTGATATACCGCCCCGATACGCCATGTCGCCAATACAACGGTCAGCAGCTCTGGCGTGCGCGGTAGCATCGTCGCTACCTTGTCGCCCGCTTTTACCCCATACGACTGTAGCAAGTTAGCGATTTGAGCACTCGCTTTGTCAAGCTCACCAAAAGTCATGCGCGTTATATTGCCTGCGGTATCTTCGTGTACTAACGCAGTATTGTCAGCGCGGCCATCACGTACATGACGACCACAACAAGCCATATAAGCATTTAAACGATCATCCACATGCTCGCCAAATATTTCTGACAGCAGTGTATCCATATCAAAATTATTATAGTAATCGGTATAGTTTTTTGGTGTGACGATAGTATCTGTATCAATATTCGTCGGAGTTTGAGAGGCGGTGTTCATAAGCTAATCCTTTAGCAATATCAGGTAACTGGTAAAATGGTATTTATGATTGCAAAACGGTCACATCCTATAGACCGTTTCATAGATTCGTATTTATCATGCTCTATTAGTAACGCATTTTTACGTTTATTTCAATACATAACGTATCATTTTTATTTTATAGAAATAGAGATAGTCTATAACTAATTATCATTAATTCGCTATAAGTCCGCTAAGACACCTACAATCAATAGCCAAAGTACTGCCACATATTTTCAATTTCCTATTAAAGAATTAACACTTCAATATTATTGTCTAAAACCTCACACTTAAACATCAGCTCTTAAAAACCCTAATAACGCTTTCTCTTCACAACTTTGGTATTTTTTGGTTCGACCACGGCGTGCTTGTTTGTAAGTTTCAAAGAATTGCCCTGCCAAAAAGCGCTCAATGACAATGGGATGAATATAAGAGGCACGGCATACGGTTGGTGTGTTGCCTAGCTCTGCTGCCACACTTTTTACCATATCAGTGACTAATTGCTGTCGCTCAGCGCTTTCTGGTGCACTGGCTAGTATGCTAGCGCCTGCCGTCGTTTGTAGCTCATCATATAGGTAGCTTGCCGCGAGCACACTGGCCATCCATGTGCGAAAATCCTTTGCGCTGTATAGCTTGCTTTCGCAGTCCATCCCGCACGTGTGCATCCGTAAGTAGTTATTGATATCGCTACTGTCAACGACTTGCTTATGTCCGTTGTCATCTAAGTATTTGAATATTTGATAGCCTGGTAGCTCAGAACAGGCCTGCACGATGTCAATTAATCGCTCGTCTTGTAGCTCAATATGATGCTCTTTTGCACTTTTGCCGACGAAATCAAACGCCAGTCCATTGTCGGTTTCACTGACATGCTTGCTGCGTAGCGTACTCAGACCATAGCTTTTGTTTTGTTTGGCGTAGCGGCTATTGCCAATACGAATCAAAGTAGTCTCTAGTAATTTAACAACGGCAGCAAGCACGTTGGTGCGCGATAAGGACTCTGCTTCCAAATCTGCCTCCACCTGCGCGCGTAGATTGGGCAGTGCCTCTGCAAATCCTATCATCGCATCAAATTTTGCTTGGTCACGGATGTTGTTCCATGAGGGATGATACAGATACTGTTTACGCGATTTTTCGTCTCGGCCTGTTGATTGCAGATGGCCTCTTTCATCTTGACATATCCACACCTCTGACCACATGGGCGGTATCACCAATGCATCAAAACGCTGACGCAATGCTTTGTCTTTGACGGTGTTGCCCGTTGCATCACGATAAGTAAAGCCGCGACCCCAACGTCTACGCTCGTAGCCTGGTTCGTCGTCACTCACATAACGCAAATTGGCACGGCGTGCGAGATGTTCATAATCATGACGCACGTCTTTGGTCATTGTCTGCTGGCTAGTCTGTAATTTTGCCTTTGTCATAAACCTATATACCTTTAAGAATTCATGGTTTTAGCATAATTAATGACGGTAGTTTTTGCTGTTTATTTGGCACAGACAAAGTGTAATGCTGTGTAAAATATGGTTTTCAGGATAGTAGCTTAAAATTCATTTGAAATATGACACACAAAAAAACGCCAAGCATAAAATACTTGGCGTTTTTCGTTTTGATACTGCTATAACTTAGAAGTCGTTATTTACCGTATACACATAAGTAAGCGGTTTCGACGTCTACTTTTACTTGGAACTTTTGATTGGCTTCAACCGTGAATTGCTCGCCAGCGTTAAACGTTTGCCACTCATCACTTTCTGGTAGCTTAACAGTCAATGCGCCACTTACCACACTCATGGTTTCGAATTCACTGGTGCCAAACTCATATTCACCAATTTCCATGACGCCGACAGTCGCAGGCTTAGTAGCCGTTTGAAAGGCAATAGAAGTCACTTTATCATCAAAATAATTATTAACGCTTGGCATAATTTTCCTTAATTAAATGTTAGTTGCTATTTTAATTAGTTACTATTTTAAAGCGGCTGCTTATTTAAGACAGCTTTTTACAATCCTGCTTTTAGACTTGCTTCAATAAACTGATCGAGATCACCATCTAGTACCGCACCAGTGTTAAAGGTTTCAACACCCGTACGCAAATCCTTGATACGAGAGTCATCGAGCACGTATGAGCGAATTTGACTGCCCCAGCCGACATCAGACTTACCGTCTTCGACCGCTTGCTGTGATTCCATACGTTTTTGCATTTCAAGCTCATACAGCTTAGCACGTAGCATCTTCATCGCCGTGGCTTTGTTACCATGTTGACTACGCTCGTTCTGACAGGTCACTACCACGCCCGACGGCTCATGGGTAATACGTACCGCAGAATCTGTCGTGTTTACGTGCTGACCACCCGCCCCAGATGAGCGATAAGTATCGATACGTAAATCAGCCGGATTGATATCAATCTCGACATTGTCATCGATTTCAGGTGACACAAACACCGCAGCAAACGAGGTATGACGACCATTATTACTATCAAATGGTGATTTACGTACCAAACGGTGGACACCAATCTCGGTGCGCAGCCAACCAAAAGCATAATCGCCTTTGATCTCAATCGTTGCCGACTTAATACCAGCCACGCTACCTGATGACACTTCAATTACATCTACTTTAAAGCCATGTGCTTCTGCCCAGCGCGTATACATGCGTAGTAGCATTTCAGCCCAATCTTGTGCTTCAGTACCACCACTGCCTGACTGAATATCCAAGTAGCAGTTATTTGGATCCATCTCACCGCTAAACATCCGACGGAATTCTAAATCAGCAACACGTTTTTCAGCGCTATCTAGCTCGCTCTGCACGTCGGCTAGCAATGACTCATCTTCTGCTTCGACTGCCAACTCTAACATGGCAGACGCATCTTCTAGTGTCGTTTCAAGAGAGACCACCACATCGATGACACCGTCAAGGTGACTTTTTTCTTTATTAATTTTGGTCGCGCGCTCTGGATCGTTCCATAGCTCAGGGTTTTCTAACTCTAAATTGACTTCTTCTAAGCGTTCTTGCTTACCATCAAAGTCAAAGATACCTCCGCAAATCCTGCCCACGCTCTGATAAGTCTTTAATTTGCTCTTGATACGGATTGATTTCCATAAATGTTCCTGTTTTTCTAATAAAATAAATAACGCATGTGGCGCTATTTTAAATGAGATTGAGACTAAATGGTTCGCTAATTATCACTATTGCCAATGTTGCTACTATTATTAGATTGGACAGCCTATATTGACCAATCTTCTACTGCCCAGCGATGTGCCAAAGCATGCGCATGTAACGCGTCATCAGGTGACACACAAACGGCCACATCAGCCCATTCAAGTAACGGAATATCATTTTTGGAATCTGAATACGCGTATGTTTTTTCAAAGGTGATGCCAGAGGCTTGCTGTTTATTCAGCCATTTATCCAAATGGTATATTTTACCCGCTTGGAAGTTTGGTCTGTCAATTAGCTTACCTGTATAGCGATTGTCTTTGATCTCTAGCGGCGTCGCCAATACATTGGCAGCTTCAATACCAAATCGCTTGGCAATGGCGGATACTACAAAATCATTGGTCGCAGAAATAATCACTACATCGTGCCCTTGCTCAATGTGCTGGCACAACGCTTCCATCGCTTTTGGGCGAATATGTGGCTCGATTTCGCTTTTGATATAGTCTTCTCTTAGCTCATCAAGTCTATCAAGCGGCAGACTACTCAAAAACTGCGCAACGAATTCATTGTACTCTGTCGCGTTTAGTGTGCCTTCAATATAATCATTATAAAATTTCTGGTTGGCAGTGCGGTACTGCGCCTCATCGACAAGGTCATGCTTTACGATATACTCGCCCCAGAGATAATCGCTATCGACATCAAGTAATGTATGATCTAAATCGAATAATGCCAGTTGTTTTTGTTTTGTTTGTACTTGATTTGCCTGCATGGTGAGACCTTATCGTTGGTTGCGAAAAAATATGAATTATTTAATAAAATTGGGTACATTATGCGTTAAGGCTGAGCGTATTAATTGAACAGTCTATTAATGAAATAAGTATGCGCCCTATCGTCTATCTATTTAAACTTAGCTCGTTTACTTACCCTTAGTCAGGCATCGCTATTTCTGTCAAGCCTGTTTTAAATTTCTGGCAACGCTCAGCATAATGTAGCGCTGACATTTTTAGCATGGCTGCTTGCTCATCGGTCAGCGTCTTGACCACTTTTGCAGGCGCGCCCATCACTAGCGAGTTATCAGGAATAACCTGACCTTCAGTAATCAAGGCTTTTGCCCCTATCAGACAGTTTTTACCGATTTTGACATTGTTAAGTACCACAGCGCCAATGCCAATCAAGCTATTATCACCGACTTCACAGCCATGTAACATAGCCAGATGACCGATAGTCACGTAATTACCAATAGTAACTTTGATACCTGCATCAGTATGAATCACACTGTTTTCTTGCACATTACTATAGTCACCGATATGGATACGATCGTTGTCACCGCGTATCACTGCACCGAACCAAATATTGGCTTGATGGCCTAAATATACATCACCCATCACTTGTGCTGAGTCTGCTACCCAACCGTTGAACGGTGCAGCAAACTCAGGGGTTTTGTCTAAATACTGATAAATCATAACGACTCCTTGTCATCTTCATTATTGTTATAACAAACGATCATAAAAATTGGGTTTAGCGCTGCGCTGTCCATTGTGGCAAAGCCAACTGTGAAAATCCAGCGCTATTAATACACGCTGGATGTTGATTTTGATAAAAGAGAAAGGAGTCAGTGGCCGCTTAGGCTATTTTATAAAGTCGATATATTTATAAAGACCTCATTATTAGCTATGAAATGACTATTAATCCAGTAAATCGGCTAGCTATAACCGTCTATTTTGTATATAATACGCAAAATCTGTGCCTAAGCGAGCGGACATGATGCAAGTTACCTATTCACTATCTAGTGGGTTTTGTAGTTTTCATCAATAATGTCTTCTCGCTTTTTTGTGGAAAATTTTTGTGTATCGCCCTTTTTTTACTTTTATATGACAACAGTCAAATGCCGTAAATAAAAGGATACGGAGCAATTTTAGACCAACAAAACATGATGGCACTCACCAATAATAGCGGAGGCAATCCTTGAATTCATCGGTAGAAACACAAGCAATTTTGGCACTAGCAGACGGTACAATTTTTCGCGGTGTCAGTATCGGCAGCCTAGGTCATCGTGTTGGTGAAGTGGTATTTAATACCGCCATGACAGGGTATCAAGAAATTCTAACCGATCCAAGTTATGCGCGACAGCTGGTCACCCTAACTTATCCGCATATCGGTAATACAGGCACCAATAGCGAGGACACAGAATCTGGCAATGGTCACAAAGTATGGGCAGACGGTCTTATCATCCGTGATGCCACCATGGCAACCTCTAACTTCCGTAACTCAGAGTCACTTAGCGACTATTTACAGCGTAATGAGACAGTGGCTATCGCTGAAATTGATACGCGTCAGCTAACACGTCTATTACGTGATAAAGGTGCACAGAACGGCTGTATCATGACTGCCTCAAACGGCGAGACGATCAGTAGCGACGATGAGCAAAAAGCGATTGAGTTAGCAAAAGGCTTTGCAGGTCTAAAGGGTATGGACTTGGCAAAAGAATGCTGCACTACAGAGAACTTTGAGTGGACAGCGGGTACCTGGGATTTATCAGACACCCTACTCAACCGCGATATCCCTGGTAGTCATGATAGTGGTACTGGCGGCTTCTTTAAGCAACTCGGCACTCACATCGATTCTAAATACAACGTCGTCGCTTATGACTTCGGTAGCAAAACCAACATCCTACGCATGCTCGTTGACCGCGGTTGTCACGTAACGGTTGTACCAGCACAGACCCCTATCGCAGATGTGCTAGCAATGAACCCAGATGGCATCTTCTTATCAAACGGCCCTGGCGACCCTGCAGCTTGTGATTATGCTATCGATGCGGTACGCCACATCATTGGGCAAACTGACGTACCAACGTTTGGCATCTGCTTAGGCCATCAGCTGATTGGTTTGGCTAGCGGTGCAAATACCATCAAAATGAAAACGGGCCATCATGGTGCCAACCATCCAGTACAAGATTTGGCGACTGGTACGGTGATGATTACCAGTCAGAACCATGGCTTTGCGGTTGATGAAGACACGCTACCTGACAACGTTAAATCTACCCATCGTTCATTATTCGATGGTACCAACCAAGGTATCGAGTTGACCGATAAGCCTGTATTTAGCTTCCAAGGTCACCCAGAAGCCAGCCCAGGTCCACATGACTGCGCGCCATTGTTTGATAAGTTTGCGGATATGATGGCAGGTGCCAAAACAGCGTCAGTATAAATTGGTTTTAGTAAAATAAATTAAGGCTGAAATTTGTGAAAATTATATTAAAGTTACTTATAACTTGCTCTATTTTAGTTATGACATCCAACGTAAATGCTGCAAATAAGCTCATGTTGTTTGGTGATACAAATAATTCAGAGTATCTAGGTTGCCTAAGCTGTTCGGAAATATCGCCTGACTCGATTCATAATACTATTGGAAAATATGGTTCAGAAATTTCACCTCTATCTATTCATAACACTATCGGTAAATACGGTTCAAGTATCTCAAAATATAGCCCATGTAACACTATTGCAAATAGCCCACCAGTTATAGTTGACGAAGATGGTGGTTTTTATGGATATTTGACTTTAAACAGCATATTACCTAAAGCTACAAACGATCAAGAAACTCTTGCTTGGTTGAAATATAAAGTTTGTTCTAACTAAAAAACATAACTTTAATAAATAACTTTACTTATCCAAATTCTAAGGTGTTTCAATGCCAAAACGTACCGACATAAAAAGTATTCTTATCATTGGCGCAGGCCCCATCGTCATCGGTCAAGCGTGTGAGTTTGATTATTCAGGCGCACAAGCCTGTAAAGCGTTAAAAGAAGAAGGCTACCGTGTCATCTTGGTCAACTCAAACCCTGCGACCATCATGACCGATCCTGTCATGGCTGACGCGACCTATATCGAGCCGATTACTTGGCAAACGGTTGAACAAATCATTGCCAAAGAACGTCCAGATGCAATCTTGCCAACGATGGGCGGACAAACGGCTCTAAACTGTGCGCTAGAGCTGGACAAGCATGGCGTATTGACAAAGTATAACTGCGAATTGATTGGCGCGACCAAAGACTCAATCGAGATGGCAGAAGACCGCAACTTGTTTGATAAAGCCATGAAGCGTATTGGCCTTGAGTGCCCTCGCGCTGAAACGGCTGAAACCATGGAAGAAGCCTTTGCGACTCAAGAAAAAATGGGCTATCCATGTATCATTCGTCCATCATTCACGATGGGTGGCTCAGGTGGCGGTATCGCTTATAACCGCGATGAGTTCATTGAAATCTGTGAGCGCGGTTTTGACTTGTCTCCAAACCATCAATTATTGATCGATGAGTCATTGATTGGTTGGAAAGAATACGAGATGGAAGTGGTTCGTGACAAAAACGACAACTGCATCATCATCTGTGCCATCGAAAATTTTGATCCAATGGGTGTGCATACAGGCGACTCAATCACCGTCGCGCCAGCACAGACCTTGACGGACAAAGAATACCAAATCATGCGTAATGCGTCATTAGCAGTACTGCGTGAAATCGGTGTAGAAACGGGCGGCTCAAATGTACAGTTCGGTATCAACCCTGATACTGGTCGTATGGTCGTCATCGAGATGAACCCACGTGTATCACGTTCGTCTGCCCTCGCCTCAAAAGCAACTGGCTTCCCGATTGCCAAAATCGCAGCGAAACTGGCCATTGGTTATACGCTAGACGAATTGCAAAACGACATCACTGGTGGCAAAACGCCAGCCAGCTTTGAGCCTGCGCTTGATTATGTCGTGACTAAGATACCTCGTTTCAACTTCGAAAAATTCCCACAAGCAGACAACATCCTATCGACTCAGATGAAATCTGTCGGTGAAGTGATGGCAATTGGTCGTAACTTCCAAGAGTCTATGCAAAAAGCCTTACGCGGTATGGAAACAGGTGCGGATGGCTTTGACGAGCAAATTGACTTATCAAAAGTAAGCGCCGAAAAAGCGCGTAGCGAAATCATTAACCGCCTAACCATTCCAACACCTGAGCGTATCTACTACGTTGCTGATGCATTCCGCGTCGGTATGAGTGTCGATGAAGTGTTTAACTTTACCAAGATTGACCCATGGTTCTTGGTACAGATCGAAGACATCGTTAAAACAGAAGCTACCGTAAAATCACTTGGCTTTGGTGGATTGAACGAGAAAAATCTACGTAGCTTTAAACGTAAAGGTTTGTCAGATTTGCGTTTGGCTAAACTGCTTGGTATTTCACAAAAGCAACTTCGCAAAAAGCGTTGGGATCTAAACGTCTATCCAGTCTATAAGCGTGTTGATACTTGTGCGGCAGAGTTTGCTACCAGCACCGCTTATATGTACTCAACCTACGATAGCGAATGTGAAGCCAACCCAACTGACAAGAAAAAAATCATGGTCATCGGTGGCGGTCCAAACCGTATCGGCCAAGGTATTGAATTTGATTACTGCTGTGTACACGCAGCGCTTGCCATGCGTGAAGATGGTTTTGAAACCATCATGGTCAACTGTAACCCTGAAACGGTTTCAACCGATTATGACACGTCTGACCGCTTGTACTTTGAGCCAATTACGTTAGAAGACGTGCTAGAAATCGTCCGTATCGAAAACCCAGATGGCGTGATTGTCCAGTTCGGTGGCCAAACACCATTGAAACTAGCGCGCGCGTTAGAATCAGCGGGTGTAAAAATCATCGGTACGAGTCCTGATGCGATCGACCGCGCGGAAGACCGTGAGCGTTTCCAGCACATGATCCAACAGCTTAACCTAGTACAGCCATCAAACGCCTTAGCAACGAGCTTAGAAGATGGTTTGGTTAAAGCAAAAGACGTCGGTTATCCATTGGTTGTACGCCCGTCGTATGTGTTAGGTGGCCGCGCGATGGAAATCGTCTATAACGAAGACGAGCTAAGACATTACCTACGTACCGCAGTTCAGGCTTCAAACGAAGCACCTGTGCTACTCGATCGTTTCTTAGACGATGCTATCGAAGTCGATGTTGACTGTGTATGCGATGGTACTGATGTCGTTATCGGCGGTATCATGCAGCATATCGAACAGGCAGGTGTTCACTCAGGTGACTCAGCATGCTCATTACCACCATACTCACTGTCTAAAGAGTTATGTGACGTGATGCGCGCACAGACAGTTGCTATGGCAAAAGAGCTAGGCGTTATCGGTCTAATGAACGTACAGTTCGCGGTAAAAGGCGAAACGGTATATATCCTAGAAGTGAACCCACGTGCTGCACGTACAGTACCGTTCGTCTCTAAGTGTATCGGTACTTCGTTAGCACAGGTTGCTGCTCGCTGTATGGCTGGTACTTCGCTTAAAGACCAAGGCTTTACTACTGAGATTGTCCCAGCATTCTATGCGGTCAAAGAAGCGGTATTCCCATTTGCTAAGTTCCCAGGTGTTGACCCAATCTTGAGCCCTGAGATGAAATCAACGGGCGAAGTTATGGGCGTGGGCAAAACCTTTGGCGAAGCATTCTACAAGGCCATTATCGGTAGTAATGAGCGTCTGCCAGGTCTACCGACTGAAGGCGAGACAAAAACGGTCTTTATCTCGGTTCGTGACAGCGACAAAGCCCAAATCGCTCCGATTGCTCGTCAACTTGCAGACTTTGGCTTTAAGATTGTCTCGACCACTGGCACGCAAAAAGTACTGAGCGACGCTGGTATCGAAAGTCAACAAATCAACAAGGTTACTGAGGGTCGTCCGCATATCGTTGATGCCTTGAAAAATGGCAAAATCGACCTTATCATCAATACGACTGAAGGTAAGCAAGCACAAGAGGATTCGTTCTCTATTCGCCGCAGTGCGCTACAAGGAAAAGTATTCTACGTCACCACGTTAGGTGCCGCTGATGCCGTCTGCAAATCTTACGCGATTGACTTACCGTTTGATGTCTATAAGTTACAAGATTTGCATGAGCAAGCAAAGTCTATTGACGTGGCTGAATAATTTCAGTAGATTAAGCATAACCGTTAGGCTTGCCTAAAAGCTCACTCAAGTATCGTTGTTTGCTTTAAATATAGCCAACCATGCTTGAGGAACGATACCTTTACCGTGATAGACCTAAAAAGCATAGTGGCTAAATTGCGACTATGCTTTTTATTACGTAAGCTTAAGTGCGCCTATGCTTGAATTGAGGTGAGATACACTCATAAATGATAGCCAACTTATTCATTACATCGTCTTAATTATCACTCTTTTATATTTTATATCCATTGCAACAACACTGACACCATCTCATTATGAGGTGGTGTGGTGTTATTGGTTTAAGGAAAAAACATGCAACGTTACCCAATGACTCCGCAAGGACACGCGGCTTTAGAAGCCGAATTAAAACAGCTAAAAAGTGTCGACCGTCCACGTATCACAGCATCGATTGCTGAAGCACGCGAACACGGCGATTTGAAAGAAAATGCTGAATACCATGCTGCCCGCGAGCAACAAGGTTTTTGTGAAGCACGTATTCGTGATATCGAAGCCAAACTTGGTGGCGCTCAAGTCATCGATCCTTCGACACTGCCAAAAGAAGGCCGTATCGTATTTGGCGTCAGCGTCGTGATTGAAAACATGGACACCGAAGAAGAAAAACAATACAAAATCGTTGGCGATGATGAAGCTGATTTCAAGGCTGGCAAAATCTCAGTCAACTCACCAATTGCTCGTGGTTTGATTGGTAAGTTCGAAGGCGACGAAGTCCGCATCGAAACGCCAAAGGGCGTGGTTGAATATGAAGTCATGAAAGTTATATACGACTAATAGCTACACTGCGTTCCAATCTAGAAGCTTGATACTCTCAATTGTAGATAGTTTGAGAAATGACTTTTAGATAATAGCTTCTATGACAATGATTGCGCCTGATTACTTAGTTATGCAATTCCATAGGTGAAAGCTGTACTACACATAGATAGCATTTATACCATTTCGGTTACACAATGCTGCTTTTATCCATGATTTGTTTTGGCGCATAATTATTTGAGTTTGAGTGCACTATAGCTTTAGTATTAAGTCTATTCAGTAAGAAATAGTTAAGATTGAATAACTTCTATGCAAGTTAACACTGCTGCGCTTTTACTAAAAATAATGATGGTCTGATCGCATACATAGGCTAATATCAGCACTACTACCCTCGTTATTTGGCATATTTTTTGGTGTCATTTAGCGGGGGTTTTGTTTATCTAAGCATTATCTATTGTTGTATTACTTACTATTATTTTTGAGGAGTCTTTTATGATTATGAACGATGGTTTTCAAGCATCAACTGCTACAACGACTATGGCAAAAAATGCAGCTATGTCTGCATTGCTAGCAAGTATCGTATTGGCCGCATCATCGGCCAATGCTGCCCCTGAGATTGCTATTAGCTCATCTGCGAGCGGTAGCACCACCGTGGTCGAGCAATACTCTGATGGCAAAACTGCTACGATTACGGCAACGCCAAACGGAATCACCATGCAAGTCGGCATGCCGTACGCAGTAACTCAGGTGACCACTGTGCCACGCTATGTCGTGCGTCAGTCTCCTGTTGTCCAAGGTACGACGACCGTTACTAGCGTACCAGTGACTAACTCTATTACCAATAAAGTCACTAAAGTAGATGTGATTACCACGCCTGCCAGCAGCGTGACGCAAGTACTACCTGTCGCAACCAATGTCACCCCGCCAGTGATTATGCAGCAGCCAGTGACCAATCAAGTAACGACAACGACGACAACTTTGGATACGTTGCAACTGACCCCGACTTTTAGTACGCCTGGCGTAGTCAATGCCAACACCAAAGTCATGAAAATTCTAAAAAATGCTGATGGACGTGAAGTTGCCGTTCCTGCCAATCATATTGCCCCAGGCGATGTGATCGAGTATCACACCACTTATACCAACACCACAGCACAGCCAGTTAATGACATCAACGCAATGATCTCATTACCAAGTGGCGTCCAGTTAGTCTCGTTGAATAGTCCTCTGCCGACGCTTGCTACCACTGGTGGAGACAGCTATCAAACCATTCAGCAGGTTGGCAATACGGTGGTTGTCCAAGAAAACTACTCTGGTCTGAAATGGAACTTGGTGAACTTTGATGCCAATGCGGCCAAAACTGTCGTCATACGTGCCAAGGTTCAGTAAACATTAAACTGTCGCATATTATTATTTGACAGCTATCGGTATATGTAAAAGGTCTTGTGGACTAGCTATCTAGTCCACAAGACCTTTTTTTGGAAAATAGCTAACTTATTATGATATAAATAAGCGTTTGTTAATCTGAAAAATGAGCCTTGTAGTTGTATTGGCTGTAACACGTTATTATTAAGCTCTATATCACTAAGGAAGATGAATAATGAGCATCCTGTCCATTAGAATATTTCTATTCATCCTTGTTCTTATTGGCATATTTATTATTTTTAAAGCAATAAAACTGTTTAGCAATGCATTTAATGGCATCATATTATTGACGCTACCATATAACGATAATGCAGGTAGTTTCACTGTCTCAAAATCAGGCATTTATGCAATCTGGCACAAGGGCCCTCTCTTCAAAAAAACGCCGCTGACCCAGTTTAGAACACATATTCTCAATACCGCTACTGATAAAGAAATTAAGCTTAATCGCTCGATACTGTCTCCGCGCTCAAACAATTTTGATACTGGAAGAATGGAGCTTTTTACTTTTAAGGCGGAAGCGGGTCACTACGAATTAAAGCTAGTACCAGGTTCAAGTACCTCAAGATTTCAAGCAATGATAGGAGGCGCTATCCCATTGGCAGATATTGATTTAAACCACTACTCTATTGAGATTCAAAAAAGCCAAGCACAGATACTCACGATACTAGCCATTCCTCTCCTATTGCTTGGTATTGCAGGTATCGTTGGCGGATTGGTGGTTGGATTATTAGCTGAAAAAATTTTTATATAAACTCAAATCATATCTAAAAATCTAGACTTTCTTGACGACAACCGTTGTCGTATATCATTCTAACTTCACCTATAAATACAATGACTTAGCGATAATTTTGGTAAAATAGTCTTTCATCAATTAATTGGTAAAACGCGACTTATGGCAAACATCAATTATGAAAGATTACAGGGAAAACTCAATATTTTGGCTGATGCTGCCAAGTATGATGTTTCCTGCTCATCCTCCGCTGGTACGCGTAAAAACCAAGGCGGTGGTCTAGGCGATGCCTCAGCAACGGGTATCTGTCACAGCTATACCGAAGATGGTCGCTGCGTCAGCCTATTAAAGATTCTTTTGACCAATCACTGCATTTACGACTGTGCTTATTGCACCTCGCGCAAGAGCAATGACACGCCGCGTGCTGCGTTCAGTGTCGAAGAAGTCGTCGACTTAACCATGCAGTTTTATCGCCGTAACTATATAGAAGGGTTATTTCTTAGCTCTGGTATCTTTAAAAGTGGCGACTATACGATGGAACGACTGGTCGAAGTCGCCAAACTTTTGCGTACCCGCGAGCGCTTTAATGGCTATATCCATCTAAAGACCATCCCAGGTGCGTCAAAAGAACTGCTGCTAGAAGCAGGATTATATGCGGATCGTTTGAGCGTCAATATCGAGATTCCGACCAAATCAGGATTGGCTTTGCTTGCACCAGAGAAATCACATGACCAATTAAAAGCACCGATGGAAACGGTAAAAGAAGAGATTATCACCATCCGTGAGAGCCGTAAAACCCATAAGAAAGCGCCTAAGTTCACGCCAGCAGGTCAGACCAGTCAAATGATCGTTGGTGCGAGTAACGAGACTGATTTGCAGGTGATTCAGCTGTCGAGTCACTTCTACAAAACGTATGATCTTAAGCGGGTCTACTACTCAGGTTATGTACCTATGCTCTCTGATAATCGCTTGCCTGCGATTGGAACGCCTGTGCCGATGGTGCGGGAGAACCGTCTGTATCAAGCAGATTGGTTAATGCGCTTTTATGGTTTTGGTGCGCATGAGATTGTGGAGCCAGAATCGCCATTTTTAGATTTGGACTGCGATCCAAAGCTGGCGTGGGCGATACGCCATCGCGAGCATTTCCCAGTCAATATCCAGACAGCGACTTATGAGATGATTGTACGTATCCCAGGTATCGGTACAAAGACTGCCAAGAAAATCGTCAAAGCACGTAAGTTCAATCAATTGACGCTATACCATCTAAAAAAGATGGGCGCTGCGGTCAACCGTGCTAAATACTTCATCGCGACTACTGGCAAAAACGAACACCTTGCTCATTTAACGCGCGATAATTTCCGTCAGTATGTATTGGCTCAAACACAGACCAAGTTTAACGATCAACGTACTGGGCAGTTGGCTTTATTTTAAAATGGCTCTAGATAGCACGTGTTAAAAAACCTGCTATCTCGCTATTGTATTTATGATAGAAATTTAGGATAAAACATGTCAGCACTTATGCAAAATGACTCTTACGCTGTCGGTCAATTGACGCCTAGCATTGTACTGTATGAGCCTAGCTTTGAAGGTTGGCTGAGTGCTGTGTTTTATGTTTATGCCAATCGTCTGCAAAATGATATGTCACTCAAACTAACCGCGCAAGATTGCTATGTGCCATCACTCATCGCTCAGGCGACTAATGTGGTAACTGATGAGGATAAAGCCGAGCGCGTGTTGGTTAAATTAAATACCTTACTGGGTCGCTCAGGCATGCGAAATATCTTATGGGGTTTTTTATCAGAGAAAGACGATATCGGTACGACATTGTTTCGCGTGGTCAAATACGCCATCGACTACCCTAGTCGTCAGATTATGCAAGACCTTGGTAATTTAGACGTTCTCGAATTAGTGCAGACAGTCAAATCTGTCGGGCGCGAAAAACACCGTATGGAAGCGTTTGTACGTTTTGAACATACGACTGATGATATTTATTTTGCACGTGTAGAGCCTGATTTTAATGTACTGCCACTCATCGGAGAGCACTTTCGGCAGCGCTATCAAGATCAACACTGGGCGATCTATGATCTAACGCGGGGCTATGGCATCTATTACGATAAAAGTAATAGCACACCATCACGTCCAGCAAAGCTGCAAACCATCACCGACCTCGATGATGCGGTACTACGCAACCCTGCTAGCATCCATAGTCCTGATGAGCAGCGCTATCAAAAATTTTGGCAAGGTTACTTTACCAACGTCAATATCAAAGAGCGCAAAAACCCCAAGCTGCATAAACAATATCTCCCGCAGCGCTACTGGAAATATTTGAGTGAAAAACAAGTACTACCCAATGCTGAGCATTTACAAAAACGACGCTAACGGCTTTTGGTGTTTATTAAGCCACGTCTTACGCTTATATAGTCTAAAAACTACCTATCTGACCTCATCTTTTTATCTTGATGGTTGAGTTTTAATCGCTTTTAACTGACAATAGCAAATTGATATTACTAACCGGTGACCAACGCTATTATGAAAGTTATGCGCTTACTGTCGTCTCTAAAGCATGATGAATCCGAGCGCGGCATTTTTCATCTTGGACGGGCATTGGTCAAAAATGAGCATACCTCTATCATTGTCTCTAGTGCCGATGAAGATAATGACTTGGTTAGACGTCTCAAGCGCGATGGCAATATTTACCATCAGCTACACGTGAATAAAAAGTCTTGGCTATCGCTATTGCAAGTCTCTGCCCTACGGCATTTGATAGAAAAGTACGAGCCTGATGTCATTCATGTACATTCGCGTACCCCTGCATGGATATTGCATTTGGCACTACGCCGCGCACGTGTCAGACGTTTTCCCAAACTGGTCTCGACCATGTATGGTTTTTATCCTATTAATAAGTACTCTCAGGCTCTACTCAATGTTGATACGATAATCACCGTATCTGATAGTGTCACGCAATACTTAAAAAAAGGACTGCGCATCGAAGACGTAGATCCTAAAGTCATCACACGTATCTATCGTGGTATCGATACTCGGCGCTACCCTTATCGTCATAACCCTTCGGTTTATTGGTTACGTCATACCTTTGCTGAATACCCTGAGCTTGAGCACAAAAAATGGCTCGTATTCCCAACCGTCATCGGTAATGAGTACGGGCAAGAATGGCTGATAGATATTTTGGGTAACCTGCAAGAACAGTTCCCCAATATTCATGTCATTATTATGGATGAAGACTATAAAGACGGCGATGTCGCTCATGAAGACTTTCGCCAACGTACTAACAGCTTGGGATTGGCTGAACGTATTACCTATGTGGGCAGCAAGCGTAATGATATGCGGGAATGGCTATCGGCGGCTAATATCGTCATGGCACTTGCCAATGAGCCCGAGTCAATCGGTATCAATGCCCTACAAGCCATACATTTAGGTACGCCAGTTATTGGTTGGGATCAAGCTGCCTTTAGCGAGATTTTACAACCGCTCTACCCGCAAGGCTTGGTAAAAAAGTACAATGCCAATGCGCTTTGTAAAGCCGTTAGAAACCAGCTAGAGAGTGTGACGCGTCCTGAAATGACCAACAAATTCACCATGCGTGAGATGATTGAAAAGACGCTTGAAGTATATCAAAGCTTACATGATACGGCGCTTGCCGAAGAACAAGCCGAAGCAGATGCTATCGCAGTTCGACGCATCAAACGCAGTCTAAAAAAAGCATCTAAACCTGCCCTGAATGTCGCCGTGAAAAATATCGAACCTGTTGCTAAGAATCCAAAAATAAAGCTGACTAAAGAAAAATCGAAGACAACGGATAATGTCGATACGATAGAAACAGCAGAAGACAATTAACCACTGTAAACACTCTCCAATCTGATGATGCCAAACCTCGCCTAACGGGTGATGTTTGTATCGCCTCATATGCCAAGTTTTTGATTTGTAATGACGCGGTCATCGTACCGCAATATGATGATATAAATGATGCACTCGCCATCGAGCAGCTTGAAAAAGTCTTTCCTCATCATCAGGTAGTGGGAGTACGAACAAGAGAGATTGTTTTTGGTGGCGGTAATATTCACTGTATTACGCAGCAGCAACCAAAACCATCGTTCAAAGGCAATAACTAAAAGCATTAATTAAAAGCTTTAATTAAAAGTACCCGCACAAAAATATAGACCCAAATGGATTTTGAACCCAATAATATTTTAAAATAAAGGACATAACATGAGCGATTATCAAGTTAATAACCCAGCCACTGGTGAAGTAGAAGCCACTTACCCTACCGCCACTGAACAAGATATCCAACAAGTCATTGAGCAAGCCGACACTGCTTATCAAGATTGGCGTAAAGTGCCATTAAATGAGCGCAGTGCACTACTGTATAAAATCGCTGATATCTATCTTGAGCGCCAAGACGAGCTATCACGCATCGTCGCCAACGAAATGGGCAAACCTGTTGCCCAAGCAAAAGGCGAGATTGGTCTGGTTGCTGATATCTACCGCTACTATGCAGACAACGCTGAGCAGCTACTAGCGCCAAGCACCATTGATGTAGACTCAGGATCAGCATCGGTAGAAAAACACCCTGTAGGCGCGCTACTAGGTATCATGCCGTGGAACTATCCACATTACCAAGTAGCCCGTTTTGTCGCGCCAAACTTTATGGCGGGTAATACAATTATTCTAAAACACGCACCGCAGTGTCCAAACACCGCAGAAGTTATCGTCGATATCTTCAAAGATGCAGGCGTACCTGAGGGCGTTTATAACAATATTTTTGCGACCAATGAGCAATCAGCGACCATCATCAATGACACACGCGTACAAGGTGTCTCGCTAACAGGTTCTGAACGCGCTGGACAAGCGGTCGCAAAAGAAGCTGGCGGCGCACTCAAAAAGGTCGTTTTAGAATTGGGCGGTTCAGATGCCTTTATCGTTGCAGCAGATGCCGATATCGAGCAAGCGATACAAGGCGCTATCTTTGGTCGTTTTGGTAATACTGGACAAGCCTGTAATGCTGCCAAACGTTTGATCGTCATTGAATCCGTATATGATAAATTCGTTGAAGGCTTTACCAATGCGGTCAGTAACATGACTTTGGCCGACCCGCTTAAAGAAGATACGTTCATTGGCCCAATGTCATCAAAAGCCGCGGCGGTCAACTTGCAAGCGCAGCTAGACAGTGCTATTCAAGCAGGTGCAACGGTATTGGTAGAAGGCGGCATGGACAAAGACAAGCCTGGCGCTTGGTTTAAGCCTGCAGTACTGACAGATGTGACTGAATCCATGGATGTATATCGTGAGGAGCTGTTTGGTCCTGTCGCAGTCGTCTATAAAGCAAATGATATCGACCATGCCATCAAGATTGCCAACGACGTGCCTTTCGGTCTGGGTGCGTCTATTCAAACGCAAGATGCGGCACTGGCTGCTGAAATCGCTGACAAATTAGAAGTGGGTATGGTCACTATTAATGCGCCTTCTGGTTCTGAGGCAAATACTCCATTTGGCGGTGTTAAACGTTCAGGCTTTGGCCGTGAGCTTGGCACTCTTGGCATCACCGAGTTCTTAAATTATAAGCTGATTCGTGATAAGTCTTAATAGATTAAAACCTTAGTTGAATGAAAAAAAGCCTAACGTTTGACGTTGGGCTTTTTTATTAACGATAAGTAAGTCTATTTTTTATATGGATTTTCTTATTTTTAGTTGACGATATCGAACATCAAAAACTTAGTTAATCTCATTGATCATACTCATTTCACGAAATCTAGAGTTTAGACGTAGTTATTTTTCTATGCATGTTTAAGAGTATTATGATTGCACGTATTTCAGAACGTCAAAAAAGGCCTCATATCAAGTATTAGGTCTTTTCGTTGGGATATTTTTATTCATTATTTTTACGTTAAATTGTCTCTACATAGTTAGATGATGCGATGTCGAGTACACTGCCAAAAACTAGAAAAATGTCGTTCTGTTTATTGAGCATACTATCGGGCAGTAGCAGCACCTCAATCCATTGCCTGACACTCGAAACCCACAGCTTTCTCAATGAGACGCTAATACTATTATTTTTCTAAAGAAAAAAAGGCGTCATTGACTAAGTGGTCCTCTTCATTAAAACGAACATATATCCCTTCACTGTCCTTTGTTGCATACCAATACTCATCATTTGCACTAATATTTATTTGGAAAAACTTATTGCTTATAATATTGCCGACAGTGTAGACCGAGCCTTCTACAAAAAAATCGTTGCCACAGATACATTTTAGTTTATCTCCACTTCTGATCATATAGCTAACCTTCACGACAACGATAATAGTAAACAAGAGTGAGCTATTTTACTTTTTTATCGTTAAATGTCAATATGCGAATATTATGCTAGTTGATTATTTAACAAAAATAATTAAGACTCTCATCTAATCAAGAAAGGATAGAAAACGACTTTAAGTAAATTATTACTGTCCTAAATGTATAAACTCATTTTTGAACAGAACAAAAACAACAAAAAAAGCCTAACGTTTGACGTTAGGCTTTTTTATTAACGATAAGTAAGTCTACTTTTTATATGGATTTTCTTTTAACCATTGCTGGTTAGCCGTTTTCAGCTCACGCAGCTCATGATCCATAATATCTTTACTCTTACCAGGATTCTTCATTGATGCATAGCCATACATTGCGCCGCCAAGAACCGTCCAACCAAGGAATATCCACCACTCGATAGGAACAAGGGCTGATGGCATGCCCGGTAGGTAAAGCGCCAACATACCGAGACTTAAGATAATAGTGATAATACCAACCAACTTACCTGCTGGTACTCTAAACGGACGTACCATATCAGGCTCACGGTAGCGCAGCACTAAGAATGAAAGAGCCACACAAGTATAAGCAATAACAATACCGAACCCACCAGCATCTACAATCCATACCAACATTTTGCGACCAAACAATGGCGCGAGTGTCGCGAGACCACCAATCAACAAGATCGCATTGACTGGGGTGTTATACTTAGGATGCAGCTTGCACAAAAACTGCGGCAACATGTGTGTTTTGCCCATAGCATATAACAGACGACTACCACCGATAAGAAACGCGTTCCAGCTTGATAAAATACCTAGTACACCGCCAATAACGAGCAACGTACCCGCCCATTTACCATTCCAAGCATTGGTCATCGCATCAGCGGTCGCCAATGTTGAGTCTTGCGCTTGTAATAGTGGTAATGTTTTACCCACACTCCAAGCGACAGCCACGTACCAAAGCACCGCGATAATAATAGAGACAATCAAAAATTTTCCGATATTTGGACGGGTAAGATTGATTTCTTCTGCAGCTTGCGGAATAACATCGAAGCCAACGAATAAGAACGGTACCATTACCATCACAGTCATGATGCCACCCATACCACCGATGAAGTTAGGCGCTTGTACTGTATTAGAGGTTTCAGGACTAAACATCAATGCCCCAACGAACAGTAATATACCTACACAGAAAATACCCACGACTGCCAGCTTTTGAAACCAAGCACTGACCTCCATACCGCGTATATTTAGCCATGTGACAATGATTGAACCAAGCATCCCAACAGCGGCCCATGTGGCATATACGTCCCAGCCAGCGATATTCCAAAGATACCCTTGGCTATAATTGGGAATAATGTATTCGACGACGGTGGGAAGCGCCACGGCCTCGAACGCGACGACTGAAAAGTAACCGAACAAAATACTCCATGAGCAAATAAAGGAGACATTGACCCCTAGTGCTCGGTGAGTATAAGTATGCTCACCGCCAGTAATTGGCATAGAGGCCGCAAGTTCAGCATACGTCACACCAATCAATACAACTACCAGACCGCCTATCAAAAAGGCGCTAATTGCGCCCCATATACCTGCCGAGATGATCCAACTACCTGCCAGTACAACCCAGCCCCAACCGACCATTGCACCGAATGCCAGTGCAATGATATCGAACACCCCTAGCGACTTTTTTAATTCAGACATAACCTACTCCTTGTCTGTGTGTCATCCGTGTGAGCCTGTTACAGCTACACTATTTTTGTTTCATGGGATCATACCCATCATGTTTGTTGTGTCTGTCGCGTCGCCGAAAAACTTGTATTTGCCGTCGGTATAGTATGCAAACAGCAAAAACAAAAACGGCGTCTTGACTTGCAAGGCGCCGTTAAAAAACTCACTCAAAGCGAGTGTTATAAGGGCAACCTTGCCGTTATCTTTCATACAATCTTTTAACCAATATCGGTACTTGAACTAGCTGTACTTGGTTAAAAGCGATCCATCGCTAAAGTAAATGACACTCAGTATTGCTCATGCCGTTAGAATACCTTTGATGATATCAAGGCCTTCTTGTAGCACCTCATCTTCGACCGTCAATGGCACCATCACACGAATGGCATTGCCATACATACCACAAGACGCTAATAACAAACCTTGCTCAAATGATTTTGCTTTTAGATTGGCTGCTGCTGCTGCATCAGGTTTGCCTTCGCTATCGATTAGTTCAAACGCTAGCATCGCGCCTTTATGACGGATATGACCGATACTGCTTAGGTTCAAGCCTTTCAAAAACGCGGCGATGGTATCACCAATCACCACACTACGCTCAAGTAAGTTCTCTTCTTCGATCACTTCCATTACAGCAAGCGCTGCCACACAAGCCAGTGGGTTACCAGAGTAAGTACCGCCTAAGCCTCCGACTTGCGGCGCATCCATGATATCAGCGCGACCAACCACTGCTGATATAGGATAGCCGCCAGCCAAGCTCTTGGCAGTCGTCATCAAATCAGGCTCAACACCTAGCTGCTCACCTGCAAATAAGGTACCGGTTCTGGCAAAACCACACTGTACTTCGTCAAAAATAAGCACGATGCCATGCTCATCACAAATCTCGCGCAACGCTTTGGCAAATGATGGCGTTACCTGATGGAAACCACCCTCACCTTGGACTGGCTCGATAATCATTGCAGCCACTTCACTAGGATCGATATCTGCTTGGAAGATCATGTCAAGACTATGTAGCGCTTGCGCTTCTGTTACGTTCAACTCTTCTGCAGGGAACAACGCATGGAACACAGGTCCTGGCATCGGGCCAAAGTTCTTTTTGTATGGCAATACTTTGCCTGTCAAGCTCATACACATCATGGTACGACCATGCCAGCCACCAACAAAAGAGATCACGCCTGGACGACGGGTTTTAGCACGAGCAATCTTGATGCAGTTTTCAACAGCTTCTGCACCAGTGGTCAAAAAGAACGCTTTAGTATCGCCGCTGATAGGCGCTTTTTCGCATAGCTTTTCAGCCAAATCTACATAGCATTCGTAGTTAATCATTTGCGCCGCAGTGTGCGTAAACTTGTCTAGCTGCTCATGCACACGTTGGGTGATTTTTGGATGGCTATGACCCGTGTTCAATACTGAGATACCACCGACAAAGTCGATATAACGCTTGCCTTCGATATCCCAGATTTCTGAGTTCTTTGCTTTTTCTGCAAAGATAGGAAAGGCAACCCCAAGTCCTGTTGGTAAAACAGCTTTGCGGCGCTCAAGTAATGATTGATTGGTAGTCATGGGAATGTCCTTTTCTTTGTTCGTAACATAAGTGCCATCTAGTGATTGGCGGTTTATTTGATGTTTGTCTTTGTACTCAGTAGATATCAAATGGTGCTTGTTTGACCCAAAACACCATAGATATCTAAAAATTTATGCTAGTTGATGCTTTGCTAACCATTAAGCCAACTCATTAGGTTATGGCTATTAGGTGATATCAGAGCACCAGTATTTGGTCGTGATATAGTCTTCGATACCGTATTTTGAACCTTCACGGCCAAAGCCAGACTGCTTCACACCGCCAAATGGGGCAACTTCTGTAGAAATCAAACCCGTGTTGTGACCGATGATGCCGTACTCAAGACCTTCGGTAACGCGCCATGAACGTGCATAGTCACTACTATAGAAGTAAGCGGCCAAGCCATAGATAGTATCGTTAGCAGCACGGATAACTTCTGCTTCGTCTTTGAAAGTAAAGATGGTTGCAATTGGTCCAAAGATTTCTTCAGAAGCGATGTCCATATCGCTACTAATATCTGTGATAACCGTTGGATTATAAGTCAGTTCTGAAGCGTCATTGACACTACCACCAGTGACCAGTTTTGCGCCTTTATCTAGCGCGTCTTTTAGCAAGGCTTGAACTTTATCTAACGCTTTTTTGTTGATAAGAGGACCGATATCTACGCCTTCTTCTAAGCCGTTACCTACTTTTAATTCAGCGACTTTTTTGACAAAGACATCTAAGAATTTATCTTTAATGCTGTCTTGAACGTATACTCGGTTGGCGCAGACACAGGTCTGACCAGCATTACGATATTTAGAAGCGATTAAACCAGCAGCGGCTTTCTCTAGATCGGCATCATCAAAGACGATAAATGGCGCATTGCCACCCAACTCTAACGATAGCTTCTTAATAGTCGGCGCGCATTGTGCCATCAGCGTACGGCCTACTTCTGTAGAACCTGTGAATGACAGCTTATGAATGCGTGCATCACCCGTTAGGATGTCGCCGATGACAGAAGACTTACCGGTTACAACCTGAATAACGCCAGCTGGAATACCCGCTTGTTCTGCCAATACACCCAGTGCCAATGCCGAATACGGTGTCTCGGTGGCTGGTTTGACAATAATCGTACAGCCTGCTGCGAGCGCAGGAGCAACTTTGCGCGTGATCATCGCAGCTGGAAAGTTCCAAGGCGTGATAGCGGCACAAACACCAACCGGCTGCTTAAGAACGACATGACGTAGCTGTGTGCTATTGGCAGGAATCACATCACCATAGACGCGTTTACCTTCTTCGGCAAACCAACGGATAAAGCTGTTGGCATAACCTACTTCACCACGTGACTCAGTTAGTGGCTTGCCTTGCTCAGCGGTCATAATGATGGCCAAATCTTCTTTATTGGCATCGATTAGATCCGCCCACTTTTGCAATAACTCTGCACGCTCTTTGGCTGTTTTTGCTGCCCAGTCTGCTTGGACGTCATGAGCATAAGCAACGGCTTCGTTGACATCTTCTGTGGTAAGACTTGGTACAGTACCAATGAGCTCGCCATTAAAAGGATTGTTGACATCAAGCACAGCTTCATCACTAGCAGCATGCCAGCCGTCTTTAATGAAGCAAGATTGTTTGAGTAAATCTGGATTTGATAACTGCAGCGCGTGTGACATATTGACGCTCCTTGTCATATAGGATGTATTTATAAGAATGGATACAATGGTAAGTCGTAAATAATTATTGATAATTCGTTATTTGTTCAATATACTGAACACGTATTCTATATACGAGACGTCATTATAAGAACGATATGACGCAATTTGCAACCCTTAATCTCATTATTTTAAAAATTATCTTGTACTTCTTTCTTTTATTTCATTTTTATTCACTTTTATAGGTTACTTATGAGCTCGACTGCCGTGCCTGCGCTAGACAAAACGTTTCAGATTTTGGACTTGATTACCGATAGCTCACAGCCTCTGACAGCGGCTCATATCGCAAAAGAGCTTGGGCTACCGCGTAGCTCCACTCACAATATTTTGCAGAGTCTATTGACCAAACATGTCATTTACAAAGACCCTGAAAGCCGTTTTTATTTGGGTTCATATTTGATGTATTGGGCTGGGAAATATGAGCAACAACAAGGCGTCACCCAGTTGTTTAAAGATTTGATTGTGCAGTATCCGGTACTTCTTCAGCACACAGTTACCTTATCCAAACTGGATTTAGGAGAGGTGGTATTTTTGGCATGCCATGAGTCGCCTGCTCCGCTTGGCTTTACCTTTCGTGCAGGTGTTCGTGTGCCTGCCGTGTTTTCTGCAACTGGCAAGGCTATGCTATCTACGTTGTCGATGGACAACATCAAATCGTTATATAAAGATGAGTTTCCGACACCTATGACCCAGCATGGGGTCAAAAATTTTACGGATTTATCCGCTGAGCTTGCAGCGACTCAGAAAAGTAGATTGTCACTCGATGATGGACAGTTGCGCGATGGAATGTATTGCTTGGGCACTTATATTCGTAATGCATCAGGCAATGCAGTTGCTGGTATGGCAGTGAGTTTTTTGCAAGGAGAGTATGAGTCTAAACGAGCTGAGGTCAGTGCGGTATTGATTGAATTAGCGGAGCAAATTGAGCAGCATTTAGGCTTTAACCCTAATGCTGAAAGGTAGCGTTAGGATTGAATATCGGTGCAGGTCTAAAAAATATAATCTAAAAAATTCTGCTAAACAATTCCATCGGCTTTTAGCTTAGCGATCATCTCACTGTCATAACCCAAATCAGTAAGCGTACTATCAGTATGCTCGCTTAACTGCGGTGGCGGCGTACGATAGCTGACTGGTGATGCGGATAACTTGATAGGGTTACCAAGTGCGCGTACTGGACTGCCTTGCTCGGTGAAATTAACGATCATCTCACGTGCTTGCGCTTGCGGCATGGCCAAGGCTTCAGCCACATTATGAATCGCACCGCATGGAATCCCTGCTTGATCTAAAACCTCTAGCCAATAGGTACGTGGCTGCTTGGCAAAATGTTTAGTCAACTCACCGCACAGCAGTTCGCGGTTGGCAACGCGTTGTGGATTGGTCGCGAAGCGCTCATCGGTATGCCAATCAACTGCAAGCACCTCACACAGTTTGGCAAATTGACTGTCGTTACCACAGGCTAAAATAAAATGCTGCTCGCCCTCGCCCGCAAATACTTGATACGGCACGATATTAGGATGCTGATTGCCCAGTCTTGGCGGTATCTTATCGGATGCCAAATGATTCATACCGACATTGGCCAGCATGGCGAGCGCACTGTCGAGCAACGCTACATCGACATGTTGACCAACACCCGTATTTTGACGTGCCAGCAGTGCCGCTTGAATACCAATCGTTAGCTGCAAACCTGCAAACAAATCGACGACTGCCACGCCAACTTTATGCGGTTCGCCATCGCTTGGACCCGTGATACTCATCAGACCTGACAGACCTTGGATAATATAATCGTAACCAGGGCGTTTGGCATCGGGACCTGACTGCCCAAACCCTGTCAATGACGCATAAATCAGACGCGGATTGTCTTGTTTTAAGCTGTCATAATCCAAGCCGTATTTTTTCAGACCACCGACTTTAAAGTTTTCGACCAAAATATCACTCTCAGCAATTAGCTGCTTAATGATGTCTTGTCCTTTAGCCGTAGTGATATCTACCGTCAGTGATTTTTTATTGCGGTTAATCGTAGCGTAATAAGCGGAGGTATCATCGCTGAATGTCGGCGGTGCCCAATGACGCGTTTCATCACCGATATGCGGACGCTCAACCTTGATGACTTCGGCACCAAGATCAGCAAGTACTTGTGTACAAGAAGGCCCTGCCAGCACTCTCGATAAATCAAGCACCTTAATACCATGCAATGCGCCCTCTGGCATATTAGCTATATCAGTCATGAGATTCCCTTACTCTGTCGCGTATTTTTTGACTTTTAATCATAAAATTGTTCTTCAGGATGTAATTACAAAGTAGTTAAATCATGAAGAACAATTGAAAAACGTACGCTACCGTTAATGCTCTTTTAATAAAAAGCTAAGCAGCAACGTACGTTATAAAATACAGTTGTACCAAAAACTATTAGCTAAAAACGCTTAGAAGAACGCTTGAATGCCTGTCTGGGCACGGCCTAGGATAAGCGCATGAATATCATGTGTACCCTCGTAAGTGTTGACGGCTTCCAAGTTCATCACGTGACGGATGACATGGAATTCGTCAGAGATACCGTTACCGCCATGCATGTCACGAGCGATGCGAGCGATATCAAGCGCCTTGCCGCAGTTATTACGCTTAATAAGTGAAATCATTTCAGGTGCTGCATTGTCTTCATCCATCAGACGACCGACACGTAGTGCCGCTTGTAGACCTAATGTGATTTCTGTCTGCATATTGGCCAGCTTCAACTGTACCAGCTGCGTTGCGGCTAGCGGACGACCAAACTGCTTACGATCGAGTGTGTACTGACGGGCGGCTTTCCAGCAGAATTCAGCCGCACCCATCGAACCCCAAGCGATACCATAACGGGCTTTATTTAAGCAGCCAAATGGTCCTTTTAGACCACGGATATCTGGGAAAGCATTGGCTTCAGGGACGAATACTTTGTCCATGACAATCTCACCCGTGACTGATGCACGTAGTGAGAACTTGCCTTCGATTTTCGGCGCAGATAAGCCTTTCATGCCTTTGTCTAAGACAAAACCACGAATCTCGCCAGCATCATCTTTTGCCCAGACGACAAATACGTCTGCGATAGGACTGTTGGTGATCCACATTTTATTGCCCGTCAGTTCATAACCGCCATCGACTGCACGCGCACGCGTCGACATCGACGAAGGGTCAGAGCCCGAATCTGGCTCAGTCAAACCAAAGCAGCCAACATACTCACCCGAAGCAAGCTTAGGTAGATAACGCTCTCTCTGTTCTTCAGTACCGTACGCCCAAATAGGATGCATAACCAAGCTTGACTGTACGCTCATCGCTGAACGGTAGCCCGAATCAACGGCTTCCACTTCCTTGGCAATCAGACCATAGGCAACACTCGATAAGCCAGCACAACCATAACCTTCAATCGTGACACCAAGCAAACCCATCTCACCCATTTGACGCATGATATTACGATCAAAATTCTCGTTGCGATTGGCCTCAATAATGCCAGGCATCAGCTCTTTTTGAAAAAACTGACGCGCGCTGTCTGTGACCATGCGCTCTTCTTCAGTGAGCTGGTCACGTAGTAAAAAAGGATCTTCCCAATCAAAGCGTGGGCTGGTAGATGTTGCCATGTGGATCTCCTTGGTATCAGTCATCCTGACTGACGAATAGTGATTGATACATCATTTGGTCTAACAAGTCATTGACTTCATTATTCCGCTATGCGAAACTTAGTTTCATAATTTAAAACCATTAAATCAAACTTTTGCCACCCTGTAAACCTTTATCAAAAAAAGATGAGTATAAAATGACGAAACCCTTATCAACAACTATTCCACTACTCGAACGCATGCATGCAACAATGAGTCAAAATAAGGAAGAGAATGACCGACAGTTTGTGACGGCATTGGGACGGGGACTGATCATACTGGCGGCTTTTGAGCATAATGAGCGGCTCACCCATCAACAGCTATGTCAAATGACCGAACTACCAAAAGCAACCATTACTCGCCTTATCCATACTTTGACCACGCTTGGTTTTTTACGAACGAGTGATTATGGTCAGTATCAACTGGGCAGTAGTGCAGTACGCCTCAGTGCGATCGCATGGAGTCGCCATGATATGGTGGCAGCAGCTGAGCCTTTACTGCGACAATTTGCTAGTGAGAATGAAGTATCGGTGAATTTGGCAACCGAAGTCGAAGGAGAAATGCGCTATCACGCCTGCTGCCGTAGCCCTGCTCGCCTATCGGTCAATTTACAAGTTGGCTCCGCTGTACCCGTCGCACGCACGGCTATCGGACGTGCTTTTTATACGGTAAGTACGCAAGCGAGACAGGCGATCATCATTAATAATCTCCAAGAGAATTTATCTGTTGAGGAATTCAACCATGCACAAGATGCCCTAGCTAGCTCAGCAGAGCATTATGAAAAATACGGCTATACCGTGTCTGATGGAGAATTTTCTACTGACATATTAGCAGTCGCGGTTGGTGTATATGATGTCGCAACAGGGCAATACACGTATTCGCTCAATGCCAGTGTACCAAGTGCCAACTGGGAAGCGGATGAGTATGCTGCGATGATAGTGCCAAAATTGCAGGCGTTGGCAGAGCGGATTGGGAGTGGTACATAGAGCATATTCAAACGAATAAGATTAAAGTTTAGGCTAGATTGATTAATACACCGTCTGCAGCCCTGTTACCCATTGATACCGACGTAATGACGTCATGCGTGTATGATGTACGCGACAAATGTAAGCATCTTATTTATATTAATCATTACTATTGAGCCTCGTTATGCCTGAATCTCGTACCAATCTAAACCCTGAACCCAAAACCAGCTCGCCGTATTTTATCGGATTATTACTTCGCTATAGCACGTTTGGCGCGGCGATTTTAATTCTGTTAGCGGGTTTATTATTGGTAAGTTGGTGGCTGATTGTTATCGGTGGTTTGGCCGTAGCGCTTGGTATTTATGATTTGATTCAGTCGAAGCACGCGATATTGAGCAACTACCCTGTCGCTGGACATATTCGCTATGTGTTGGAAGACTTTCGCCCTGAGATTCGCCAGTACTTGCTTGAGGACGATAAAGAACAAGTACCGTTTTCACGCCAGCAGCGCGCGCTAGTCTATCAGCGGGCTAAGAACGTCAGTGACACCAACGCTTTTGGTACGCTAGATAATTTATATACTCATGGTAAAGAATGGTTTTTGCAATCTACCATCAGTGCACCGTTAGAAAACAAAGACTTTCGTATTATGGTCGGCGGTGAGCGTTGTCAGCAGCCACACGATATGTCGGTATTCAATATCTCCGCGATGAGCTTTGGCAGTCTGTCAGCCAACGCCATCATGGCACTCAATCAAGGCGCGAAACTCGGCGGTTTCACCCATGACACGGGCGAAGGTGCGATCAGCCCTTACCATCGCAAATTCGGTGGTGATTTGATTTGGGAATTGGGTACGGGTTATTTTGGTTGCCGTGATAATGATGGTAACTTTGATCCACAGTCTTTCGCTGAAAAAGCCGTCGATCCTCAAGTTAAAATGATTGAAATCAAGCTTTCACAAGGTGCTAAGCCTGGTAAAGGTGGCGTCCTTCCCTCTAGCAAAATCACGCAAGAGATTGCCGACACGCGCCAAGTGCCTACGGGTCAAGACTGCATCTCTCCCTCTTCGCATACTGCATTTAGCACCCCACGCGAGTTGGTCGCCTTTTGGCAGCAGCTACGTGATTTATCAGGCGGCAAGCCAGTTGGCTTTAAGCTATGTATTGGTCAGCCATGGCAGTTTATGGCGATTGTCAAAGCCATGATAGAGACGGATAACTATCCTGATTTTATCGTTATCGATGGTGCAGAAGGCGGCACAGGTGCAGCGCCCGTCGAGTTTATGGACAATGTCGGCATGCCGATGGTCGAAGGGTTTTTGCTGGTACATAACACTTTAGTCGGTGCAGGCATTCGTGACAAAATTAAGCTTGGTGTTAGTGGAAAAATCGTATCAGGCTTTGATATTGCGCGCATGATTGCGCTAGGTGCCGATTGGTGTAACTCAGCACGTGGTTTCATGTTTGCCGTCGGCTGCATTCAGTCGCGCTCTTGTCATACCAACACTTGCCCGACGGGTGTGGCAACCCAAGATCCTTACCGTCAAAAGGCGCTCGACGTCCCTAGTAAGGCTGAGCGTGTTGCAAGTTTCCATGAAAACACGCTAAAATCGCTTGCCAGTATCGTAGGCGCGGTCGGTTTACAGCATCCTAGCCAATTACAGCCGTATCATATCGCACGCCGCTTAGACGATGGGCAAATTAAGCTGCTATCCAAATTCTTCTATTTTGCTGATAAAGGCGCACTACTCGATCATAGTGCCCGTGCCGATGTATTTAACCAGATGTGGGTCATGGCAAACCCTGATAGCTTCTTAGCCAATAATGATGCGCTCATTGCTTATAACAAAGACTCACGCGATAAGGGCAAAGAAACTGGCGCGCCAACCGAACAAAGCGCTGGGTATAATTCTGAGCATTTGACCAACATCACCGACGGTGGACGATTAATTGGTAATGTGAATAACACAATCCGCGACTTCCCGCCTGCTAGCGATTGAATAAGCGCCTGAATTGTTGTACTTAAAAAATAGTAATGAAGGTGTAATTAAGCAGTAGATAGCAACCAAACTTAAATAATTTGTACATTAAAAGACGCGTGATTGATGCCAAGTTCTATTTTTACCTTATCCCTATCAACGATAGTGCTCGCGCTAGGCCTGAGCGCCTGCCAGCAGACAAATCCTGATGCAGCTAGCAGCGACACCGATAGCTGGTCATGTCAGACTGGAGACACACCCTTTACTTATAGTGTTTGCCGTGTGGATGCTACCGCGTTAGCGAGCGAGCGTTATTCATTACAACTGTTTTGGCAATCCTCTGATAACAACGAGCCTCTGCTAACCTTTGATGCGTTATTGGCCACATTACCAAACAATGAGAGTCTCAGCTTTGCCATGAATGCAGGCATGTATAATGCACACTATGCGCCGATTGGCTATACAGTCATCGAAGGCAAAGAACTCAAATCGCTAAATACAAAAGAAGGTGGCGGTAATTTTCATCTATTACCTAATGGCGTTATGTGGTGGGACAAAGCTGGCAACGTGCAAATCACCGAAAGTAATGCGTTAAATGAGCAGATAAGCAGTGGTGATGTGCAGCCTTGGTATGCGACGCAATCGGGTCCTATGTTGGTCATCAATGACGATATACACCCACAGTTTAACTCTGATAGCAGCTCAATCAAACTGCGTAATGGTGCAGGCGTTTGCCGTGATGGCAGTATACAGCTCGTTAATAGCGATGAGCCTGTGACATTCTATCAGTTTGCAGAGCTATTTAAGAATGAGCTGGGTTGTTCAAACGCGCTGTTTTTAGACGGTGGTATTGCCTCGGCGTTGTATGCGCCTAGTATCGATAAGCAAGATAAAAAAGAGATGGGCGTGATGATTGGATTGGTTGAAAATAAACAATAACATCCCTCTTTACCATAGCATTTGTCGCTAATATACCTCCTCAAAATTGGAATTACACTCAATAAAAAAGCACTTAAAACGATAACGTCGCTTTAAGTGCTTTTTTATATTACTCGTCCAAATGTAGACTAATATTACCGTGCCATATATTGAGTCATTTCTTCAACACCATGTAGCGTCATCGGATACATTTTATTTTCGAACAGCTTTTTAATTTCAACGATGGTTTGCGTATATTGCCAATATGACGGGTTTTCAGGATTGAGCCAAGTTACTTTATCAAAATGCTCAAGTACGCGCTTCAGCCATACGATACCTGCTTCATTATTCATATACTCTACGCTACCACCGACTGTCATCAGCTCATAAGGTGACATAGACGCATCACCGACGAAGATAACACGATACTCTCGGCCATATTTATTGAGCAGCTCAAACGTTGGCATCGGTGCACTATGGCGACGATTGTTGTCCTTCCACACATAGTCATACAAGCAGTTATGAAAATAAAAGAACTCTAATGTTTTAAATTCATTTTTTGCCGCAGAAAACAGTTTTTCGAGCGCTTCGATATGGATATCCATACTGCCGCCCACATCAAACAACATCAGCACTTTGACACGGTTACGGCGCTCCGCCTGCATATGAATATCGAGTACACCCTTTTTTGCCGTACGCTTAATCGTCTCATGAATATCGAGCTCATCAGCACTACCTGTCCGCGCAAACTGACGCAGATTACGCAGCGCCATCTGAATTTGGCGTGTACCCAACTGATTGTCATCATCAAGATTGCGATATTTACGCTGCTCCCAGACTTTTGCTGCGCTACGTTTGCGAGACTCACCGCCGACACGTACGCCTTCTGGATGGTCGCCATAGGCACCAAATGGCGAAGTGCCGCCCGTCCCTACCCATTTACTACCACCTTGATGACGCTCTTTTTGCTCTTTTAACCGTTCCTCTAACGCCTTCATCAGCTCTTCAAGCGAGCCGTACTTTTTCAGTAATCGTCTTTGCTCTTCCGTTAGATTTTTGGGATCGAGCTTCAGATCCAGCCACTCTTTGGGCACGTCCGTTAACTTGGCCAACAGCTCATCCATATCGAGACTATCGACACCTTCAAAATAATCCGCCATGGCCCGATCGAACTTATCAAAATGGCGCTCGTCTTTGACCATACACAGTCGAATCAGCCGATACATATCTTCGCGGCTGGCAAAAGTAGTCAGTGCTGGATCTTCAGGATGCGACTGCATCATCAGCCCTTTATCTAACGCGGCATTGAGATCGAGCAGCTCGCGCGTACTGACTGGCACGCCGTAAGTACGCAAGGTATAGAATAGTTTGATAAACATAAGAGTCGTATCACTTATTGGCTGATATTATTATCTGGTGATATTGCTGATATCATTAATTGGTACAGTCACAGGTTGAGCGTTTGCGTTGACCTTTATAATAAACATCCGATATCGGACACAAGATATTAAAGTCAACGCAAGCGGCAAACATTAGCGACGCATCATATTGGCAAAACGCTGTAATAAACTTACATCTGCCTCGTTTTTGAGCAACGCACCATATAGAGGTGGAATAGATTTCTCGCCGCGCAAATTTTCTTCTAGCTCGTCCTGAGCCATATCATCAGCAAGTAACAAGGTTAACCAATCGACCAACTCAGACGTTGATGGCGGCTTTTTAAGACCTTGAATACCACGCAGTTTATAGAAAATATCCAATGCATCATTGACCAGTTTTTCTTGAATATCTGGAAAATGCACTTCGATGATTTGGCGCATGGTTTCTTCTTCTGGGAAGTCAATATAATGGAAGAAACAACGACGCAAAAACGCATCTGGTAGCTCTTTTTCATTGTTTGAAGTAATAATAACCACGGGGCGCTGCGCCGCAGTAATAGTTTCGCCCGTCTCATAAACATAAAAAGACATCTTATCAAGCTCATGTAGCAAGTCATTTGGGAACTCGATATCGGCTTTATCGATCTCATCAATCAGTAGTACGCTACGCTCTGTACTGGTAAAAGCGTCCCACAGTTTGCCCGGCTTGATATAATTGGCAATATCATAGACCTTATCATCACCCAACTGCGAATCGCGCAGGCGTGATACTGCATCGTATTCGTACAGTCCTTGCTCAGCCTTAGTCGTCGATTTGACGTGCCAAGTAATCAGTGGCATGCCCAAACTTTCAGCAACTTCTTCGGCAAGCAACGTCTTACCTGTGCCAGGCTCGCCTTTGATCAGCAATGGCTTTTGTAAGGTCATAGCGGCATTTACGGCCAGTTGCAAATCATCGGTAGCAATATAACTACTGGTACCAGTAAAGTTTTGCTTAGTATTGTCAGCTGTGGTCATAATCAGATCTCGATTGTTGTTATAGATGAGTTGTTATAAATGGATAGGTCTAAAACATAAATGACTAATAACGAATAAATTGGTAAAGAATAAATTAGATTAGCACAGCCTGATGCATTGCCAAAATACTCATGCGTTCGCATTTATTAACAATTGTTATGTGCAATGCATAGTGAGCTATTATTTATATGCTTAATAAACAATCTGGCACAAAAAAAGACACGCAATGGTGTCTTTTTATTCGAGTATCAAATATTTTTTAAAACAATAGTACTATCTTAATGCCTAGCCTATTTTTATCACTTATCAGACGTATCGCTATCCGTTTTCTTAACCAATGCATTGCCTTTTTTTAAGCTTACATTAGTGTCAGGCTGTTCGGTTACGGCAGTGCCTTCTGGCAAATAACTGCCTGTGGTCATTTGCAATGTGGCCTGCGTATCTTCTGCGCTGCGGCTACGGGCTTTGTCCAAACTTGATGCAAATGCGCTGCGTATCAGTTGCCATACAAAACCAACAAACAACCCTGCGACCAGTATCACCAATATCGGCAACATATTGGCAACCGCGCCTGCGTAATCTTTCATCATCACAGCATAGACGACGCTAATACTGGCTGGTGCAAGCTCGCTCGGATCACCAAGTGCTGTACCTGGTGCTAATAATACTGCAAACAGAACCATCCAACTCATACCGCCCAATGGTTTTGGCAGTACACGAGCAACGAGTATCCATAGTACTAGTACCAAAACAGCACCGCCCAGATAAGCATACATCGGCAAATCAGCGGGCGGGACATCCTTTACCATTTGGCCCCACCAAATGGCAATCTCACCGAGAATGTCACTGATAGACTCTAGCGGTAAGCTATGTAAGATATTTTTTAACCAGTCCATGCGTGTTTATTTACCTGCGTTTATCGCCGGTGACACAATCTGTGTCTAGCGGTATATGTGCGTTCTGTAGAATCAGAATGAGGCCAACTACATAACAAACTTGTGCATTATGTAGGCTTATATATGCATTGAGTAGGGTGTCAGTTTATCACGACTCTCTACTCAAATGCATGTGAGCAAGTGTGTCGTAGGTTTTTATCGACGCTATTTTCAAGGTAGCGCATTGATATTTCCTACCACACTTACTCGCTAACAAATCTATTAATTATAGATGCTGTCCTGCGATTCACGAGCACGCAGCTCTGCTTGGCGACGCATCACATCTTGCGGCGGCAACTGCACAAAGTAGCCTTGAGACTGCAGTTTTGCCAGTACTTCTTCTTTATCGACGCGAGCGAGCTTATCTTTAGTTGATAAGTCCAAATGCATGACGAACTTACTACGACCTAAACCTGCACGGAAATCTTTTGGTAATACACCAAGCCAGTCTTTGATTTCATCAGTATCATCAGGATAATCAGGACGCGCAATGTAGATATACATGTCGTCATGTTTGGGAAATTTATAAATATCGCAATGCATAAAAACCACCTATCAGAAACTATGGGCGTAGGTTAGCATATTTCAGGCAAATACCAGTAGTCGCTTTGCGTTTTGCTATGGTAATTTTTGTCAAAACACACAGATAAAACGCTGATATGAGCGATAAAAATATCGTTGTAAAACATAACCTATTTAACAGACAGCCTTATCAAAACATCATTTTTGCCAAATTTATTTATTTTAATGGCTTTGATGACTTGTAAAAGCGCTTTGAACCTTTCATAATAAAAGCGTTTTTCAGGAGAGAGTTTATCAGCATCTTTTTTGTATTGAACCCTATTGGTTATACAACTATCGCAATTGCTAGATAACCACCGAAGGCGCATCCACCCTGCCAATCGCTCAGGTAAAAGGACTGAAAAACGCATGTCACTGTTGTTTGATAGTGTTTAGTAGTATGACGCTCATAAGCGCGCTACACATTCAAAACACCTTCAAACATAAGGCATAACAAATCTGGAGAGTGGTAAGAACGGACGACGTCTTACCCACCGAAGGGGAGAAAATACGCTATCATCGACGATAGGGCTCACATAACTGCCCAAAATGATGATTCGTATTGAAAATCTCAGGTCACAGGACAGATAGGGCTTTAGCTCAAACCGACGTTCAGCGTCTGTTTGGCTTACGTCTTCATCTTTGCTTTCTGTGTCACCCTTTGATGTGATATTTGCGTCTTGCAATATTGCTTCTCGCTACTTTTACGTTGCGCATCACTCTTTACTCTGCCGAGTACGACTGATGTACACATAAGGATTTGTTATGACTGATACCCATTCTCAAGACTCTAGCAGCAACCAATCTCCTCAGCGCACCCCTTTTTACCAGTCTCATATTGATAGTGAGGGTAAACTGGTCGATTTTTCTGGTTGGGAACTGCCCATTCATTACGGTTCACAAATCGAAGAGCACGAAGCGGTACGTACAGATGCAGGTATGTTTGATGTCTCACATATGGTTGTGACTGATATCAAAGGCGCTGATACCAAAGCATGGCTACAAAAGCTGCTCGCAAACGATGTCAACAAACTCACTACCGCTGGTAAAGCGCTTTACTCTGGCATGCTCAATGAGCAAGGCGGCGTCATTGATGATTTGATCGTCTACCTCATGAACGCAGAAGAAACTGAGTACCGTATCGTTTCTAACGCAGCCACTCGTGACAAGGATTTAGCACAATTTAATAAGGTCGCTGAAGGTTTCAATATTGAGATTACCGAGCGTCCTGAGCTTGCCATGCTCGCCGTCCAAGGTCCAAATGCTATTGCAAAACTGGCTCAAGCCAAACCAAGTTGGGCAGATACCTTAGCAGCACTAAAACCTTTCGTTGGTGCTGACTTGACCGATATCGAAGGCACTGATTGGTTTGTGGCTCGTACTGGTTATACTGGTGAAGATGGCGTCGAAGTCATTATGCATGCCGATGATGCGCCTGCTTTTTTTGAGCAGCTAAAAGCAAATGGCATCAAACCTGCTGGTCTTGGCGCACGTGATACCTTGCGTATGGAAGCGGGCATGAATCTTTACGGTCATGACATGGATGAGAATGTTAGCCCTTACGAGTGCAACATGGGCTGGACGCTTGCACTAAAAGACGACCGCGCCTTTGTCGGCCGTGAAGCATTGGTCAGCAAACGTAAGCAATCAAAAGAAGACAACACCGCTATGAAGCAAGTAGGTCTGCTATTGACCACGCGTGGCGTATTGCGTGAAGGCATGACGGTGACTATCAATCAAGGCACTGATAACGAGCAAACTGGCATTATCACCAGTGGTACATTCTCCCCTAGCCTAAAAAATTCAATCGCGATTGCCCGTGTACCTGCCAGCTTATCAGAAGATGACAGTGTACAAGTCGATCTACGCGGCAAAGGTAAATTCGTCGATGTACGCGTATTGAAGCTACCTTTTGTCCGTAACGGCAAGCAACAGTTTGACTCTTAGGTCTTATAAATTCTATCATTAGAGCGCGTTGTCATTTTACATATGATTATAAAAATGACGACACGCCTAGCCTCCATTATTTTTGTTAATTAACCTCTATCACTTAGGAGAGAGACCATGAGCAACATCCCAGCAGAGCTAAAATATATTGCGAGTCACGAGTGGCTACGCCTAGAAGACGACGGTACGATCACTGTTGGTATCACTGACCATGCTCAAGATCTATTGGGTGATGTGGTATTCGTTGAGCTACCAGATGTGGGCGATATCATCGCTGTTGATGACGAAATCTCAGTTGTTGAATCAGTAAAAGCCGCTTCTGACGTTTATGCCCCTATTTCAGGTGAAGTTATTGCGATCAACGAAGCACTAGAAGATGATCCTGAAATCATCAACTCTGACCCATACGGCGAAGGTTGGTTCTTCAGAATGAAGCCTGACAACATCGCTGACTACGAAGCACTAATGACTGCTGACGAGTACGAAAGCGACTTATAAGCTAAGCACGTAAGCTAAGCATACTCTCGCAAGACATTAGCATTTGTAAGATGTTAGCTTATACAAAGCATTAGCCCCGACTGAACATTATAGATACTGGCAGCAGCTGGTATCTATACTCTCTATTTAAACGATTTAAAAACCTTTCTCATTAAAAGTATTGGCTCATTGACCATGCTTATTATTTGAAAGCAGCTTTATATGTAGATCTCCAACAATCATTATCGTCCGATGTTATTGCTACCAAGCGTTATCTCATTGACTCGTATTGATCACCTATTCGAACCCCAATGAATACGTGCTATCAATAACGACGCAAACTGATAACCTAATTCTCAGCATGGATCCTAATATGAATGCCAACACCGATAATAAAGACCCCATTGCTACACCAGATCATACGCCGCAGCTACAAGCATTTCGCGATATCGTAGAGTCACGCCGTTCCGTGCGCCGTTTCACTGACACACCTATCCCTGACGATGTATTGGCAGACTGTCTGCGTTTGGCCATGCTAGCGCCAAACTCTAGCAACCTACAGCCGTGGGAATTTTATGTTATCGATGATGCCGACAATCGCAAACGCGCCGTCAAAAACTGCATGAATCAAAACGCAGCAAAAACATCGGCCCGTTTGATTGCCATCGTTGCTCGTACTGACGTTTGGCATGATCACGCTAAGCAAGTATTGCGCGAATACCCTGATCAGCCAGTGCCAAAGAAAGTGAAAGACTACTACAACAAAGTCGTCACGATGGACTTCTTGCGCGGCCCAGCCAACGTGGTTTCGGCTGCGAAATGGGGCGCGACACAAGTAGTCAGACGCGTAAAAGGCCCAATCAAATCGCCTTATTACACCTTTGAAGACACCAAAAACTGGGCAACCAACAACACCGCACTTGCCGCCGAAAACCTCATGCTAGCATTACGTGCTCATGGGTTTGATAGCTGTGCCATGGGCGGCTTCGATGAGCCTGCTATGAAACGATTACTAGGCTTGGGTGACGATCAGCATATCATTATGATGATTGGCGCAGGTGAACGTGCTGACAATGGCGTTTACAATACTCAGTTCCGTTTTGATCAAAAACAGTTTGTGCATTACGTATAACGTACCGCTCATATTATTCCCTTAATTGCTATTTTGTTTATTACTCCCTTAACCAAGGATTGTCATGACTATCTCTCAAAACCCATCGTTTGATACCTTTCAAGGATTGTTCAACGAAGCTGAATTTGTCTATCGCCACTTAGGTTCGAACGAAACCAAGCAAGCTGACCTACTCAGCGCTGTTGGTTATAAAGATATGCAAAGCTTTATCAATGACACTGTGCCTGAGCCAGTACGTTTGCACAAAGAATTGGATTTGCCAGTGGCGATGAGTGAGCACGCTGCACTTGCCAAACTACGCACGATGGCAGACGACATCACTGTTAATAAAAGCTATATCGGTCAAGGCTACTCTCCGGTTCGTATGCCTGCTGTCATTCAGCGCAATGTGCTCGAAAATCCAGGCTGGTACACCGCTTATACGCCTTACCAAGCGGAAATCGCTCAAGGTCGTCTAGAAGCATTGCTGAACTTCCAACAAGTATGTATCGATTTGACTGGTCTTGAGCTGGCTGGTGCGTCATTGCTTGATGAAGCAACAGCAGCGGCAGAAGCGATGGCGATGTCAAAGCGTGTTAGCAAAAGTAAATCAACACAGTATTTCGTCGACGAGCGTGTCTATCCACAAACACTCGATGTTATCAATACTCGCGCTAAATACTTTGGTTGGGAAGTCGTTGTTGGTGATTTTGAAACGGCTAAATCTGGCGACTATTTTGGTGCGCTATTCCAGTATGTTGGTGCCGAAGGCGACGTTAAAGACTTAACAGACGTCATCGCGGCCGTAAAAGAAAACAAAACTTACGTCAGTGTCGTCAGTGACATCATGAGCTTGGTGTTATTAAAATCACCAGCCGATATGGGTGCCGACGTAGCGCTAGGTAGTACTCAGCGTTTCGGTATTCCAATGGGCTTCGGTGGTCCACATGCCGCTTATTTTGCGTTCTCTGATAAAGCCAAGCGTTCAGCACCTGGTCGTATCATCGGCGTATCAAAAGACGCACAAGGCAATACAGCTCTACGTATGGCTCTACAAACGCGTGAGCAGCATATCCGCCGCGAAAAAGCCAACTCAAACATCTGTACCTCACAAGTATTACTAGCCAACCTCGCTGGTATGTACGCGGTATATCATGGTCCAGGCGGTGTAAAACGTATTGCTACTCGTATTCATGCGTTTGCCACTGCGTTTGCTGATGCCATCACAGCATCTAACGACAGTAGCCTCAGCGTGGTACATGATCAATTCTTCGATACAGTTGTAGTTGATTGTGGTTCAGAAAAATTGGCTACTCAAATTTTCAAAAATGCAGACAACGTTGGCTATAACTTATGGCGTCTAAGCGACACCAAATTGAGCGTTGCATTTAGTGAAACCAGCGATCAGCAAGATTTCAACACGTTGACTCAGCTATTTGTCAATAAGTCACACGATCTACCTGAAACAGCTCGCGTCTCTCTAGATAGCGCACACCTGCGTACGGATGACATTTTGACTCATCCAGTATTCAACTCGCATCACACCGAGCATGAAATGCTACGCTACCTAAAGTCGCTTGAAGACAAAGATCTAGCGATGAACCGCAGCATGATTTCACTGGGTAGCTGTACCATGAAGCTAAACGCTACCAGTGAGATGCTACCGATTACTTGGCCTGAGTTTGCCAATGTGCATCCTTTTGCACCGCGTGATCAAGTTACTGGCTATATCGCGATGATCGATAGCTTGCAAGATCAGTTAAAAGCCATTACTGGTTTTGATGATGTCTCTATGCAGCCAAACTCTGGTGCCTCTGGTGAATATGCTGGTCTGTTAGCGATTCGCCGTTATCATGAGTCATTGGGCGAAACCAATCGCGATGTTTGCTTGATTCCGATGTCAGCGCACGGTACCAACCCTGCTACTGCCATGATGATGGGTATGCAAGTTGTCGTGGTCAAAACTGATGAAAACGGCAACGTTGATATCGACGACTTAACCGCCAAATGTGAAGAATACAGCGATCGCCTAGGTGCTTTAATGATCACTTACCCATCGACGCATGGTGTGTTCGAAGAAGGTATCCGTCATATCTGTGATTTGACCCACAAACATGGAGGTCAGGTCTATATGGACGGCGCGAACATGAATGCTCAGGTAGGCATGATGCAGCCTGCAGACGTTGGTGCTGATGTACTACACATGAACCTGCACAAAACCTTCTGCATCCCGCATGGCGGCGGCGGTCCAGGCATGGGTCCTATCGGTATGAAGGCGCATTTGGCAACGTTTATGGCCAACCATACCTTGAGCCCTGTACACAATGCACAAAAAGACTGCTCAGCAGTATCAGCAGCACCTTATGGTTCAGCGAGCATCTTGCCTATCTCATGGATGTATATTGCTATGATGGGCCGCGATGGTCTATTAAAAGCCACTGAATTAGCATTGTTGAACGCAAACTATGTGGCAGCCGAATTAAAAGGTCACTACCCTGTCCTATATGCTGGCAAAAACGGCCGTGTGGCTCACGAATGTATCATCGATATTCGTCCGTTAAAAGAAGAAACTGGCATCACGGAAAGCGATATCGCTAAGCGCTTGATGGATTATGGTTTCCATTCGCCAACGATGAGCTTCCCAGTCGCTGGTACGCTTATGATTGAGCCAACAGAGTCTGAGTCAAAAGAAGAGTTGGATCGCTTTATCAGTGCGCTAAAATCTATCAAAGCTGAAGCCATGAAAGCCAAAGCTGGTGAAGATAACTGGACGCTAGAAGACAACCCATTAGTCAATGCACCGCATACGGCTGCTATGATTACTGGCGAAGAGTGGACGCATCCTTACAGCCGTGAGACTGCTGCATTCCCACTGCCGTACATCCGTGCAAACAAGTTCTGGCCAAGTGTCGCTCGTGTCGATGATGCTTATGGTGATAAGAACCTAATGTGCTCTTGCCCAAGTATCGAAAACTATATGTAATTATCATTTTTGATAGTTATTCTCTGTAGTAAAAAACCTCCAAGTCAGCAGCTGACTTGGAGGTTTTTATTTGTCTGACTTTTTATCTATTACGTTAGCAGGTAATATTATCAATAAAATAAACGATAAGAACTCAATGTAATAAAAGCTTATATTGATAATAAGCTATTTATCTTAAATTTCTGAAGCAACCATTGGACACTGCTATGCAACATAAAGCGCCTAAACAAAAAACTCGCGTCATTCTAATTCACGGGCTACACCAAACCCCATGGATTATGCGACCATTAGCCAAGCGCCTGCAAGCAGCAGGATTTGATACCCATCAGTATGGCTACCGTAGTATGCGTGATGGTATCAAAACCAATAGCGCTCGCTTGAATAGCTGGCTAGAAACAAACCATCACCCAGATCATCCTATAGATTTGGTTGGGCATAGTTTAGGTGGTTTGATCATTCGTGATTTTGTCGCTCAGTATCCAAAATGGAAAATTGGACGTTGCGTGACTCTAGGAACACCGCATAGAGGCAGTGTGTGTGCAGATTATATCTGGCGATTGACTCCTGCTGTCGTAGGTCGCTCGTATGTCGACGCACTGGACGGCACAGTCGCGCCATTGCCCAAACACGTGACGCTAGGTGTCATCGCTGGCAACCGCCCGTATGGTCTAGGTCAGCTGTTTTTGCAATATCATAATCGCAAAATGCGCAAATCTGACAAGCCACCTCTTAACGAGCAACTTGCACATGACGGGACAGTATATATAGAAGAGACGAGGATAGAGTCTGCAGCTGATCATATCATTATGCCAGTCTCACATACTGGCATGCTAGTGAACCCAGAGGTCGCCGAGCAGACTCGATACTTTTTAGAGCATGGACGATTTAAACGCTAAGAGCTGTATGAATATTTGAGTGTCAGTTTTCAGTCTTATTAAACGCTGTTTTATTGAACACGAATACCCATGCCCTGCTGCAGTTCAGTTTTATGCTTTTTGATGACTGGAATTAAGGTTTTAATAACCCAGTCGTTACGCCAACCTTTTAGCCCTTGTGGCAGTTCGCTCACATCTTTATCAAGAGCAACCACTTCATACAATTGCCCTAGCCATTTTTTACGCATCAATACACTGGCAGGTATACCGATTTCGCGCGCATGCTCATCAATCGCTTGCTGCACTGCTTTTGATAATACTTTATTTTTTGAGCGATATGGTGGCACTAGACATTCTGGATGCTCTGTAGGCGGTAGACTTTTGGCATCTCTGATTACTTTCAGCAGCTCTTCGCCATATAGTCGCAGCATACTACGGTGCATGGTTGTTTTATGTGCCAGCTCTCGCATGCTGTTTGGCTTTTCAGTGACAATCTCTCGTACTGCTTGTTTTTTTATCACAAAGGTACGCGGTTGATTGGTCGCACGAGCCAGCTCTTCTCGCCACGTAGCCACACCTTTGAGTATCGCCATTTGCTGCGAGTTATAGCGGTAATCTGCCATCGTTAAATACATCGCTTCATCTTCGACGTGCTGCGTGTCATACAAATCACTGGCATAGAGCTGACAGTCGGCCCAAACATAATCATACAACCCTTGAGCCTTAAGCGCATGTTCGATACTGAGATATAGCGCTGGCAAATAACGCACATCGTCGATGGCATATTGCTCTTGCTCATCTGTCAACGGACGCTGGAGCCAATCAGACTGACTATGTTCTTTATCGATATGCATATCTAGCTGATCGGCCAGTGCCTGCTGATACCCCATTTGCAATTGACCCGTTAGATAAGACAATGCAATTTGCGTATCGAAGATATTGGTCAACGGTGGGCAGCCAGACAACAGATAAAAAATGCCCAAATCTTCGCCGCAAGCATGCCAGATAGCCACATCTACTTTGCGTAGCGCTTCCCACAGTTCAGCCATTTGTAACTGGGGTGCATCCAGCAAATAAACATGATCGCCAGTATTTAATTGCACAAGTGCCAAGCGCGGATAATAAGTGTCACGCTTGATAAACTCAGTATCTAAGGCTACGCGTCCGCAAGTCGCTAAGGCATCGATAACCTCATCTAAATCGCCTTGCTTACGTACCCAAGTAATAGCAACGTCATCGGCAATATCCAACAGTGCATCAATATCTAGCACCTCAGCATCTGGAGTATTAGTAGCTGACTCAGATGAAGTGGCTGCTGACATTGGCTCAATATTAGCGGGTTCTTGTAATGAGCCATCATTGATATCAGAAGCATTTGATTGAGCTGAGGCGTTTGAAACGTTATTGGACACGGGCAGATACCTGCATTAATAGGAGAAAATAAAACGCTAAACCGCGCCTTAATAAAATTAAAAGATAAACAATAATAAAGTAATTATAGCAATTCCAAGAAATGAATTGGGTAAGACTTTGAAGCAATCAAAACATTATAAAAAAGAACGATTTTGCATGGCTTGACCAAGCGTCATACTATCCAGATACTCAAGCTCGCCGCCCATCGGCACACCTTGTGCTAAACGCGTCACTTTATTGACATGACGACTGACAGCTTCACTAATAAAGTGCGCAGTAGTCTGCCCTTCGACAGTCGTACCTGTTGCCAGTATCAGCTCTTCGACAGGTTCTTGCTTCACTCGCCATACCAGCTGATCGATATTTAAGTCGTCTGCGCTGACACCGTCAATTGGTGATAGATGCCCGCCCAACACAAAATAACGACCACGGTAACCAGCTGTCTGCTCAATCGCCATCACATCTGCTGCTGTCTCGACCACGCATAGCAGACTGTCATCACGTCTAACATCTTGGCAAAGCGGACATACAGCCTCATCACTAAAGCTATGACAACGCTGACATTCAACAATATCACGCATGGCTTCATCTAGTGCTTGGGCGAGTGCCATGCCTTGTGGGCGTTTTTTACTGAGCAGATGTAGCGCCATTCGTTGGGCACTTTTTTGACCGACGCCTGGCAATATACGCAGCTGTTTGACCAGCTGATCAAATTTGGCTGTAAGCAAAGTAGCTTCCTTTAGTTGACTTTATCTAACTGAATTTATAAATCGTAGCTATAAAAATGGGGTCGTATCGTGTCGATAACAACCCCATTTTTGTGTTCAGTCTAAAGTATTTAATGCTTAGAACATACCTTGCATACCTGGTGGTAGACCTATACCTGAGGTCGCGCCAGCCATGGTTTCTTCGTATAGCTCATCCGCTTGACGCACCGCATCATTGATAGCCGCAGCGATGAGATCTTCGATCATATCTGGCTCATCTTCTAGCAGACTTGGATCGATGGTTAAACGCTTAACCACGTGACGACCAGTCATCGTTACTTTAACTAGGCCACTGCCCGCTTCTGCTTGCACTTCTTTGTTAGCAAGTTCTTTCTTGGCGTTTTCAACGTTTGCTTCTACTTTCTTTTGCATCGTTTGTGCTTGTTGCATCAATGCTTGAATGTTCATAGTTGCCTCTTTTGTTATTTATGGTTTGTATTTTATGCTAGTGCGTATAGTAATTAATAACGTAAAGTTAATGCAATGCGTTAGTGCAGATTATACCGTTATCTTTATAAACTGTCTAAACCACGTGCTAAGTCTTTGATAATATCTTCCACATCTTCCAGACCTACCGATAGACGAATCAGACCGTCTTTAACGCCAGCTTCGGCACGAGCTTCAGCAGTTAGACGGAAATGCGTGGTGGTTGCAGGATGAGTAATCGTGGTTTTGGCATCGCCCAAGTTATTGGTGATAGAGACCATTTGTGTTGAATCAATCACATGCCACGCCGCTTCTTTGGTATCACGGCTATCAGATGCCTTGACTTCGAAGCCCATGATAGCACCGTAACCGTCCTTCATGTGATGCTGACGTGTGGCAAGTTCGTGCGCAGAATGGTCACTCAAGCCTGAGAAATGCACGGTACTGACATTAGGATGATTGACCAAAAATTCTGCCACTTGATTGGCATTTTGGCAATGCGCTTGCATACGCAATTTGAGCGTCTCAAGCCCCTTGGTAAATACCCAAGCATTGAACGGACTCATGCTAATACCGCCTGAGCGTACCACGGTAAACGCTTCTTGCATCAGCTTATCACTGCCGACCAACGCACCGCCTAATACGCGACCCTGACCATCCAAATATTTGGTTGCAGAGTGAATGACCACATCCGCACCCAAATCTAATGGCCGCTGCAATGCTGGCGTTGCAAAGCAGTTATCAACGACGAGTAATATATCATTAGCTTTACATAGCTGACTCAAATAACCGATATCGCAAATCTGCGCCAATGGATTACTTGGGCTTTCGCAATAGATCACCTTGGTATTTGGTTGAACCGCATTGGCCCATGCCTCATTGTCGAAACAATCAACGTAGCTGACTTCAACGCCAAACTTGGCCATATAGTTGTTAAACAGACCGATAGATGAGCCGAATAACTGGTTGGCCGCTAGCAAATGGTCGCCCGCTTTTAGGTATGCCAAGCACATGGTCAAAATAGCGCCCATACCAGAGGCCGTTGCAACTGCGCGTTCACCATTCTCTAGTGCAGCTAAACGACGCTCAAAAGTACGTACGCTTGGATTGGTATGACGAGAGTAGACATTGCCTGTTTTTGTACCGTCAAAATGAGCGGCAGCATCAGCGGCTGAACGATAAACGTAAGAGCTGGTGGTAAAAATAGGCTCTGAATGCTCGCCTTCGTCTGTACGGTGTTGACCTGCCCGCACTGCGATGGTCTGCATGCCATAATCAAGCCCTAAATCTAAGGCATCGTTGCGCCAGTTTGAATCTAACTTGTTCAAACTGCTCTCATCATGGTTTTGCGACTGACTCATAAACGTTCCGTTACTTTGGTTGGTATTTTATTGATTAGTATATTATTGGTTGGTCTTTTAATTGAAATAAAATGACTGCTTATTCTTCTGATTATCGACCGAATTTATCAGCGTTATCATATCATGTCGACTTATTCCGCACAGCTGGTTTCAAATGGCCACTAAATATTGTTTTCGAATACAAAAGACGTATCAATTCTACTGCTTAAAATATGCCACAGATATAATTAAACACTACTTAAAAAACAATGATTTCGTGCGCTAAATCTAACAAAAATAACGTATTTATAATAGGCAGATATCGCAACAGCTGCTAAGCTTAGCGACGATTTAGATTTTGCCACGCATAATACAACAACAGTTTGGTAATTCATCTAACAAGAGTGTTTCAAGTACTCAGAATCATTATTTATCAGTACATTTAGGCTCATTAAGGTAAATTCGTTATGTCGATGTTCAGTATAGAACCAAGCAGCTTATCGTTGAGTCTAACCCTAGGACTGACTTTAGGTCTTAGTGCTTGCCAGAGTTTGCCCAAGCAGCCACATTTACCAGAAAGCCAAGCACTATCAGCACGCGTAGAAGCGCTATATTCAGACGAGCAAACGACGCAAGGTGAGACGAACAAGGCTAGCAGCACTGGTTTGGTCTCTGCGATTAGTGCGCAGAACGACATCCATCCTGATTTGTCTGGTTACCATCCAATCGTGACTGGAGCGAATGCTTTTGCGGCACGTAGCATCCTGACAGATATGGCCACGCGCAATATTGATGCGCAGTATTATATTTGGCATAACGATCAGGCTGGTCAGCTTCTGTTAAAAGATTTATGGGAGGCAGCTGAGCGCGGTGTGATTGTGCGCTTATTGTTAGATGATTTTAATAATAGTGCCAAGTTTGACCAGCATTTATTACGTTTTGCCAGTCATCCTAATATCGCGGTGCGTATTATCAATCCTTTAATGCATCGTAAGTTTCCGACGTTGAACTATGTGACTGGTCTGCCGCGTATCAATCGCCGCATGCACAATAAGAGCATGACCTTTGATAAGCAGATTACCATCATCGGTGGGCGTAATATCGGCAACGAATACCTTAGTAATGATCAAAGTAGCCAATTTGCAGATTTGGATGTCTTACTTATCGGTAAAGTCGTCGCAGATATTGATAACAGTTTTTATGACTATTGGTCATCGCCTTTATCATTTGATATCGAGACCCTAGCGAAATTTGATAATGACGTTACGCCTGATTTTTTAAAGGCCTTAGATAAGCTCGGTCTGGATGAAGAAAACAACGAAGGCAGCAGCTTGACGGTTTATAAGGCTGCGATCAAAGACTCTACGATTGATAGTGACTTGATTAATAAGCGTGTGCCTTTCCGTTGGACCGACATGCAATTCTTAAGTGATAATGTTGGCAAACTAAGCAAAACGGTTCCTGCCGATACCAACTTGGTTCATCAGTTGCGTAACTTGCTTGGTAGCCCAACCAAGAAATTGACGATTATTTCCTCTTATTTTGTACCGACCAAAGATGGCGTTGATACATTGGTTAAGTTGGCTGAAGCTGGTGTCGATATTAAGATATTAACCAACTCATTTGATGCGACCGATGTGACTGCAGTGCATTCTGGTTATAGCCAGTGGCGACCTCGCCTGCTTCGTTCAGGCGTCAAAATATATGAGCTAAAATCGACCGCTGCTGAAGAAAAACGTGACAACAAACTGTGGCGGGCCCGTAGTCAATCTTCAACCAGTTTGCACGCAAAAACGTTTGCAGTAGATGATTATCAAGTCTTTATTGGTTCATACAACGTTGACCCACGCTCTGCCAATATCAACACTGAGATGGGTGTCATTATCAATGATGACGAGCTAGCAAGACAGCTGCACGGTGCGCTTAGTGATGATTTGTTAAATCAGGCTTATGAGGTCAAGCTGTTAGATAATGGCAGTTTAGAGTGGCACACGATGGAAGATGGCAAAGAGGTCGTTTACGAGTCAGAGCCACGGGTCGATATGGGTGATCATATTTGGCTTACTATCATGTCTTGGCTACCCATCGATTGGCTGCTGTAATATGTAAATTCTTTTCTAAACAGTCCTTAAAAGTACAGGATGTGCAGTTTCGCTTCTGGTAAAAGCCATATCCTGTAATCAAAGTTCTTATTACAACACACACAAAATTACTGTTTCGGCAAATCATTGTTTATATACTTTGATTTGCCGGTTTTTATCATGGCCGATTATCTAAACGATGATCGTCTTAATGACCACTTTACTCTGTGGATATGTGATCTATTATGCCGTCTCGTTCTCAATACGCCTTAATGTCTACTAAAGACAAAAACATAGTGATGTTCATTAGTTTCATTAGCGCTGTGATATTTTTTGATTTTTTGATTTATTTATATATCTCAGACATTGTCACAGCTGCGTTTTTTCCTGCTAATGCTGATCCTAGAGTTGCTAAACTGCAAGGAATGGGACTTTTTGTCATTGGTTATTTAGCTCGTCCGTTTGGTGGTATTCTTTTTGGCCGTTATGGTGACATCATAGGTCGAAAGCCTATTCTATTAATTAGCCTACTTGTTACTACAGGTAGTTTGCTTGCGATGGCATGCTTGCCCACTTATGCACAATGGGGCATCTTTGCTCCTGCTTTATTCATTCTATTAAGAATTATACAGGGTATGGCATACGGACTCTATGTTCCCTTATCTTGGGTATTTGTGGCAGAGCATGTGCCCAGACAGTATTTATCAGTAGCCTGTAGCTACGTGACTGCCAGCTTCTTTGTGGGTGTGTTATTTTCAAATGCATTTTTTATGTGGCTCTCTAGCTTTATGACTACAGCCGAGTTAACTGAATATGGATGGCGCTTGCCATTTTTAGTTGCCGCTGTACTAAGTGCTTTACCGTTATTGGTGTGGCGAATGGTTGGAGAAACGCCTTTCTTCTTGGCACTCGTAAAGCCGAAGACAGGTAAAAATGCAGGTAAACCACTGACGTTACTTTTTAAACATTGCAAGCATTCTATTTTTATCGGTATGGTGCTGACGTTAGTAATCTCTAGTATTTCTACTGTTATCGTTTTGCTATTACCTGACTTGATAGAGATAAACTTTTCGTTGGACAGTGATTTATTCGGGTTCTCCCATAGCCTGGGCATCATATTTATAATTTTTGGCTGTATATTCTATGGGATGATTTCTAACCACGAGAATTTCGGTAAAGTGTTGGTAATCGGTTCAATTTTACTGATTGCCCAAATGCTAGCGTTCTTTTACCACTTGCAGGCGGGCGGTGATTATATATTAATCATGTATGCGATTTTAGGCTTCTGTGCTGGCGTGATTGGTATGGTCCCTGCTATCCTTGTAGAGCTGTTTCCGACCAATGTACGTCTGACTGGCGTTGCTTTTTGCAACAATGTCACACAGGGTATCGTGGGTGTACTGATACCTTTTGGTCTTGGATACGCCACAACTCTAGTAAGCTTTTCACCAGCACTGTACATTGCCTTTATTGGCTTTATCGGTATTATCATGGGGCTTTATTTTTATAATTTGCCCGAGTTGAAAAAGATTGACCACGTTATTGTATAGGTAAATAGTCAATTGCCGCTTCGCATAATGATTGAAGCTCTAGAAAATCTTGAAAATAAGGTGCAGTGGGTTGTCTCATCCATTGCACCTTCTCCATTTATTTAAGACACAAATATTAAGGCTTAATCACCATGGTTGATATGACCAACAAACGTCTCTCAGTTGCGCCAATGATTGACTGGACTACGACAGATTATCGTTATTTTGCGCGACTGTTTAATCCGCATACCTATCTATATACCGAGATGATCAGTACTGGCGCATTGATACATGGCAATCGAGCACGCCACTTACGCTTCGATACGCTTGAGCATCCTCTTGTATTGCAGCTCGGCGGTGCAGACATCAATGAGATGACACAATGCGCAGAGTTTGCTCAGCAATATGGCTATGATGAAGTCAATATCAACGTCGGTTGTCCCTCAGATCGTGTACAGCACAATAAGATAGGTGCCTGTCTGATGGCAGAACCTCAGACCGTCGCTGATTTGGTCAAGCATATGCAAGCTGCAGTCGATATACCTGTAACGGTCAAACATCGTATTGGCATCGATGACTTTGATAGTTATGAGTTTATGGTGGACTTTGTGCAGACAGTGGCAGCGGCAGGTTGTACCCGCTTTATCGTACATGCGCGTACAGCATGGTTGCAGGGGCTCAGCCCTAAGCAAAACCGCGAAATACCACCGCTGCGTTACGATGATGTGTACCGTCTAAAGCAGGACTTCCCTGAGCTAGATATCGAAATCAATGGCGGTATCGATACAATTGAGGACATTAGAACGCATCTACAGCATATCGATGGCGTGATGATTGGTCGGGCGTTTTATCATAACCCGTATCTATTAGCAGAGGCCAATAGCTTATGGAACGAGGCAACGTCCGAGACAATACCTAAGCGCTCAGAGATTTTAGCGCAGCTTTATCCATATCTCGAAGAACAACTCGCAAAAGGCGAAGCGTTGCCAACAATGACACGGCATTATTTAGGACTCTTCCAAGGTCTGATGGGCGCGCGTAAATGGCGTCAAGCATTGAGCGGCAAACCTCAGCTGACGATTGATGATATCAAGCGAGCTGCCGATGAAGTGATATCGTTAAATCCTGATGCATAATCCTAACACGTCGCCAAATTTTGATATCTAACTGGCTCGATAGAATTTACATGCCAGCCATCGTTGTGGTCATCATTTCATCTATGCCACTTGCGCAATATACTGCCACATCGCTGCACCATTATTGACAATGTGTAGTACGATTGGCAGTAGTAGCGAGCCCGACTTAATCCGTGCATAGCAAAATATCAATGCCAACACTACGATGGTACTAATCTCATAGACACCATACTGCACATGGATTACAGCGAATATCAAACTTGTCACAATGCTGGCGACAATCGCCCCATGATTCGCTGAATATGATGGTGCTGTGAACTGTTCTGCGATGGCTGACCACAATATACCGCGAAAGATAACCTCTTCATAAATTGGTGCGACGACCACCATAGCAAAGACCAATAGCCAAACCGAACTGACTGACTGATAAAGAGGGTCAACAAACACTAGTGGTGCCATATCGAGTACATACGTTAGTGCCTGACTGGCAATCATAAATATCAGCAGTAGCCCAAGCATGCCTATACCCACCGACAGTGAGAACGGCTTTAGCGCTAGATATTGACACAGACTGTCACCTTTCAAACGAATGATAAGTACGCTAATTGCCACTAGTAATGCACAGCCGATAAGTATAGACAGGCTCACGACCGTTCCATCATTACTACCAAAATAGAATATACGCCCTATCGATGTCCTTTCATCGGCAGGTAATACCAACTTGCCAGCGACATAAACACCTACCAACTGACTGACAAAAAACGCAAGCACCATTCCTACTGTTAGCACGAATGTACCCACGCGCGAAAATAGCGGCAGAGACTTAGGTGAGACAGTTGTACTAGATGGCGCAGTTAGGTTTTTTGGCATAGAAATGTCACTTAAAAATACTTTGGCAGCTCATATCCATTACAAGCATGACTGATGGTATGTTGCATTTATTTTGACAGTTGCTGCTTAATCAATCCTAACACCTGCGTTGAGACAGACTCTGGATGCTCAAGTGGGAACATATGGCCCCCTTCATGAGTCTCATAAGGAATGCCCAAGCGCGATTTTATCTGCTGCGGAAAGCGACGTTTCAAAAAGATGCTGTCTTGACCAATGATTAAAGTCACAGGCACTTTAGGGCCACGGTTTGGTGCCAGCCAATACCAAGATGGATTGGTACGGAACACAGCGACTTCGCTGGCTTTAGGGATAGCCAATGTCACTTTGCCATCCGCACGCTCATGCAAGCCGTGATCGATATATCCTTGAAAGCTACGCTCATCAAAATTCTTAAAAAACCCTTTATGTCGCATTTTCTCATATGCTTCATCCCGGCTATCCCACACATCACGGCGATGTTTGGACACGCCAGCTGGTGACAGTTTGTCCATCAGACGATTATTCATAAGCGGTAATTTGTCTGCTGTCTTTGCCAAATGCCATAACAAGCTGACTTTGCCATAAATCCAAGGCGGATCCATAAGCACCGCTTGTGCAAACAGTTCAGGCTGACGATACGTGGCCTGCAACGTACACATAGCCCCAAGCGAATGCCCCACTCCTACTACCTGTGCAACGTCATGCTTTTTACAGGCACTGTTTACGCTATCAATAATTTGCTGCGTTAGACTGCGCCAATGATCATCCACTGGATAATTAGGCGTATCGCCCAACATCGCAATATATTCAATCGTAAAAAATTCTGATAAACCTTCAAAAAATGGCTCATATACCGCGCTTGGCATTCCATTAGCATGAGCAAAATGCAGCACAGGTTTATTGGTTATTTTAGAGACAGGCAGTTTAGCAAAGGACTGCAAATTTATTTCATCACTCATGACAGACTCTCGTGGGATCGTTTATGTTATATATTATTTTTAATGATTGAACCTTGTACTATTTTCAAAACCAACAGCATCAAAACTAATCCCTTCAAAACTAACCATGTTTATATGACAAATTTGACGACTGTGTTTGATGGTTATAGTTGTATAGCTAATTTAATCAGGCTATCACTTGGGCTAAGGTTTTTATTTGGTATTACATATAATTAAGGCTGAGCACAATTATATGCTCAGCCTTAACAATCATACACATTATATCTAAAACATAAAACGCTTAACGCATCTGCCCAGTGTTGCTTTCTTGTGGCAATACATCAAGACTAACGCTAGAGCCAATACCTGCACCTAACTTCACTGCAAAACGGTCCATAAACATTTGGAACGGATCAGTTGGGCTATAGCTGATGATCGTATCGAGGTCTAGTTGCTTACTTAGACTTGTGATACTACCTGTTTTGTCTGCCAAACCTAGCTCAATAGACTGCTCACCTGTCCAGAATAACCCCGAGAATAGTTTGTTTTGCTCAGGATTCTTCAGACGTTCACCACGACCTTCTTTGACAGCGTTGATGAAATGCTTGTGCGTGTTTGCTAGTACTTTTTCGACATGATTTTCTTCATAATCAGTCAACGGACGAGATAAGCTTAAGATATCTTTATACTCACCAGCCGTAATCGTACGATCTTCTACGCCAACTTTGTCCATTAAGCCTTTAACGTTGTAGCTTGGCATAATGACACCGATAGAGCCGACCAGACTTGAAGGATTGACGTAAATCTCATCTGCGGCAGACGCAATATAATAAGCACCTGACGCACCGATATCACCAATCACCGCATAAAGCTTTTTGTCTGGGTACTCTTGGCGTAAGTCCATCATGGTCTGCCAAATCTCATCAGACTGTACTGGTGAACCGCCAGGTGAGTTGATATCTAAGGCCACTGCTTTTGAGTTACTGTTTGCAAAAGCGTCTCTCAATGCTTCATTGACATCATACGCATTGGCCACATCATCATTACTGATAACACCTTGCAGCTCAACCACTGCTAAATGTGGATCGCTAGTATCGACTGCGTCCATACCTGTTGGCGCACTGCTGCAACCACGACCAAGGGTCAAGAATATCAATAAGATATAACCAAAGGTTAGTAGTTTAAAAAAGATACTCCAACGACGAGCGCGGCGCTGCTCAACCACACTCGCTAATAACGTGTTTTCCAGCACCTTCCATTCTTGTCCACTTGGCGGGCTTGGTTGCTGCGGTTGCGTTGGCTGATTTGCCGAGTTATCAGGACGTTTGTTAGGGTCTGGTGGCCAGTTGGGCATATAACTTCCTAAGTTAGAAACAATCTAAAACAATAAAATGAGGTTGTCGAGAAATACAGCTAAAGCGGTGATGTATACCTGATACTGTCTCACCATATCTGCGACCTATGTTAATAGTCAGTGACCTGTATTAATAGGCTGCTAAGTATGGTGGTATTTCGATAATGGTTCAATAGTATAACTGTGAAATATCACTATATTGTAACGCTGATAATATAAGCCTTATTTTTGAGGGTTAGTAGTTTCGGCATTGGAAAAGTTATCAATGTTATTTAGCGATTTAGTTGTTTAGCGATAATGCCGCGTCTAACGGCTTATTATCATAGGTTATAACTTCATCGACGCCCTGATGACTTATGACATCAGCTGTAATTTGCGAAGCACTATGACCAAGCCAACGTGTATTTTCGAATAGCATATTCTCATTATTCGATTCAACTGAACATAGTAATGACCACAGTTGCCAAACGCGTTGATGAGTAGCAGTATCTAGAATCAGACGTGACTGGGACTCTGACTGTTTGCCAGTTAACTGGTTAGATGCTACTTGTACTTGAGGGCTAACAGGTGAATTGGCAGGTAACGAATTGAGTGGATCTGCTGCATTGTATCTCAGAACTCGTATAGGCAGATTAGTATCAAGAGCAATCGTACAATCCCAAACGCTGGTATCACCTACTTTGGTCTAACCAGTGATGGCTTGTACTGACAACTCATCATTGGCCGACTGCCATATTTTTCCTTGCTCACAACGCTGAGTGCTGATAGTAGGGGTATCTACAGACTGCTTAACTGTTTTGTAAGCTTGCTGAAATGCAGACCAACGATCAGAGCGCCCTGCTTGCCAATATTGGCTAATGGCTAACCGGTCATTTAATTGAGCAACGGTCATCGGCAGTAATTCAGAATTTTTGGTAGTAGCAGTATTCTTATCATCAGGAATTAACGTATCAGTCAGGCCGTCACTGCTACTCTGTACGACAATACTTTCTAACTTATCGACAGATATACTACCCAGTTGCTGCTCTAAAGAAGCAGACAGTGTATCTGCTGTCAGGCTATTTGGCGTGGTTCGTGTAGAAGCGGGTCTGTGATCAGCTAAGAATAACCAGTTACTACTTTCTTTGTTTACGGTAGGATATGTCAGCAATGCTGCCGTTATATATGAATCACCCGTCGGTAGGACATACAGTGTCGGCACTATGGTCAGCGACTGCTGATTGGCATACACCGTCATCATTAATAGCGTCAATGGTGGCAGTATCAACCAACGACTGAGCAGACCTCTAGGCAATAACCAAGGCAATGCACTTAGCAAAGCCATCGATAGTATCGCGATATTAACTGGTGTATAGAGCCACGCATCCGATAGCGCTGGCAATGACGTCAGCCAACTCATCAAATCGTGTAGATGACCAACTATCGTACTAATAATTACCCAAAGAATATCAGCGATACTTGGCACCAAAAGATAACACAGCCCTGCTAATAGATTGAGCGGTACAATCACCCAACCAAATAGCCCGATAGCAAATAAATTGATAAAAAGTCCCCATAACGACGCCTTACCAAATAAAAGCAACGTAACGGGTAATAAAGTAAGAAACAGCCAAAACTGTAATTTAAACACACGCTTGATCGTTTGCCAAACACGGTTAGATAGCGCGTTATTGATATGAGTACGTGGCTTATCATCGTATAAATTCGTTACAGCAGTAGTCTGATTCTGATACGACTTATCGTCATACTTAAGCAATAACGCCACTGCAATAAAAGACAGCCAATATCCTGCCTGCCATAATACGTAAGGGTCACGCCAAGCCATCAACACAGCTAGCGCCAATAGCACGCGCATCGTACTGATAGGAAGCAATATCAATCTGACGAACCCAATCGCTAATAGCATCCAAGCCGTACGAGCAGCAGGCACGTCAAAACCAGTAAATAACGCATAAATAAAAGCGGCACCAATCATTACCCACCAGCGCACTTGCCAACGCGGAATACGACGATAAATCGCTGAATAATTACGATCAAACAGCAGTACGACTATACCTGCCAGCACAATAGCTAAAAACAGTACGTGCGTGCCTGAAATAGCGAGCAGATGTGAGATACCCGCCAGTTGATATAAGTTCTTAGTATCACGATTAATCAAGCTACGATCACCCGTAAGCAGACTTAATGTCACGGCTTTTGCTTGTTGCTCTGCTGTCGTTTGCGCTGACCAGTCTTGATAGAAATGCTGTCGTAATTGCCAACGCCCCTGATCGATACGGGTACGAAAGCGCTGAAGATATGAATCAGAATCTAGCGGCTCCTTGAGACGTTTTCTATCGCTGATTTCATTGCTAATTTCGCTACTATTTACCAATGTAGGGCTAACGGCCAAAATATTTGCAACGCCATCAATATGCCGACCTCGCAACCAGCGATAACTGTCAAAGCCAGTAGGGTTATTGACTGCTTGCTCAGAAGTAGCTAACGGCGCCAGTGCTAGGCTCATGAATATCTCATCACCGGGCTGCAAATCGTTCAAGGCTGCAAATTGACTATCATTTGCATTCTTTCTTGGATAGGCGTTAAGTAAGATTCGGTGTTCGCTAACTTTGAGACTAACTTCATTGGGATTAACATCGTGATTAGTGCTTAGGCTATTTTTATTTGCACCTAAGTAGTTGGATGTTTTAGTTGCTAACTCTTGGGGCGTTAGCTCAGCGACTAACGGAGCGATATTCGTTATCACTGCTACTTGTCTATAACCGCTGTCTGTAGTGGCATCATAAACACTGTCGCTCAACCCTTCGATACGCACAAGTGCTTGTACTCGTATCGGTGCAGTTATTTCAGTGGTTTCTGCTTGTTGATGAGTAACCAAAGCTTGCAATGCACTGCCTATCACTAACGCAGCCGTTAGCAAAGCTAAGACTAAATATCTAATAGTACGGAAAGGAAGTTTAGTATGAAGAGTTGCGTTGTTAGAGGTCTTTTTATCAGCGCTGTGACTGTCTATCGAAGGTACATTGAATTGAGCAGATGCCAACAGAAACGTGGCAAATACAATCAGCGCCAACGACAGATTAGATGTACCAACTGTCTCTAGCAAGGATAAGTCGGTTGGCAATATCACATTATCTGCGACTGCCAATACACCCATCATAACTATAATTATGAGGCTACCAATCAACCAGTACACCAGCACTCCTTGCTTGATGACTTAAATATTATTCGGCCAAATATGGTTACTTACTATAGCAAATGGCACGCGATGCAATAGCATTTATATTTATATTACCCTATACTGAGGCAACGTATTAGGTGGTAACTATCTGACACCACCATTCTGTGTGTTCTAACCTTTATCCTACTCACCATATATTACTTTATATCAGCTTCTCAATACCATTGAGTAGACTGTAGTTAATGATTAAAGGCGATCCTGTGCCCCAAAAACGTCTAAAAGACCTACTTCCTACACCAGAGAAAATCTTAGAAAGTCGCACTTTAAAGCTGTTTGCACCGCACTTGGCTGATCCAAGGTTATGGCATTTCAATCGACACAGCCTAAATAAGGCCGTCTATATCGGTGTACTAAGTGCATTTTTTCCGCTGCCAGGACAGATGTTACTGGCACTTATTGGCTCGCTTATTTTTCGTGCTAATGTCCCTATGGCGCTTGGTTTGACATGGATTACTAACCCAGTCACTAGCTTACCCATCTTTTATGCTGGATATTATATCGGTGCGAAAATCATTGATGCACCTGTGATTAGCTTACGATTCATCGGTAGAATGATTGCTGATTTTAGCTTATGGGCATTATCAAACGGTGCCAATCCGTTCATTACTTATCGCGGTACAGTATCGCTTGCTGCATTTTGTATCGGGCTAACGATTTTAGCCGTAGTCACCAGTCTTATTTGTGGTTTGGCATTTAAAGCCATTTGGCGTTACAAAACTGTGGCGAGCTGGCAGAAACGTCAGCAAAAATCTTCTGACGAATCTGACAAGTTATAAGGCAATTTATCTTTGTTATATGGCTATAACGCTTACGCCCTAGCTAAACTAAGCTAGCAAAGCTTATTCTTCTTTACTGTTCTCTATAGCATTTAAGACTTTGTCAGTGAAATTGCTATCCATGGGTACGATCTCAATGACTTCATCATTTTTGCAGAGCGTATAACGCTTACCTGTCGCGCTGTCTTGAACTTTTAGGTCGTAATCAACCCCGGCCAAAGTGATGGCGTCAAATACAGGGGTCAGTAGCTCCGTTTGCGCCTGTCTATCAAGCGTTTCAAACAAAGTTGGATCGATGTAAGGCTTTAACGGCTCATCACCCTCTTCCGCACTGCCAAAAGCCGCAATTGGATTATCATCTTCACGCATTTTACGCATCCTTATAAAATAGATAAGGCGGCTGGCTCACAACCGCTTAATCGCTAGTTTTTATGATATGTTTTCTTAATAATACAACGATAACTCTTCAATATGACAGCCATCACATCCATGACAAACGCCAGTAGATGGCGTTTCGGTCAGTTTTTCAACATAATATAAAAAATTATTAATACTGTTCCCAATGTCCATTGCGTAGCAGCAACTGACGGTCAGCAAGTGCCGCCAAATTGCGGTCATGCGTCACCATAAGTAGCGCCGTTTGCATGGTGCTTTGTAGCTCTGACAACAGGCCAAAGACGCTTTGTGCATTGTCATAATCCAAGTTACCTGTTGGCTCGTCCGCCAAAATAAGCGATGGTTTAGTCACTAGCGCGCGTGCAATCGCTACACGTTGACGCTCGCCACCTGATAGCTCACCTGGTCTATGCATCAGACGATGCTCAAGACCGACATTTTCTAGAATCTCAACCGCTTGCTTACGAGCATCAGTCGTTGATACTTCTGGACGCATGAGCAACGGCATGGCTACGTTTTCGATTGCTGTAAACTCTGCTAGCAGGTGGTGAAACTGGTAAATAAAGCCCAAATGCTTGTTACGCATAGCTCCGCGCTCAGTTTCATTCATACTATTTAATAGCTGACCATGCAACCAAACCTCACCACTGGTTGGCGTATCTAGACCACCAAGCAAATGTAGCAGTGTACTTTTACCTGAACCACTGGTTCCAACGATAGCGATGCGCTCACCCGCATGAACAGTCAGATCAAGACCAGTCAATACTTGCGTACTGACTGCGCCTTCATCATATATCTTATTGATATTGGTCGCCTCTAAAATGGCAGACATAGCGCTTCCTTTATTTTATTTATTTCGGTATTTATTTCGATATTTAGGCGTTTGCGATTACTCATAGCGTAGCGTTTGAGCAGGCTGAATCTTAGCCGCTCGGCGTGCTGGATAAATCGTTGCCAAAAAGCTCAGCACAAACGACGCACCTGTAATTAATAGCACGTCTAACAAACGCAACTGCGATGGCAAATAATTGACGAAATACGCATCAAATAGGTTCAGACCAAACGCTTGGTTAATAAAGCCTAAAATATCGCTGACCGTAAGCGCAAATATCACGCCCAATATCGTACCAGCGATAGTACCGATCACACCGATGACCACACCTTGTACCATAAAGACTTGAGTAATCAAACGAGGAGACGCACCAAAGGTTTTCAGAATTGCGATATCCGCTTTTTTATCGGTAACCAACATGACTAGGCTTGAAACAATATTAAAAGCGGCAACCAAGATAATCAAAAATAGTAATAGACCGACCATCGCTTTTTCCATTTGAATTGCCCCAAATAGATTGCCATGCGTCTGTGTCCAATCATTTGGATATAGCCTCTCAGGTGCTATAGCAGCCGCTTTTTCTGAAGCTATCGGCGCAGTAAAGATATCATTAAGCTTCATACGTACGCCTTGCGCACCTTCTGGCAAACGCAGTAATTTTGCCGCATCCCCCATCGGAATAAACGCCATGAGACTGTCGACTTCTGGGCTGATCGTAAAAATTCCTGTCAGAGTGAAACGTTTAAATCGCGGTATTACGCCTGCTGGTGATGGTGACGCTTCTGGTAATACCAGCGTCACTTTATCCCCTATTTGTAGACCCAAGGACTGCACCATCTCTTCGCCCAACACGATACTGAAGTCACCACTTTTCAGGGTGTCAATACTACCTTCAATCATGTGCTCATTGATAATGGAGACGTTTTTTTCGTATTCAGGCTCGACGCCTGTCACCATGATCCCTGCGACCTGACCATTTGATGTCAGCATCCCTTGCAGTTGAATGAATGGTGCCACAGCTGCCACTTCTGGGTCTTCTTTGATCTGATCAGCTAGCTGTTCCCAGTCACCAATAATTTCTGATGAGACCACAGTAGCCTGCGGCACCATTCCCAAAATACGGGTTTTCAGTTCACGGTCAAAGCCGTTCATCACTGATAGCACCGTAATCAATACGGCAACCCCAAGCGTCAGACCAATCATCGAGATGAGTGATATAAAGGAGATAAAGCCATTACTACGTTCTGCTCGGGTATATCGTAAGCCGATAAATAACGCTAAAGGACGAAACATATTCAAACTCTTTATCTTATCTACGTGCGACTTTATATAGGTTGCATAACGAGCAGTAGTAAATGCATCATACAGTTGCTACTACTCACATATAAATCAAACACAAAAACAGGGGGTCAGACGAGCCAATAACAGCTGTCAAAAGGGAGCTAGTTTGACACAAACTAGCTGATATGTGCCAGTCATTAGCAACAACTGAGAGTATTTTTTACCAAAAAACTGGGTTTTGTTATTATTTTTTATAGGGGGCTTGCTATTAGCTGTACCAATACCTATATATTATATGCTAAAGACAATTGTCATTAACCCCTCATTGAGGTTTCTGATCTTTTACTGGCTAGGCTGCTGACCATCATAAACCAATCATTTAAAATGTTGGATGGTACACAAGCAAACACAGTATTAGATACAAACCTCACGCTGACTTAATTTTGAGTATTTTCATGACCATAAATTATCAATACAAAAACATTCAATCTCCTACCAAGATCACGTTGACCGATGAGCAGTCTGCAGGTCACGCCGATCACTGGCGTATTCTGACCGATGATATGAGTCATGATGTGCCTGAATGGCTACAAAAAATGATCGAAGTCGCAGCGATGCCTAAAGGCCTGAACAACAACGTCAGTGCAAAAGACAGCTGCCTGCTTTTATCAGAAGATCAGCCATGCCATATTAATCAAGTGCTCGCGATGAAAGATGGTAAGCCAGAATGCTTTATCAATGCCTATCCTTGTGTCGATAGTCCTTACGGATTGAACTGCAAAATTGAGCGTGTCATCGCCAATGACAACTCGCACGATGCCGTGTTGCGCTTACGTACTGCTGATGGCAGCATTATTTATGCGTTTGATCAGCTCTATACGACCAACCGTCATCTATATCAGCGCGACACCTCTTATTATGTCAACTTTAGTGCTTGGGCGCATGAAATTAAGCTAAGCGAGCAAAACGAAGTCATCATGGTAGAAGATCAAGAGTCTATCCGTTATCACCGTGCCTTTAATGACATCGTGGCAGCAAATGACGGAAAAATCCCTGATGATCTGCAAGAGCAAATCAGTGAATGGAAACCTGAAACCAAAGAGCAAATGGCACCTGTTGAGATTAATTTAGGCCATATGTGCGCTTACTTGTTTGGCGATACGCTAGGACAAGAAGATGAAGCTTGGTGTCAGGGGCAAGTGCTTGGCAAGCAAGAAACCGTGTTTAACGGTAAATCTATCATATTGTTTGATGTGGTAACGCTACGTGAGCAAGATGCAGATCCTTTTGTAGTGCGTATCGGTGCGCTTAATACTGCTGAAACTAATAGTATTAAAGTACATGACTACGTTCAAGCGAACGTATGGCTACAAGCAGCGATATACAAAGAAAACCAATCAAATATGACGCAGCAATCAAAAGCTAGCTAGCCTGTTTGAGAAATCTTCTCTAGCTTTCATGCTTACTTATGTACTTACGCAATAAAAAAGCCCCTAATATGAATTAGGGGCTTTTCTGTGTCTTATGAATTCTTTCAATGCAAAACGTAACGTAAAAATCGTATAGGTATATGATTAAGCCATCGTCGTCATTGATTTGATGCGAGTATATAGCTCTTTTTGCTCTGCGCTTGGACGTGCAGTCTGTACGGCCATTAGCTGTGACATATCACCTTCGACACGGATTTTGCCACTCATAAACGCACCCATGATTTGATTGGTATCAAAATCAGTGATGATAGACTGTAGAATATCGCGATCTAGTAGCAGTGTCGTTGTTGCATTATCGTTTAAGCCGCGATGCAGCAAACCATTTGCAAAATTGGCTTCGATAGTTTTATCAGCTTCAGCCACTTTTAGGTTGACGACCATATTGGCAAGTACTGGCGGTAAGTTTAACTCACCTGCTTCGTTGCCCATTTTTTCTACTTGCTCAAACCATTCATCTGTCAAAAAAACTGCCATATTATATTATCCTTAATTGATATTCTGTCAGGCCAATATCCCTTGAGGCACTCTTGGCCTAACTATTAGAATTATTAAAATGATTGCTATCAATAGACCTATGCGATACATAGCCATTAATGACGTTCAGCCTCATTATAAAGGGCGACTTGATAAGAAGTAAAACCTATTTATCGGCTCAGCAATGTTATTGTTACAAAACTTCTTTGCAAGCCTACGCTTATGTCTAGCGAGCGCTTCCCCTATTCAATCAAAATGAGCATCTAGAATAGTGACAAAATTGTGTATAAAATAGAGGAGTAGCACAGCAATAATAAGTTGCTCGCTAACATTTATACCAAAGAGTTTGTATTTTGGCGCATAGTTCTGATGATATTTAATTAGGATTGCGTTACAATACCCTTAAACAGAGTCGGGAGTTTTAACCAAACATTACATAATCGTGTTTTTTGTCAGCCGCCGCTAGCATACATCTATGGTCAATGCGTTTTAATAGCCCTATAGATATGGGTATCTATCTTCATTAGTACAGATTTTTTCGTAATAATTAAGATACATATTTAGCCTTATGAGATGTTTGATGCTCAAAACGGCGCGTCTTCTTATTTACCTTGATGATCTATTAACAATCCTACTATCGATTGACTTTAAGTAAAGTGTATGAAATGCCTATTTCTATTTATTAGTATTAACTAATAGACAGTAAGGGCCTAAATCGATAGTTAATGACATCATTGCGCTAAATAAGCCAAAAAACAACATGTGTTGGCGCTAGTATAAATACAAATTTGAGAGTATTTATAGTGCAGACAACATAGATTGTTGGTTAATTCTGTTGATAATTCGGGCTGTAAAGGAATCATCCAATGAGTTTACAAAACACAGCAGTCGCCCCAGTTGACCGTGAGTATGAAATTACTATCGTAAGATTTTTTACGATCATGGCTGTCGTTTGGGGCATCGTCGGCATGAGTCTTGGTGTGTTCATTGCTTCACAGTTAGCATGGCCAGCACTCAACTTTGACATTCCATGGCTGACATTTAGTCGTTTAAGACCACTGCATACCAATGCGGTGATTTTTGCGTTCGGTGGCTCTGCCCTGTTCGCAACGTCTTACTACATCGTTCAGCGTACCTGTAAGACGCGTTTATTTGCGCCATATTTGGCTTGGTTTACCTTTTGGGGTTGGCAAGCGGTTATCGTATCCGCTGTTATTACCCTTCCTCTAGGTTTGACCTCAACTAAAGAATACGCGGAGCTTGAGTGGCCGATCGATATCCTAATTGCCTTGGTATGGATCTCTTATGCCATTGTATTTTTTGGTACGCTCATCAAACGTAAAACCTCACATATCTATGTGGCTAACTGGTTCTTTGCCGCTTTCATCATTACGATTGCATTACTACACATCGTAAACAGCATGGCGATTCCAGTTAGCGCGTTCAAATCTTATTCGCTATTTGGCGGTGCAACTGATGCGATGGTGCAGTGGTGGTACGGGCATAATGCGGTAGGTTTTTACTTAACGGCAGCCTTCCTTGGAATGATGTATTATTTCGTTCCTGTACAGATTGGTCGTCCTATCTATTCTTATCGTTTGTCTATCGTTCACTTTTGGGCATTGATTGCTTCATATATGTGGGCCGGTGGTCACCATTTGCATTATTCAGCGCTTCCTGATTGGACGCAGTCTCTTGCTATGGTCTTCTCAATCATCCTGTTTGCACCATCTTGGGGTGGTATGATTAACGGTGTACTAACGCTATCAGGTAGTTGGGATAAGCTGCGTACCGATCCAATCATTCGCTTTATGATTGTTGCATTGTCGTTCTACGCGATGTCGACGTTCGAAGGCCCAATGATGTCTATCAAAACAGTGAATGCGCTATCGCATAACACTGACTGGACAGTTGGTCACGTACACTCAGGCGCACTTGGCTGGGTTGGTATGATTACCATTGGTTCGCTATACGTACTGTTACCACGTATTTATAACAAACCGAAGATGTACTCTATCAGCTTAATCACCACGCATTTTTGGCTAGCGACTGCAGGAACGATCTTCTATATCGTGTCTATGTGGATCTCAGGTATTGGCCAAGGCATGATGTGGCTTGCTACTAACCCAGACGGTACTTTGGTATATAGCTTCGTTGATACTGTTGAATTCTCGCATTTCCCATATATTGGCCGTGCATTTGGTGGCTTCTTATATGTATCGGGTATGTTTGTAATGGCTTATAACTGCTATAAAACACTCAAAATGCCAGAAGGTAAGCCTGTAGATGTCGCTGATCCAACGGATCATGAACCTAGTGTCGAAAAACCTTCGACAGCTAACGTATAAGGAGCGATCATGGCTGGTACACCGCATGAAATTATTGAAAAAAATACAGGCTTGTTAGTCATTGGTATCGTGATTGCTATTAGTTTTGCAACGCTAGTTGAAATCGTGCCATTGATCTATGACAACAAGGGTCCTGAAGAAGGTGGGGTGAACGCTCCCCTTCCTGCTATGGAGCCTTGGACAGCGCTTGAATTTGAAGGTCGTGATATTTATATCCGTGAAGGATGTCACGTTTGTCATACTCAAATGGTTCGCCCATTACGTGCAGAAGTTGAACGTTATGGACCATACTCACGTGCCGCTGAGTCGACGTGGGATCATCCATTCTTATGGGGATCGAAACGTACTGGACCAGATTTAGCACGTGTTGGTGGCCGTTATTCTGAAGATTGGCAAAAGCAACATTTGATCAATCCACGTTCGCTAGTGCCTGAGTCAGTTATGCCAGGTTTCCCTTGGTTGGCGACTAACGAAGTAGATGGCGAAAACATTCAAGCTAAAATGCGTCTATTCCGCGATCGCTTCGGTGTTCCTTATACTGAAGAAGATATTGAAGGCGCTCCAGATGCAGTGCTTGGCGCTACTGAGCTTGACGCTTTGGTCGCCTATCTACAGCAGTTAGGTACCGCAATGGAAGGACAGCGCTAATGGGTATTGGTGAATTACAAACAATTGCGACCGTTTCTGCCTTTATTGCCTTTGTAGGCGTTGCATGGTGGGCGTATTCGCCAAAAAACAAAAAACGCTTCGAAGAAGATGCACAACTTGCGCTTGATGACGAGGATATAAAATCTCTGTCTGAAGAGCAGCGCAATAAGGATAAATGATGACATTTTTTTGGAGTTCTTGGATCACGCTAATCAGTTTCGGTTGCTGGCTTTCTATTCTTGGCGTTCTGCTGTTTGTACTAAAATACAAACCAGACGTTGAGGAAGACGGTACCACTGGTCATGAATACGATGGTATCCGAGAATACGACAAACCACTTCCTAAATGGTGGTTGGTGATATTTTTTGGTTCAATCGTTTGGGGTGTGGCGTACTGGGTATTCTTTCCAGCTATGTTCCCGAAACACTGGGAAGGTATCGCCACCGTAGAAGTTGACGGTGAAACTGTACCGTGGACCTCTAAAAACGAGTTGTTCAGTGAGCTTGAAAGCAACAACAAAGTATTTACCGACAACTTTGAAAAAAGCATTTTGGTAAAAGCAGATGCTGCAGGTGCGACTGCGACACTTGGTACGCTAAATGAGCTACAAGCGACCATGCGTCGTAGCGAAAACCCACCAGCAGATCTACAGACTAAAATTGACGAAAAAGTTGCAGAACTTGCTCCTTATGTCGAAAAACTGTCTGAAAATCCGAATGCTTTAAAAGTTGGTAGCCGCTTGTTCCTACAGAACTGTTCTGTATGTCATGGCTCTAACGCTAAAGGTGCGACAGGCTACCCTAACCTAACAGATAATGATTGGTTATATGGCGGCGAAGCTAGCAACATTCTGACCACGCTACACAATGGTCGTATCGGCGGTATGCCTGCTTGGCGCGATCAGATTGGCGAAGACGGTGTACGTGCAGCTTCTGAGTATGTATTGTCACTATCTCCAAACAACGGTAGTAAGAGTAACGGTGAACTTGATCAAACCTTGGTTAATCAAGGCGAAGCTATCTTTAAGCAGCAGTGTGCACTATGTCACTCTGAAAGCGGTAAAGGTATGATTTCAGCAGGTGCACCGAACTTGACTGACAATATCTGGTTATATGGCGGTGAGCGTGAGACTGTACGTAATACATTACGTTATGGCCGTGCTGGCGTTATGCCTCAGTGGGAAACTAAGCTAGGTAATGAGCGTATCATGCTACTTGCTGCTTATATCTACTCACTATCAGATAAAACAGGCAAATCACCTGAAGCAGCACCTGTGACTGCAGCTACTCAGCCTGTAGCAACTGAAGAAGCAACTGCTAACTAAGACGTTGTTACTGTACTAAATATGGACAAGATTTAATGAAGGGAGAACTGTTATTGCAGTTCTCCCTTTTGCGTATAGCGGTATTGATTTTCATTTAGAAATGACAATGATGAGCGGCTATAAATACTAGAAATCGTTCTCATATACTCATTGCTTTTTACGATTATTACCCCATTATTAGTAGGGAGAATGTTAGAATAGCTATTTTTTAAAATAGTCTATTGGTCACGGCTTTATATCGCTCTGACTCAATCACATAACACGATAGTCAATTTCTCATAAATCAGATACAGGCTTGTTTAGCCTACTACTTGTAGTACCTTTGCTTGTATCAAGATTATGTTGAACCAACTATATTTATAATCGATCATTTGGTAAGCAGATTAGAAAGTTTTTTATCGAATTTTTTATCCGCTATTTACTGACATTGATAACATCATACACTCATATACCTCGACGCTAGAGGTGTTTGTTCATCATGCCAGCAGACTGATTCTTTTTTTAAAGAGGCACGTTTATGTCAGCACAACAACCCAATAAAATTCCTGTACAACAAGTCGATCTTGATGCAACCAAGCATCGTGTGCATCCGAGGTTTGTCACAGGTTTTTATCAAAATATTCGTGTCATCACGATGTATGCTCTTTTGGCGGCTTTTTTACTTTTGCCATGGCTGCGCTATAATGATAGACAAGCGATATGGTTTGATGTGCCATCGCAGCATTACTATATTTTTGGCATGACATTTTTGACGCAAGATTTCTATTTTATTGCTGCATTTGCCATTATTGCCGCGTTTACGCTGTTTATGGTGACGGTATATGCAGGGCGCGTTTGGTGTGGTTATGCTTGTCCTCAAACGATATGGACGCATCTATACCAGTATGTTGAAAAATGGGTGATTGGCGATCGTAATAAACGCATCAAGTTTGATAAAGCACCATTAAGTGCGAGCAAGGTATTCAAGCGTACGGTTGTTTATTCAATTTGGTTTTTGCTTTCTGTGATTACAGCAGCGACCTTTGTTAGTTATGTGGCGGGAACAGACTCTCTATATCATAGCTGGCAGTCAATAGGAGTGATTCCATTCCCTGACTGGCCAACGTGGGTATGGGTTTCAATGTTTATCTTCACCTTCGCTACTTATGCCAATGCAGGCTACATGCGTGAGCAGATGTGTGTACAGATTTGTCCTTATGGCCGTTTTCAGAGTGTGATGTTTGATAAAGACACATTGATCGTATCTTATGATTATGAACGCGGTGAGCCGCGCGGCGCTCGTAAAAAAGGTACAAATCCAGAGCACTTAGGCGACTGCATTGAATGTACCATGTGCGTGCAGGTCTGCCCTACTGGTATCGATATTCGTGATGGGTTACAAGTTGCCTGTATCCAGTGTGCGGCTTGTATCGATGCCTGTAATGAAGTGATGGACAAGGTCGGCTATCCGCGTGGACTGATTCGTTATACGACCGAACGTCAGCTGGCAGAAAAAGAGCCAAGCCGCGTACTGCGCCCACGACTATTTGCTTACTTAACATTGTTGGCTGTACTATGTGGCGGCGTTATATATGCGTTAACCGATCGCGTGCCACTGGAAATTGATATCCGCCGTGACCGTAATCAGTTATCGTCTATCAACAATCAAGGCATGATTGAAAATAGCTATATCGTTAAGCTAACCAATAAGACGCAGGATGCTCATACCTACACGATAACACTAGCACCGCAAAAAGGGCTGAGCTTAGAGCTACGCTTTAACGATGTACCATTAGAAGCTGGCGAAAGCTTTGATATGCCAGTCAGTATTTATGGTGATCCTGATGTAATAGAGTTTGGCCAAACGCCTGTCACGCTAAATGTGAGCAGCGAAAATGGCAAGTATAAGGTAAGTAAGCAAAATATCTTTACGACCCAAGGTCAGTAAACAATTAATATGTTCATTGTTTAATTTCATGTATGTCATTCGGTAGTCTGTAACTAGTGCAAGTAGTTAAATAGCTAATTGTTCTAGTGATAGGCTATCGAATAAATGTTTTACCATTAAACTGGTAGCGCTTAGCCGCCAAATTATCCGTTGATACCATTTATAGATGTCTAATGAACAGCTATCTATTAAATGCGTATCTGATGCATAGGTATTTTATGTCTACTCCAGCACCGAACTTTAAACATCAAGATAAGCAGCCATGGTATAAAAATTACATGGTCGTTATCTTTGTGATTGGCATGCCTGCTGCGGTCGTGATCGCTTGTATTTGGTTTGTTTATTACTCTTACCAGATCCGTGATAGCGTGGTACGTGACGACTGGTATATGGATGGCAAAACGCTCTATCATGATGTGTCTCGTGACAAGCTCACGTATGATTTAGACTTGCATGGACAAATGCAGTTTGCAGAAAATGGCGATATTGTGTTTTATCTCAACTACCCTGAGCAAAGCGTGCAGTCAGGCAAGCTGTTAAATGGTACGCCACTTACTTATCCTGATACGTTGGAGCTTTCTATTTCTCATGCAACGGATATCAAAAAAGACCGCGACGTTGTCCTTAAGCATGTTGAGGGCAATAAATACAGCGCACAAGTCGATATTGATCCTGTAAAAGCCAAGTATTACCTTCAGGTTAGCAATGACGGTAAAGATGATTGGCGTATGCAAGACGTCGCAAAACTACCTCGTTCAAAGGTCAGCTTTGACCCGCTACCAGTTTTTGCTAAAAGTTAATGCTGTTAGTAGCATCCAGACATAAAAAAGCCAGCCGCTCGTCAGAGATCGGCTGGCTTTTTTGAGCTATTCAATATCGTGTTAATTAGTAAGCACTATTTAATATCGTACTAACTTTTCAATTACTAAATTACAGGGTTAATCGTTGGAATTTTCTGTGCTTTACGCTCGTTTTGCGCGGCTTTATCCGTCTCTGTCGAATAAGGCTTATCACTAGCGAACTTAGGATTGAACGTTTGCGTCCTTGGTGATACAGGTAAACCAATCTCAGCCAAACTATCCGTCTGCCCAGCTTGAATATTGTCGCCTTCAAATAAACGCTCATCATTATCACGGTCAAGACTGAGTGTTTCAAAGTCAAATAGCTCACGATCAGCTAACTGTGATGGCGCTACGTTTTGCATTGCCTTAAAGATCGAAGCCAATCGCTGCGGGTGAGCATCATCCCATTCACGCAGCATATCGTTGATGATGGCACGCTGTAGATTGGTCTGGCTGCCACACAGATTACAAGGAATGATGGGGAATTCCTTTAATTTGGCGTACTCAATGATGTCTTTTTCTTCGACATAGGCCAATGGGCGAATCAGCATATTTTGCTTGTCATCACTCAGTAGCTTGGGCGGCATTGATTTGAGCGCACCACCATGGAATAAGTTCAAAAAGAAGGTCGCCAGCATATCATCACGATGATGGCCAAGGGCAATCTTAGTCGCGCCAATTTGTTTGGCAAAGCCATATAGTGAGCCGCGGCGTAGACGTGAGCATGCAGAGCAATAAGTCTTGCCTTCTGGCACCACGCTTTTGACGATGCTATATGTGTCTTTTTCTAAAATATAGTGAGCAATGCCCTGCTCGTTTAGATACGCAGGTAAAATGTCTTCCGGATAGCCTGGCTGCTTTTGATCAAGATTCACCGCGACGATATCAAAATGAATCGGTGCAATGCGTTTTAGCAGCAATAAAATATCGAGTAAGGTATAGCTGTCTTTACCACCCGAAACACAGACCATTACCACATCACCATCTTCGATCATATTAAAATCGCGGATTGCCCAAGAGACTTGGCGACGCAGCTTCTTTTGTAGTTTACGAAAGTACGCTGACTCGGTAGGTGCTTGCGCATCGGCAAACTGCTCGTCAATCATGTCCTCATCACTGCCATCTTCAGAGACGTCATCGTACTCTCTACTATCAGTATCGGTGTCTAAAGCCTGACTATCAAAGCTCATTGCATCAGATATATCATCAGCTTGAGAAGGAATATTTGGCGTAAATAAGGTTGCTGCGGTCATAAGTTACTCAATATCTTTATAAGGGTGATTTTACTATAAAGCGATTTGCGATAAGGCTTTTAAAGCATTATCACCAATGTCATGTGACTGATACTTTAAAAGCTGCGATTATAACAAATATTGCTAACAGATTGAAAAGATGACAGTAATACCGACTTTATTTTATTGCAGTGCTATGTAAACTAGCTTAGTGACGGGTGATTGGTCGCTTCGTGGTTCTGTAGTAGACGTATTTTTGCTAAAATAGCCGTTTTCGTAAACCAATAATAGATATCACTATGACTAACGTTACTTTGCAAAACACCTCCGATCAAGCATCAGATGCTGACTTAGCTGCTCTTACCAAAAGCCAAAATGCGGTTGTCCTTTTATCAGGCGGTCTCGATTCAGTGACTTGCTTATATTGGGCAAAAGCGCGCTATGCATCAGTGACAGCAGTCAGCTTTAACTATGGTCAGCGTCACAATAGTGAACTTGTGGCCGCAAAGACCATCGCTGAGACAGCAGGTGTCAATCATAGAATCATTGATATCGATATCGCACAACTGGGTGGTTCATCACTAACAGATCACAGCATGATTGTGCCAGACGGTGATTCGGATAAATTCCCTAGCAAAAAACGCGACGAAATCGATAACGACGCTATCCCAAATACCTATGTGCCTGCGCGTAATACTATCTTCTTATCATACGCGTTAGCAGTCGCCGAAGTCACTGATGCCAACCATATCGTCATCGGTGTCAGCTCAGTTGACTATTCTGGCTACCCTGACTGTCGCCCAGAGTATATAGCTGCCTTTGAACATATGGCCAATCTCGCGACAAAAGCGGGCGTTACTGGTCATCGCTTATCGATTCAAACGCCATTGCAGCAATTATCAAAAGCCCAAACCATTGAGCTTGGTCTGTCATTAGGTGTTGATTACGGACAGACGATTTCTTGTTATCGCGCAGATGCCAATGGTCTTGCTTGCGGTGTTTGTGATAGTTGCGCATTGCGTCGTCAAGGCTTTGCCCAAGCTGGCGTCACTGACCCTACTCATTATCAGTCTTAATTAATTTTAGTCAGTCCTATATAAATTGGATAAGGTATAAGGCGCGCTTATTCCGCTATCCTTCGTTATGTTTAAATCATATCGAACCGACTATGTATTAACGCTAAACGCTGCGTGAAATGATGAGACCCATCAACATTCGCGCAACATTCGCTTGCATTAACACAGCACGTCGTTCTTGTATTCTAATCGACATACTTGCTATCGTATGAACGATTATATTTATCGAAAGATGTAACTGACGATATCGGTCACTCATATATTGATGAGTTGACTTTGCATTGAGCAAAAGATAAAAAATTGACGCTACCCGTAAGAGGAAATTTATGAAGTTGTTGCCAGTACTACCCCTAGCCTTAGCGGCCCTGTTTGCCATGCCACAAGCCAACGCTGCTGACATTAAGCAAGACAATATTAATTCATGTGTTAATGGCGCAGTCAAATACAAAGTCGCTGACAAAAGCAACGCAACCAAACTATGTAACTGTACTATTGGTGTGCGCAGCAACATGACTATCGGTCAAATGTGGGAAATCGAAAGCTACGCGCAGGACAAAAAAGACCCTTCTAATCTGCCATATGTGAAAGCGATGCAAAAAGATTTGCAGCAGTGCACCGTTGGCTTGGATTTGAAGAAGCCACAAAAACCTGCTTAATCTCTAATCGTTTGATATACAAAAGACTGGCCATTGCCAGTCTTTTTTGTTGCCAATGAATGGGCAAAGTGTAAAACTGATTATTTATTTCTACTAATCTGCCTATAATAAGAACACTATAAATAGAACCATCATTAAACCAATACACATAACTAAAACTAATAAGGATTTTATAATGGCCAAGCCAACGACAGAAACCATTCACCTACCTGATTTTCCAGTAACCATAGTACGCAAGCTTGCTGGCAACTTTATTCATGATGAAATCAATCTAAAAGAAATGGTCGCCAATACCGATAAAGGTCTTATTCTCTATTTTTATCCCAAAGACAATACGCCAGGCTGCACCACACAGGCAACAGATTTTACTTCGTACCTTCATGACTTCGATGAGCTGGGCTACGACATTATTGGCGTCTCTCGTGATAGTGTTGAATCTCATGAAAAATTTATCGACAAATATGACTTGCAGATTCCACTCATCAGTGACGCTGATGAAAAACTATGCCAGTATTTTGACGTTATCAAAGAAAAAAATATGTACGGCAAAGTTACGCTAGGCCTTGTACGTTCGGCATTTGTATTCAATAAAAACAGTGAACTGACTCATGCCCAGCGTAACCTACGTGCCAAAGACTATACCAGTCGCTTACTGACTATATTGGCGCCATAATTCCTGGTTATGTAATTAGGTCAGTATTATTGACGTTATAGTTAAATCAGCATTGATCATAAGAACCATAAAAACCGAATAAAAAAATATAAGCCAAGCATTCAATCTATTACTGAATATAACCTTGCCCCTATTAGAGAATAATATGAATAAACAATCTGACACGACTACCGACGATACGTCGAAAGAAGTCACGCGCAAAGTATCTGTCGCTATTATTGGTGCGGGTACCGCAGGTCAAAACGCTTTTCGCCAAGCAAGTAAAATCAAAGATGACGTGGTCATTATTAATGAAGGATTTTGGACTACGACCTGTATTGCGGTCGGCTGTATGCCTAGTAAGCTGTTAATTGCAGCTGCGGATCGCGCACATGACGCCAACCATTCTGATGAATTTGGTATCCATGCGTCCGCGAAAATCGATGGCAAACGAGTCATGGAGCGTGTGCGTGACGAACGCAGTCATTTTGCCAGCTACATCAAAAGACAAGTAGACAGCTGGCCTGACCATAAGAAAATCGACGGTCGTGCTCGTATCAATGAACAAGGGCTAATCGAGGTCAGTGGTGAGCTAATTGCTGCTGAGCAAATCATTGTCGCCACCGGTAGCTCGCCGTTTATTCCTGATGGGTGGGCGGACAAGCTTGGTGATACCATGCTCACTTCTGATAGTGTCTTTGAACTTGAAGACTTACCAAAAACGATGGCTGTCGTCGGTGCTGGTGCCATCGGTCTAGAGCTTGCACAAGCATTCACACGCTTGGGTGTAGAAGTCACGCTGCTAAACCGTGCCAAACAAGTGGCTGGTCTAAAAGATGATGATATTAATAATAAAGCCATGGATTGCTTAAGTCATGAACTAACCATGCATTTAGGCAGCGAAATTACCGATGTAGGTACAACAGCAGATGAAGGTAATAAAAGTGCGTTTATCAAATATAAAGACAGCGCTGGTGAGTCTCAGCAATGGCAAGGCGAGTACGTCTTAGTTGCTACTGGTCGTCGCAACAATATTAAGCAGCTGGGTATCGAAAACTTGGGCGTTGAGCTAGACGATAAGAACCGTCCAAAAGATTTAAGTAAAAAAACAGGTCAGATTGGCGACTTAAACGTCTATATCGTTGGTGATGCCAATGCTAATATTCCGTTACTGCATGTGGCCAGCGATGAAGGCTATAGTGCGGGCAGCATGGTCTGCGAAAACACAGAAGCGGCCTATATTCGCCCACCTGCGACCCCTTTCTCTATCGTATTTTGCTCACCGCAAATCGTCAATGTTGGTATGTCGCTACCAGAGATTCAAAAAGATTCAGAACTCGAATTTGTTATCGGTAGTGTGAGCTTTGATAATCAAGGACGTAGCCGTGTAATGGGTGTCAACTGCGGCTTACTACATATCTATGGCTGTAAAAAGACAGACAGAATTTTAGGCGCCAGTATGGTCGGTCCTGACGCTGAATATATCGGTCATATACTTGCTACGGCGATTACCAATGATCTGAGTATTAAAGATATGCTCGACACCCCTTTTTATCATCCAACGATACTAGAGGGTCTACGTACGGCGCTACGTGATGTTCAATATAAAATGGAGATACCTTTCCAGTCTCTAGATGCCCAAAAGGATAATTCTTAATAGGTGGTTTAGGTAGCTAAGTCCTCAAGTCAGTAATGCTTTCAAGTTGATAGTAATTAGTCTTAACTGTTACTTTATTTGATTGCCTTGACGACTTGAGGTAATTTATAAATAGATATTCGTTTACAACTTTTTGTACAAACACATCCTGCATGGACGAAAAAATGCCAATCGCTAGTGTTACCGACTTTTTTCAAGAGATCGTTCGCGACTTACATACTAGCCTATATCTTGCTCTCGGCGGCTCTATAGATGAAGAGTCACTTAATTGGTCCTCTCAAGCAGTAGAATTGGCGAGCACTGGCATCAAAATCCTAATACTGCTTGCGGTATTGGGATTTTTTTATTGGTTGGCCAATTATATCCTTAGGCAAAGCCGTGCCAAAATTCGATTGAATGAGCGCCGCACCAAGATTGTCCGTTCAGTTTTGCGCTATGTCTGGATTGTCGCCAGTCTGATAGCGATTATGAGTCAGATAAACTTTGAGCCAGAAACCATCAAGGCCACCGCGAAGGCAAGCACTTGGGCGGGCATCTATTACGTACTTTGGGCATCATCAGGACAAATCATTCACAAAGTCCTACAGCACTATGGTCTCAATGCTTCCATAGAGCAGCTACTCAAAAATATTTTATCTGTATTACTATTGGTACTCGGGCTTGCCAGCGTCATGGCGCAATTTGGCTTTGACATTGTATCGTTAGTAGCAGGTTTGGGTATTGTTGGTTTGGCGGTTGGTTTTGCTGCTCAATCGACGCTTGCTAATTTTATCGCTGGTATCACCATTCTGCTTGAGCAGTCTTTTCAAGTCGGTGATTGGATTCATATCAATGACAATGAAGGGCGCGTGGTACTTATCGCGTTGCGCACCACTCATATTCTCACTCGAGACAACATCACTGTCATTATTCCAAACTCTAATGTTGCCTCATCAGAAGTCATCAACCTGACTTCCAAAAACTTTATCCGTTTTGATATTCGCGTACGTATCGCGTTCGAAGATGATATAGAAACGGCTCGCAAGGAGATCTTGCAAGTACTCAGCAATACCGATGCGGTGCTTAATCGTCCTGAGACTTCAGCGACTGTGGCAGAAATTGGTGAGTACGGGGTGTTCTTTATCGTACGCTTTTGGGTCAAACCAGCAGCCGTTGCCCGTATCCCCAAAATTAAAGAAGTGCTGCAAGAAGAGATTAAAATTGCGTTTGATGCGGCTAATATTTCTACGCCCTATCCGCATATGCGATTGCTGATGCCAAAGGATGTTGACTACCCTATTGCGACCAAGCCCTTTGCGACCACCACTCAAATCGTCCCAGAGGAATTACCACTGACGAAGGGTGAGTAGAGAATTTATTGTCACGTATTTAGCTATCACATCTTAAAATCTTAAACACGGCTACTTTGAACCATCCTACTGTGAATTATGGTAAAATTGCCGGTTACACCGATTATCTTATTATTTGCTTTTTTGTCAATTTAGCCCACAGGTACCCGTATGACCGAACAAACCGCGCCCGCATCTCTAACAGCAGCTTCACCAGAGTTGTCGCTTGATCTTATTATTACCTGTGCCGATGGGCTTGAGGCACCACTGCAGACTGAGCTAACTAGCTTTGGCATTGACAGCGAAATCAAAAGTACCGGCCGTCTAGCTGTCACTGGTGGCTTACGTGAGCTATATACTATTTGCCTATGGTCACGCGTAGCCTCGCGGGTATTGATGCTGATTAAACGTAAAAACATCAATGCAGAATACGATGTCGCAGAGCAGCTATACGGCTTGGCAAAATCGGTCAATTGGACTGAGCAGTTTAGCCTAGAGCAAACCTTTGCTATCCGTCTGTCTGTTGATAAGCGTGTCGCTGTCAGTCAGCAGTTTGCGATGCTACGTATCAAGGATGCGATTGCCGATACGTTTAACGAAGTTTACGATAGCCGTCCTAACGTCGATAGCAAAAATCCAGACTTCTCTGTTTTTGCAACTATCAATGATAAGCAAGCAGAGCTGTATTTAGATTTATCCGGTACCAGTTTGCATCGCCGTGGTTACCGTGTGGCCATGACAGAAGCACCACTAAAAGAAAACTTGGCAGCTGCCCTACTCTATAGCGCTGGTTGGCACAAGAAAAATGAAGCTGGCGACGCACCTTTCTATAATGCGTTAATCGACCCAATGTGCGGTTCTGGAACGTTCCTTATCGAAGCGCTATTGATGCATTGCGACTATGCCGTGGGTATCGACAAAGCTGCCAATCAATTTGGCTTTTACCAGTGGCAGCATCATAACGAGACGCTATGGCAAGAGATGATCGATGATGCTCAAACGCGTTTCCGCGAAGCATTAGAGATTGCCAATGAGCAGCCTGATACATTGCCGCTTATGCTAGGCTTTGATGCTGATAGTGGTGCGATTCTTGCCACAGAAAAGAACTTAATTGCCGCAGGTTTACAAGACCTTTTACCGCTACTCGATATCGAACATCGTGCGCTTGACCAACTCAGCAACGTGCTCAAGCCATTAGTCAATGATGGTCGATTGAGCAATCCTTTGGTCATTACCAACCCACCGTATGGTGAGCGTTTAGGTGATGAAGAAATGATTAAGCCGTTGTATCAAGCAATTGGGCTGATATTGCAAGACAGCTTTGCCGGTAGTGGCATTGACCCGATGCTTGGCATATTGGCCTCTCATGTCGAACAAGTAGATATTCTACCGATTAAAGAACCAAAAACCTTACGCTGTCATAACGGTGCCATCACTGTCTATTTCCGCTACGGAACGCTTATCGCTGGACAAACTGGCAACCTTGTTAGTCGTTTTGAGAAACGCGAGATTGAAGTAGAAGAGGGTCAAGACTTCATTAATCGTCTGCAAAAAAACCTTGCTAAGCTTAAAAAACTGGCCAAAAAAGACAATGTAAGCAACATTCGTGTTTACGATGCTGATTTACCTGATTTCAAAGTTGCGATCGATTTATACGGTGATTATGCGCATGTGCAAGAATATGCGCCGCCAAAGACCATCCCGCCTGAGACCGCAAAAAAACGCTTTAACTTGGCATTGATGGGTATCCGTGAAGTCTTTGATATTAACCGTGAACAGATCTTTATCAAAACGCGTGCCCGTCAGTCTGGAAACGACCAATACAGTAAGCAGAACACCACAGAAAAACGTGGCAAGTTTCATGTTGCGCGTGAAGATGGTGCCTATCTGTATGTCAACTTTACAGATTATTTAGATACCGGTCTGTTTATCGATCACCGTAATATGCGTGCTCGTATCAAGGACAACAGCCGCGGTAAAGCAGTACTTAACCTGTTCGCTTATACTTGTACCGCAAGTGTGCATGCAGCGCTTGCTGGTGCGAAAAAAGTCACTAGCGTTGATTTGTCACAGAACTATCTAGATTGGGGCAAACAAAACTTTGTCTTGAACGGTTTGGACGTTAGCCGCAATAAATACCAATTCGTTGCTGCCGATATCTTTGAGTGGATTAAAGACAATACCGAGCAGTTCGATGTTATCTTTATTGATCCACCGACCTTCTCAAACTCTAAGAAATTCCAAGGTACTTTTGATGTACAACGTGACCATGCTGCATTGATTAATCGTGCCATGAACCGCCTCACCTCTGATGGCGTCTTATACTTTTCTAACAACTTTACGCGTTTTGAGTTAGATGAGCAGTTGACTCAGCGTTATGACATCATTGATATCACGCAAAAAACCATTGGCTTTGATTTCAATATCAAAAAACCGATTCATCAAAGCTTTGAGATTCGTCATCGTCAAAGTCTATAATTCGAAGTTTTAAATTTAAAGCTTAGAATCTAAAGTCCGTAAACAGGATTTTGATAAATAACCCCAGTTCGGGATAAGGGCTCAAAAAAAAAATAAAAAAAGAAGTCCGAAGTTGCTAAAGTAAGTTTACCAAGACAAACTTCACAACAAGGACTTCTTACATGGACAACCTAACCGAACTATACTGCCATATTGACGACTTTTATCAGCAATTCAAACCTGAGTTTGACGCTCATTTAATCGCAACGGGACACCAAAGGTTAAGAGCATGCCAGATAAGTGTAGCAGAGATTATGACCATCTTGATACTGTTTCATCAATTACGTTATCGACAGTTTAAGGCGTTTTACTACCATCACATGCTTGGCATGATGAAACGGGAGTTTCCAAATCTGCCGAGCTACTCGCGATTTATAGAGCTTATACCGCGCAGTATCATACCACTGTGCAGCTACTTGCAAAGCATGATGGGCGACTGTACGGGTATCAGCTATATTGATTCAACCAAGATAGCAGTTTGTCATAACAAGCGTATCTACCGTCATAAAGTCTTTAAGGGACTTGCAACCCGAGGCAAAAGCAGCATGGGCTGGTTCTATGGCTTTAAGCTGCACGCCATTATCAATCATAAGGGCGAGCTTGTATCTGTTAAAGTCACTGCGGGTAATACGGATGACAGAGTGCCTGTTAAGGATATGGCAACGCCGTTATTTGGTAAGCTGTTTGGTGATAGAGGATACATCAGTAAAGCACTAAACGCGTGGCTCACAAAACACAGTGATACTAGGCTGATAACGAAACTTCGGCGTAATATGAAACCCCAATTACTTGAGCCTATGGATGAGGCACTACTCAATCATCGCTCTTTGGTTGAAACGGTGTTTGGGGAGCTTAAAAACTTGTGTCAGATTGAGCATTCACGCCATCGTAGTGTCACGGGGTTTATCACAAACTTGCTGTCAGGTTTAATTGCTTATTGCTGGTTTCCCTATAAACCCACCATCAAAAATATGCCTCAGCAGGGACAGGTAGCAACATTGTAAATAGTATCAATGAGTTATAATGTGGCTTATCCCGAACTGGGGTTAAATAAGACTATAGATTTATAAGGGCAATATAAGTACCTGAAACTTCTGTTTTTTGCCGAATGTATATGAAATATAACAATGGCCCAATCAGCTTTGATTGGGCCATTTTTTGTTGCTATGATAGAGCGTTACTAGGCGATGGATTTGCGCAGTTATTGCGTAAGCATCGCCTTTTTTCGATAACCTATAAAACCACTAACGTCTAATAAAAAGGATAACACCATGGCTTTATCACTTAATAAAGGCGGTAATTTATCGCTAACGAAAACTGACCCAAATTTAACCAAGCTACTTATCGGTCTTGGTTGGGATGAGCGTGCCACTTCTGGTGCTGAGTTCGACCTTGATGCTAGCGTGTTTTTGCTAAATGGCGCAGGCAAAGTGCGCGGCGATCATGACTTTATCTTTTACAATCAGCTGAAGTCTGACAATGGCGCTGTCGAGCATACTGGTGACAACCGTACTGGCGAAGGCGACGGTGATGATGAGGTTATCAAAGTAAATCTCACTCAAGTACCTGCAGACGTAGATAAAGTAGTCGTGACAGTGACTATCCATGACGCTGCAGCGCGTAGTCAGAACTTTGGTCAGGTCGCCAATGCCTTTATCCGTGTCGTCAATGAAGAAACAGGCACTGAAGTGGTACGTTTTGATTTAGCAGAGGACTACTCTGTAGAGACAGCAATGGTGTTTGGCGAAGTATATCGTCACAACGGCGAATGGAAATTCCGCGCTGTTGGTCAAGGCTATTCAGGCGGCTTGCAAGCGATGTGTCAGCAATACGGTGTCGATATCTAAAACCATTATTTACTGGTATTTAGTCAGTTATTAGTCACTGTCATCACGTCCAAAATAGCAAACCGCCATCGTTGCAAATAGTCACAATTTTTAATGGCCAAATGACTAGTAATGCTTTACGTTTCGTTTAAAATTATGCATAAAAAGTGGTTAGTAATAACCGCTTTTTTGCGGTTCATGCCTATACTAGGTAGACCTTAGCTTTACGCAACCATACAGGATGTGTCATGAGACATTTTTATTTAGACTTTATCTTCACCGCAATTGCTTTGGCAATAGCAGCATGGTGGGGATATTCACATGGCGGTATGGGTGGCATGATAGCCACTCTTTCTATTACCGCTATTTTGGCCGTCATGGAGATTTCATTATCTTTTGATAATGCGGTGGTCAATGCTTCAGTCCTCAAAGGCTGGGACGAATTTTGGAAAAAGATATTTTTAACCGTTGGTATCCTAATCGCCGTATTCGGTATGCGATTGGTCTTCCCTATTGTCATCGTCGCGGTTACTGCTGACCTTGGTATGATGGAAGTCATCAACTTGGCTTTATATAGCCCTGAAGAATACTCGGCAAGACTAATGGCACACCATGCGGAAATCTCAGCATTTGGTGGTATTTTCTTACTATTGGTATTCTTGAACTTTATTTTTGATGACAAAGAAGTACATTGGTTTGACTGGCTTGAGAGCCGTTTAGCCAAGCTAGGCAAAGTCGATGCCATGAGCGTATTTGTAGCGCTTATCGTCTTGATGATTGCGGTATCGTGGGCTAATGCAGAGCAGTCAAGTGCTGTCCTAATCGCAGGTGTTTGGGGTATCTTGGTTTATCTGGGCGTACAGGTTGTATCAGGTATGCTCGAGGGCGATCTGGAAGAAGACCTAGAAAACGAAGAGAATGGTTCGGGCGCTGCGGCGACCAGTGCCATTATGAAGGGCGGTATCATTGGTTTCTTATACTTAGAAGTCCTAGATGCTTCATTCAGTTTCGATGGTGTGATTGGGGCATTTGCAATCACCAATGACGTGATTGTTATCATGTTAGGTCTTGCGATTGGTGCGATGTTCGTACGTTCTATGACTATCTTCTTGGTAGACAAAGGCACGCTTGACGAGTTTATCTATCTTGAGCATGGTGCGCATTATGCAATCGGCGCATTGGCACTGATTATGCTATTGTCAGTGAAGTTCCATGTACCAGAGATTATCACTGGTCTGATTGGTATTGCCTTTATTGGTTGGGCGCTGCTAGCGTCACTTCAGCATCGTAAAGCTGAGAAAGCAAGCCTAAACTAAGGCATGTTCTCAGTGTAATCTGTATTCAGTGTAATCTGTATCTAGTTATACATCTAAACAGGTCATATCATCAGGTATGGCCTGTTTTTTTGTCATACTGTTTTTGTCATACTGTTTTTGCCACTCTATTAGGCCGTATTGAAGCCCCAAAATATCGAAATGACCCATAATTGAGACAATCAATGGTTAAAGTTACGTTTGCCCTGTTACTATTACCCTATCTTCAGTTAAAATCCTCGTCCTTAAATAACTTGTCGAAATAAGACCCTATAAACGATATGCAAAAAATTCTTGATGATATTGCCGCAGAGATGGCAAGAGAAACTGACCGCGGCAAAGTCGCAGATTATATCCCTCAATTGGCTCATATTGATCCTAATCAGTTCGGTATAGCCGTAGCGACTCCTGATGGGCATATGTATGCAGCAGGTGATGCAAGCACTCTGTTTTCCATCCAAAGTATCTCTAAGGTATTTACCTTAACCATTGGTCTTGGCAAGCTAGGCGATACACTTTGGACACACGTCGGACGCGAACCATCTGGCGATCCTTTTAATTCAATTGTGATGCTCGAGCATGAGTCTGGCCGACCGCGCAACCCATTTATCAATGCTGGGGCAATCGCAGTTGTCGACGCCATCATGATGGGACATGAGCCAAAAGAAACACTGGGTGAAATCCTGCAGTTTGTTCACCTCATTGCAGATGATGAGTCAATTCGCTTTGATCATAAAGTAGCGGCTTCTGAGATGGCGCACAAGGACCGGAATGCCTCTCTGGCGCACTTTATGAAATCCTTTGGTCGTTTAAGACACGATGTGGATAATGTATTAGGTACGTATTTTCATCAGTGCTCAATTGCAATGAACTGCCAACAGTTGGCCAGTGCCGGTCTTTATTTAGTGTCTAACGGAGTTGATAAGCACTCAGGAGTACGCGTAATCAATGAAAAACGAGCACGCCGTATTAACTCATTGATGATGATGTGTGGTCATTATGATGGCTCTGGCGAATTTGCTTACCGCGTGGGCTTACCAGGCAAAAGCGGCGTTGGTGGCGGTATTTTGACGATAGCACCTGGTAAAGGTTCTATCGCGGTTTGGTCACCAGGGCTTGATCATGTAGGTAACTCTAAGCTTGGACTAAAAGCACTAGAGCGCTTCGTACAAAAAACTGGCTGGTCGGTTTTTGCAGAATAAGAGATACATGTATATTTATCTAAATAGGTTTTTTATATAATGCCATACTCTCATACTAGCTGCGAAGCATACCCAAGCCATGAGTTGGTTTATTATAAGCACATATAGTCAGTCGGTGCTTTTTAAAGCGATTGTTTTATCTAAGCTATCTTTGTGCTAAATCCCTTTTGTATGAAACATTACTTTTCATAACAATATCTTAACGACTATTGCTAAGTTGATTAGAAATTATCAAAGATACAGAAGTATTATGTCCCTTAGTAAGCATATAGTAAGCGCACAAAATACGCCTTGCTTAGTGAGCAAACGCTTAGTATAGTAAAACGTAATGATATGCAGGGCATAGCGTACAGGTAAGTTTTTATTATTTGCTCTGAGGTATCAGTCACTGCACAACTTTTAGTTTATTTTTTATCAATCAATCCACTTAACTATTAATCCAAAGGATATTTGTATGGCTATTAGCTTAACAAAAGGCGGCAACGTAAACTTATCAAAAGAAGCGCCAGGTTTAACTAACATTACAGTCGGTCTAGGCTGGGATCCACGTGCCACTGACGGCCAAGAGTTTGATTTAGATGCAATCGGTTTCTTGATTAACGAAGCAGGCAAAGTCCGTAACGACCAAGATTTTATCTTTTTCAATAATTTAAAATCAGATAACGGCGCTGTTGAACATACTGGTGATAACCGTACTGGCGAAGGCGATGGCGATGATGAGAAAATCAAAATCAACCTTGCTAGCATCCCAGCTGATGTCAACAAAGTAGCTATCTGTGCCATCATCTATGAAGGCCAAGCACGTAACCAAAACTTCGGTCAAGTTGGTGATGCTTATATCCGCGTTGTAAACGACAATGGTGAGTCTGAAATCGCTCGTTACGACCTATCAGAAGACGGCAGCACTGAAACAGCGATGATTTTCGGTGAATTATATCGTCACAGCGGTGATTGGAAATTCCGTGCGGTTGGTCAAGGCTTCAGCGGTGGTCTTGGACCATTAGCAGCCTCTTATGGCGTAAATGTTTAACGTTAAAACCAACGTAAACGTTTAGCAAGCCAATTATCATAATCAGAAGTCTGGTTATGATCTAATGAGCCATCAAGTGTGCCCCTTTAACGCATTTGATGGCTTTAAATTTAATTGGCTTATCATTAAAATCTATAGAGCACATAAAAGCACACGCACACATCAAGAGCATTTAACAAAGATATTAGAATAAGGATTTGCAAGCCATGGCCGCAACATTCAGTTTAATTGGTACTATTGAACCTTTTTTGCATTGTAATCTTAAAAAAGGCGATTCAATTTATTGTGAAGCCAATGCAATGGTGATGATGGAGTCCAATCTTGAGCTAAAAGGTAAGCTACAAGGTGGCCTGATGCAGTCACTGATGCGCCGCTTTGCAAACGATGAATCGTTGTTTCAACAGCAGATTGAAGCGGTTAATGGTGAGGGCGACTGTTTGCTTGCGCCTACGCTTGATGGTGATATGCAAATCATAGAAGTTGGTAAGCAGCAGTATACATTGAGTGATGGTGCGTTTGTCGCGGCCCAAACTGGCGTCGATATCAGAGCCAATATCCAGCGCAATTTAGGTGGCGCAGTGTTTGGTGATACAGGCGGCTTTATGGTGATGCAGACCCAAGGCCAAGGTCAAGTCGTGGTATCTGGTTTTGGCTCGTTGTTTGAGATTGATGTCACACCAGACAAAGACGTCATCATTGATAACGGTCATGTGGTCTGTTGGGACTCAAATCTCGAATACAAATTGTCAGTTTCGACCAGTAAGAAAAAAGGCATCATGAGCAATATTATCAACTCTGTCACCAGTGGCGAAGGGATGGTTCTGAACTTCTCAGGAAGTGGTAAAGTCATTATTTGCTCGCGCAATCGTGACAGTTATCAAGGTTGGATACAAAGCGTCCTCGGTAGTAGCTCAGGTGGACGTGGCGGCGGTGGTGGCTTTTTAGACAATATCTTATAGTGCATTTCGCAATTTATAATACTCTTTAGCATTATTTTTCAACGGTTTTACTCACAATTATTATAAGGATACTCACATGGCAGTTAGTCTTCAAAAAGGTCAAAAAATCTCCCTAAGCAAAGAAGCTGGTGGCGAGCTTACTCAAGTTAAACTAGGTCTAGGCTGGGATGTTGCGCAAGGGCCACAAGATAAAAAAGGTGGCTTCTTAGGAAAATTATTCGGCGGCGGTTCTGGCGGCGATTCTATCGATTTAGATGCTTCATGCATTATGTTCGATGCTAACAAGCAAGCGGTCGATGCCATTTGGTTCAGTCAGCTAAAATCGAAAGATGGCAGTATCGTGCATACTGGTGACAACCGTACTGGCGACGGTGATGGCGATGATGAAGTCATCAATGTCGATCTCTCAAGAGTACCTGCCAATGTGGTCTCATTGGTATTTACGGTCAATAGCTTTACCGGTCAAACGTTTGAGACAGTAGAAAATGCTTTTTGCCGTATCGTTAATGCCAATAATAATAGCGAAGTAGCACGTTATAATTTGTCTGCACAAGGTGGACATACAGCGATGGTAATGGCAAAAGTTTATCGTCACAACAATGAATGGAAAATGCATGCGATTGGCGAGACTGCTTCTGGTCGCACCTTCCATGACTTAATGCCTGCTATCACACCGCATGCGTAATTGACTTTAGACTTTAACTGGATTATTAACAATCTAGTTAAATAGTCTATTTCAAAAGAGAGCGGCTCATCTATCAATAGCTGGGCCGCTCTCTTTTGTTTATTGTTTAGATCTTAAAAAACACTATTTACGTCCACGCTTCCAGCTAAAGCCCCAATTAAACGCTTTGTCCATTTCTTGATGACCTTTGAAATATTGGTTGATACGCTCAACATTGATACTGCCTTGCTGATTGACCAAACGGGCAATGGCACACATTGGTAGATTACCAGCGCCTTCGGACAAACGTGTCTCAATCGGTGATTGCTCGGGTACATGGATAGTCACAACCCCATCGGTTTTTTCCCAGTTAGGTGCACCTTCGTAGATAAATGCAAAGATAAATACCTCTTCAATCTGTGACCATTGCTGACCATTGATATCCAGCCATTCACCGCCACTTACCTGCCCCGTTCTATCATCCGCACGTAGGCAAACATAAGGCGCGGATTGCAAACTACCAAAGCGATTTCCCAACGCTTGAATCAGGGTTTTTTCACCATTTTTTAGATGAATCATAGCGCCGACATCTAGATCGATACCGCTTGATTGATGCTGCTTAAATAAATCCCCTAGTATGCCTTTCTTAGGCGCTGCTTTATCACTTTGAGGGCGTTGATTCCAATCTAAATTGACCGAAATTTTGCCAAAGTCATCACGTTTTTTAAGATTAATGCTAGATTGGTTTTTAGTTAAGGTTATTTTACTTAAGTTAATCGAAGGACTAGCAGGAATCGGTGGCGGATTGTTAGCTTGAGACGTGTTGCCTGCTTTTTGCGTATTGATTGGTCGCTGCGTGTTGATAGGTTGAGGTTGGCTTTGTGCAGGGTTATTATTTTGGGCAGGCGCTTCATCAGCGATTTCCACACCAAAATGCTCAGATAAAGGTTTTAACCCTCCCTCAAACCCTTGGGCGATAAAACGAAATTTCCAGTTTCCTTGTCTGCGATAGCACTCAGCCAATATAATGGCTTTTTCATTACGTCCAGCGCTACTCAATTGACAGCTCATCAGCACTTGACTGCCCTGCAAGACTTGAATGTCCACATCGCCAACTTGCGACAATGTTTGCGCACTAGAGAACGCTAGGGCAATTTTCTCGATACTTGCAGGCTGTGCAGACAAATTGACATCAAAAAACCCATCACTGTCATGACCACGGAAGCTAACGCTACCATCATCGCTACGTGTCTGACCATAAAATATCATGTCACCATCACCGCGTACTTTGCCGTCATTAGTCAGGCGATAAGCGGCACAATCGATGGCATTTTGGCTTAAAATACGAATGCTAATATTGTCAGTTGGTAGTGGTGCATTGGCACCTGCAATTAGTTTTTGAGGTTGGTTTTGACTCATCATACGTCCTTTAGATTATTTATTATGCTGACTATCATCATATAGTAGCATGGATATTATGAATTTTTTTAACCAGACAATCGCGATATAAGCGACAAAGTCATCCTTACAAATCCCTACGACTATTTTATCAGAGGCGTTTATAACGCATATCATTTGTATATAATACGTCCTATTAAACCGTATACCTTTGCTAATATTACTACTAGATTTGCAGTAGCAATATTGAACTGCCCATTCCTCGATACCTAATGATAACGCTGAGAGAATTATGAATAATCTTGCTGATAATAGTAACCCTTCAATACCAGTAGCAGCATGGTTAGCTGAAGGCCAATCTAGCCAGCGTGATATGTTGGAGAGCTTACAAAGTCTAAAGAACAAATCAAACAGTCCTTCAAACAACCCTTTTCAAGTTATTGCCTCACACCGTCATGATAGGCCTGAGATTTTTGAATTCGCCGATATGATTTATCGTGAGCCATCTGACTCGATTGTAGATACTGATATCCAAATGACTGATGAAACTGCTATACCACGCTGGCAATTCGTATTGGAACAAGCTCAAAAGCATAACGTAAAAGTACTACTGACTGGGCGCAATGGTATCGATTATGAAGCGCATCGTGAGAAATTTGACGCTGCGGGTATTCGCTTATTAACAGGCGCAACCAGCGTGGCGGCACTAGAATCAATCGATGATAAATTTGCTTTTATGCAGCACTGTCACACTCATAATATTCCAGTGGCAGACGCATGGCGTTTTGACAATACGGCGGAGCTTGAAGCTTTATTAGCCGAACATGGTGACCAGCCTCTATGTGTGAAACCTGTCGTCGGTATTTTTGCACAAGGGTTTTGGCGATTAGATACGGGTAAAGCAGATAGTACTGCGTACGATAGCTTTGAACACTTATACTTCACTGAAGAGAAAAAAATCAACACAGCTCAGTTTGTAAGTGCCTATACCAACAGCCAAATGGTACACGAGCGTCCTATTCCAATGCTGCTCATGCCTTATCTATCAGGGCAAGAGTACTCTATCGATGTAGTCTGTGAATATGGCGAAGTTCTAGCTGCTGTCACTCGTCATAAAACAGGAAAAATACAACATGTTGGTTATGAGCAGTCTGTCATGGATGTCGTAATCCCACTGATTAGGGCTTTTGGCTGTGATGGTATCGTCAGTGTACAAACTAAAGCTGACGATAGTGGTCAGCACCGAGTTCTTGAGATTAATAGCCGCCCATCAGGTGGTATTGATTATACTTCTCATAGTGGAATTGATTTAACGCAAGTCGGATTTTCTTACTGGTTGGGCTTGTCAGAAAAACCTAACTTAGAGACCAATATTCAGTATATTGAACCATGCCAAGTACGCTCTATTATGATGAGTGTCAAAATTGAAAGCGTTGCTGAGTAAATAATCCGCTAGGCATGCACGTGTTTAGCAGAGGATTTGAACAGGCACAAAAAAAGGTTTTTAGATATTAATCTAAAAACCTTTTTTATTTTTAACTGGTATTAAGAATGAGCGTTTAAAATCACTCACCAAACGCTAATGTTGCTTGTTTAGGTGCATTTTTAGAAGCAATGACCCATAGTAAGCTAAGTACGATTGCTGAACCGATGAAGATTATAATTGATGAAGATATGGCCCCTGCATGCGTATAATCCATAGACATTGAGTGATCAGTCATCGTCATTTCCATCGCGGCTATACCAGTGTAATGCATACCACAAACTGCCAGACCCATGATGAAGGCACTACCAAAACGCTGTAATGTACCACGTAGATTGAATGCCAACCATAGCGCAGCGATAGCAGCTGCAATAGCAATCACAATTGATAAGATAAGCAGCGGTATATTGTATGACATGGTAGCGTCCATTTGCATAGAGGCCATACCGGTATAATGCATGGCTGCAACACCCAGTCCAGTAAGTACGCCACCACCGATTAACTTAGCAACGCTTGGTTCACCGCGACCTACGATGACGATACCGACTGCAACGAAACAAATCGCGAGTAACATTGAGACAATCGTCAGACCCAAGTCATAAGTCACAGGCATCTTCATATCTACAGCCATCATACCGATATAATGCATAGACCAAATCGCACCACCGATAGCAATCGATGATAACGCTACCCAAAAATACAAATCTGTTCCTGGCTTAGCAGAAGGCACTCGAATGGCAAGGTTTAAGCCAACATAAGAACCAAATACTGCAATGGCGTATGAGACCAACACCAAAAGTAAGTTATATTCAACTTCCATCATTTTTTTGCCTTTTATCTATCATAAGAATTGAGTCAAATAACGTTACTTTTATGGCAACACGGTGCGTCATTCGCTCGTTGATTTTTTTGCATAGACATGAAATTATCTACACACAATTTTTACTACCCAATGGTAAATTCACAAATATTGGTACTACCTGCGCCGCAGTTAGTCTCTTCAACTTGAACCACATCTATAGCAGGGTTGCTTGCCAAAAAGCCTTCTATATAACCTACAATAAAATGGCATCCTGAGTGAGTATGATCTGACGACTTACAGAACGGACATTTGATTAAATAAATTATATTATTCTTTGCTTTAACTTTAGACAGACCTTTTAGTGCTGGCACAAGCTCACGAGTGATCGTAGTAGGCATCTTCAGTGGACTGCCAAGTGAATAATCACGTTGGTAAATTCCGCCACCAACCTTACGACCCAACTCTTGCAGTGCCGTCACACGTCGCTCAATAGGTAAACTATCTTCATACTGACTGACAATATCTGCTATTTTAGGGTAATAAGCACCAATGGCTGATAAGACGCTTTTCTCATCCAATGTCTTTTTTGCAGGGGCAGCTGACGAGCCGCCCTCTTCATCTATTTCTAGATTAAAAAGCGTACAACCCTCAATTGAAGATAAATCATCGATTAGATCTGCTTGCGTTTTAGAGCCTAGGCTTCTTGCGATTACATGAATGATATTACCACCATTCTCTGAAGCCTCTTGTCTTTGGGAGACCAGCTGATAGCCTGCTTTGATAAGCGGCGAAATAACATTAACCAGACGAATACGTTCAGAAGACGTTTCTAATGCACAAGAGAATTTCACAGAGCACTCCTTTTCTTAAAATACTGCTACGCTTTCTTATAACAAGCTATCTAGATAAACTAATGTGAATAACGTTTCAAAGGTCCGACCAACTGGCTTTCTCACAATATAAAAGATATGCAGACATCAACCATGTGACAGTTTTTATATATCTTTTATATTATAAGAAATGAAATATCTTCAGTAGATGAAACTTCGGTTTTTATAGTTATTAAGCATATAAGTGATATAACTACTAGAGATTTACTAATCGAGAAATAGCAATAAGCTTGAAAATAAGACTAGAATTAATATGTTTAGACTAAATACTATTCTTAAAATTTACAGATAACACTTGGTCACAGTATAGTTACTAAATAGCAATAGATTTTGATTGTATTATCACCGGAATCTTATTTTGTAGCAATACACTATGTGGCTTTGTCCGATAAGTGGCTACATTAACCGACAAATGGCTACACTATAAAAATCCATCATTATTTTCTAAAAGTAATTAATTATTAAAAGGGATTCCGAAACTATTAAAACCTATATATCTTGATATATCTATTATGCAATTAATCTTAACTGTTTATTAAAACACCTATTAACGTGTTCTCTTTGTAGAATGATAGGTTCAAAATAAAAACAAAACCCTTTATGTGGTCAAACTTTAGTCTCAAGAATAAAAACATTAAACAATAAAAATAATTATAATCGCGCAAATAAACTAAGGAAATGTGATGTCGAAGCAAGTCGAATTAGTGCTAGGAGCCAATACAGTTATCGAAAATCCAAAATGTTTGATCGCATTTACTACTACCAAACCATTAGTATTTGGACAACAGCTTGGGCTATTGTGGTTGCCATTAGATGCCAATCGTAAAGCCGTTTGTAGTCTTGCTTATTTACATGAAACTAAAGACTGGGCTCAGCTCGATAGCAAGGATAATCCAAGCGCATGGCAGTTAGATTTACCCCAGCTATTTGATACACTTGGCGTTAGTTTCTTACAACTGATTGCTTATGTTTATCATGAGCCAAGCCTAAACTTGCCAGCGGTAGAGTTAAACGACGTAAGTCTCACGCTCAACAATGGGGATATTCACTATAACTTCACAACAAACGAGCGGCATGTCAAAGTAGCGATTATATTAGAAATATATCAGCGTAATGAACAGTTCAAATGTCGGGCGCTTGGTGAGGCATCAACGCATGACTTAGCGAGCCTTGAGCATCATGTACAGGTTAGTTTGGATGTTCGTCCACCTAGCACACATACGCTTATTCAAGAAGCTCAACAGCAGCAGCGTACTCAACCAAACAATGAAGCTCGCCCTCCCCGTCATGTACAAGCAGGCGAAACTTGGACAGGAACAGCGTTTGCTATTGATCCCTATCATCTGCTGACCTGCTATCATGTGATTGAGTCAGCAGCGATGGTTGGCGTACGTCAGCAAGGTCAGCCTGATCGCGAGGCACAAGTCGTGCTCAGCGATATCGGAAGCGATTCAGCTATTATTAGAGTTAGCGATCCTTTGCCTAGCTACCTCCCATTGGCGCAGCAATGTGTTGATATATTGGGTGAGACCATTACCACACTGGGGTTTCCGTTGTCAGGACTGAGTAGCCAACTGCAAGTCACCCAAGGCTGTATCTCAGGATTGACAGGCTTAAACAACGATATCCGTCACGTGCAATTCACCGCACCCATTCAGCCCGGTTCTAGTGGTAGTCCTTTATTATTGCCGACTGGAGAGGTGGTCGGTATGGTCACGTCTAGTCTGGTTCATGAACACGCACAAAATATGAACTATGCGGTGAAATTTCAGTTATTATCTGCCCTACTGGCGAGCGCTGGCATCAGTTTGGAGCACACGACTGATTTGACCAGTGCTACGCCTCTTACAACACCTCAGCTAAGCAAGCAAAGTCGCAGTGCCTTATGGCTGGTTAGCTGTCAGGGTTAAAAATCTACGACGACATACAAATAAAAGCGCCAAGGAATATGAATGTTAAATGAGCAACACAGTACGTCCATCACCCTACCCCGTGGTACGCTAGATCTGACTTATCAAACCAACTCAGCCACCAATAAATCAGCCACTAATAAAAATGGCGTAGAACAACACGTCCATTATCAGTTAGAGGATTTGCTTGGGTTTGCACAGCGTATTAATCCAAAGCGTGCGTTTCTGTTTGTCTCAAAAGTGCTAGGTCGTCATATTCCCGTTGCGCCAAGCACTATGCGAAACGCATTCACTGATTTGGCTGATTTAGTGCCTAGTGACTTGGCCGAGCCAGTACTAGTCATTGGTATGGCAGAGACCGCTGTTGGTCTATCTGCTGGCGTCCATCAAGCATTGCAAACGCGCTATCCTCAAGCTCTGCTATTAAACTCTACGCGTCATGCACAGCACGATGAAAGTAGTGATCCGAATGGTACCAACTCCTTGCTGACGACATTTTGTGAAGACCACAGTCATGCCAGCCAGCATTTGATTTATCAGAGCAAAGATAGCGTTACTCAGGCGCAGCTACTGGCCAGTAAAACACTGATTATGGTCGATGATGAAGCCTCAACGGGCAATACCTGCGTGAATGTCGTCACTGCCTTACGTGAAGCAGGACTGAGTCAGTTAGAGCAAGTGCATCTAACAACACTGGTCGACTGGTCATTAGATCAAGAAACACCTAATCCACAGTCAGATGCTAAGCCTGCACGTATGGCCGATCGTCTCGCTGGTATTGAGTTTCATCGCCATCATTTACTGTCTGGTGCATGGCAATGGACAGATGCACTTAATCCTGAACCTATTACGATGCCATCGGTTGATACTACTGCCGCTGGTAGTCAGGCGCTCGGTGATACGGGGAACTGGGGACGTTTTCCAACGCTAGACAGTACAGAGGGTTTTGCTAACTATCTTTCAAGTTTTCAGACTGCATTTACCCGTTTCAATGATCAAGAAAACTTTGATGTTACTCAGCTACCAAAAAGAATCTTAGTCTTAGGTAGCAATGAGTTTGTTTGGTTGCCATTTCTATTGGCTGAATGGCTTGAAATAGAGTCTAAAAAACTGAGCGAATATACAGCGTCCATGGTTAATTTTAGTGCATTAACCCGCTCACCAATTGCGCTTGGTGGAGCGATTACCACGATGCTGAGCTTTAGCGACAATTATGGCCTTGGTATGACCAATTTTGCTTATAACGTTGAGCCTAGTGATTGGGATTTGATAGTGTTGTGTATAGAAACATCAGCTGAAAGTGTGGATGCTATGTGGCGAGGTTTGGATAACGTGCTGGTGGTGAGCCCTAGTCACTAAACTGCTCTCTAACTTTCAAACCTATTATTTACGGACGACGCCATGACTACCTCATTTTTTAAAGCCAACCCAGACATTATTAAGCCTTATGCCTTGATGGATTTGGACGATACGCTATTCCAAACCCAGCGTAAAATTGACGCATGGGATTTACCCACCACTGAACCTGAATCTCTAGTTTGTGCGACAGTCAATAAACAAGACGAGCCTTTGAGCTTTATGAGTCAGCGCCAAGCAACCTTTTTTAATTGGCTACTTGTTAGTACTGAATTAATTGTAGTGACGGCGCGGGATCGTAGTGAAATAAAACGCGTTAAACTGCCATTTGATAGTTGGCAAGTATTGACCCATGGGGCGATTGTTTTAACGTCTGACGGAGCGCTGCTGAGCAGTTGGCAGCAGCATATGTATAGTAAACTCGCGCCATTGCAAGATAAGCTTAATCAGTTAAGTCAATTGTTTGCCAATCATAGTCAAAGCGAGCAAAGTCATTTAGTATTTACACCGCATATCGATAGCTTTAACAATAGTTCTGTTGATGAAAATCTAACCATTTATCTGGCTATCAAACATGCGCAGAAGGATCATCAAGCGCTCGTAGATTTAGCTGAGAAACTGCCCACTTTGATACGTGATTTTAAACAAGATTTCTATGTGCATGTGAATGCCAATAACCTAGCGATATTGCCCCATGCGGTTCATAAGCGTCATGCGGTACAGTTTTTATTAGAGCATCATTTAGACCATCAGCGTCCCAGTTTTGGCTTTGGTGATAGCTTAGCTGACCTGCCTTTCTTACAGTTATTGGACTGGTACGGTATGCCCAACCACGGTCAACTGCATGAGCAATACCCGTCTAAATCGTCAGGCTAAACTGCAGCCACGCAAACCCACTGTTATCATCAAGAGTGCTATTATTCATACTATGACTTTACCTAATATACAGATAAAAAGATCTGCTCTGCAAAACTATGGCTCAGGCAGCTATCTTGCAAGCGATGTGACTGTCCTACTCGATATGGTAGATAAAGATGCAGTTGCCGATGTGCCCGTTAGTCAAAAAGAAGCGCTTATCCAAAGCGGCCAACGCCATTACTCTGACATGTTGACCTTAGAGCAAGCGCCTACTGCAATGCATGAGCAGCTATACATACAGGCATTAGAGCAAGGCTCAACAAGGACCGCGACCGATATCGATCATTTGTCTTATACGCTACATCATGTTTTTCAGCAGAATGTGAATGATGAGCATCCACTGGTTTTGGTCAGTTTGGTAAGAGCTGGTCTGCCGATTGGGGTGTTATTGCAACGTGCGCTGTCGGATACAGACAGTAGCTATCACCTGCCAAGTGTACATTATGGCATCAGTATCATTCGCGATCGTGGTCTTGATCCAGTGGCCCTGCAAATGCTACTGGAGGCTTATCCAAACAGTCCGATTGTATTCGTCGATGGCTGGACAGGTAAAGGCGCTATTTATCAAGAGTTGGCTCGTAGTTTAGAGACGTTTAGTGATTCTACACATGTTAATTTTGCCAACATTTTCCATCAAGGCACTGACGTCATTCCGCTACTGACTCTTGCCGATCCTGCTGGCGTTGCTTGGCTGGCGGCAAGTGAAGAAGACTGGTTAATCCCATCGGGTTTGTTAAACAGCACCGTATCAGGGCTTATTTCACGTAGCTTATATACAGAACCGTCATCAGGCCTGCATCGCAGTGTTTTTTATGATGATTTAATTGAGGTAGATCACAGCTTGGCATTTATTGAGCGTATCGATGCCGTGAGACGAGCATTGGCTACTACTTCAACGCGTTTACCGACTTACCAGCAGCCACGCTACCAGACTGCGGCGTTGATAGAGACGTTGGCCGCAGACTATAAGATTGTCAATCGTAACCGTATTAAACCGACTATTGCCGAGGCAACACGTGCCATATTACGCCGTGATCCCGAGCGCATATTGCTCGCCACTGCTGAGCACCCTGATACCATACTGCTACGCCATTTATGTGCGCAACGAAACATCACTATCAGTGTATTAGGTGATAAAATACTGCCTTATCAAGCCATCACGCTTATCAAGCAGCGCTCTCAAGACACTTAATACATTTAACGGTATTAAATACTTTCATTTTCGTTCTCTTATACTCTCTACTTATGATGCCAATTATGTCAGATATGCTAAAAACCGAGTCAGACCTTTACAATGATACCCAATCTTATGCGCATCTGATCACTGAGCGTCATGCGATGGTCAAACCGCACACGCACCATCCATATCAGCTCGGTGCTAGCTTATACATGCCTGCGACTCGCCAAGATATTTGGCAAGTTATCAAGCGGGATAAATTACCGACGATCAATAGTATTATTATCTGTCTAGAGGATGCGGTCAGTCAGCAGGATGTAGAGTTGGCGCTTGAGCGTTTGCGCACCCTGCTGGATACTTGGGCTGAGCATGTGAATAGCATTAATGCGCCATCTAAATCGGCAAAGATTCACGCTCAGCATCCGACGCGTCCACTGGTCTTTATACGTCCACGTAGCCCGATGATGCTACAGCAATTGGCTGACTATACCCATATCGATCTTATCGATGGTTTCGTCATGCCAAAAGTTGATATGTATAGCCTATCTAATTGGCGCATGGCTTGTCAGAACCTAAAAGTAGATCAACTACTTATGCCGACGCTCGAAACCGCAGCGCTATTCAATCCGCATCACAATCAGGAGCTTGCCATCGCTTTTAAAGAAGCGTTTAGTCAGCCAGTTTTTGCATTACGTATTGGTGGTAATGACTTATTCGCAGCATTGCGCTTACGTCGCCCAAAAAACAGTATTGTCTACGACTCGCCTATCGGTACGTTGGCTTATCAAATGCTAGGCTGTTTTGTGCCGCATGGTTTTTATCTTACCGCGCCAGTATTTGAGTACTTGGATCAGCCAACACTGTTTATGCAAGAGCTGAACCGAGATGTCAGCTTAGGGATGGTGGGCAAAACTGTCATTCATCCAAGCCAAATCGCCCTAGTACAGCAAGCTTACTGTGTACCACTGAGTACATTGGATGAAGCGCAAGCGATCCTTCACTCTGAGGCCAAAGCGGTATTTAAGTACAATAATACGATGCTAGAGCCTGCGACACACCGTGCTTGGGCGACTGAGATTGTCAATCGTGCAGAAGCCTTTGGAACCATTGATGACGGACATAGCCAATACAGCTCACGAATGTAACTGTTATCGCCGATAATGGCTGTCTGCCATTTAACAACTTACACCATTTAAAAAGCCGCTATCAAATACAGGTAGCGGCTTTTTTATATAGAGATTTGCTTAGGTTTTTCTATAGATATAAGGCTTTAAAGCTCTCGAACAGTATCTACACTAAGCACAACTTTCCAAAAACTGACGAAGTACTTGGTTCACTTGATCAGGCTCTTCTACTGTCGATGTATGACCCGCACCTTTGATAATAGCAAGCTTGGACCCAGCGATAGCAAAATGCATGCGTTCAGACTTAGCATAAGGCGTGGCGGCATCTTCATCACCTACCACAATCAGTGTCGGCGTTGTAATCTCACCCAACTGCTCATAAGTACCTGTACGCTCAATCACGCCCATTGTTGCTTTGACCACACCGCCCTTACGATTGCTTTGTAACATCGTTAGCCACTGCTTACGGTCAGATTTGCGCAGTTTGTCTGCCAAAAACGTACTGCCAAACATAATTGGCATCACCTTATTACTCACACGCTTCATACCTAACCAGCGAATCGCTTTAACCAGCTTGCGATACTGAGGTATATTTTTTGGATCTTCAGGGTCAGCAGAGGTTTCTAACAGCGTTAATGACAACAGCAACTCAGGGCGTTTGAGCGCGATACGTTGAGCCACGAACCCGCCCATAGATAGCCCAACAAAGTGACATTTATCAATACCAAGCGCTGCAAGTAAGCCAAGCGTATCTTCAGTCAGCGTCTCCATATCATAGCCAGATTTGGTAACTTGCGACTGACCTTGCCCGCGAAAATCAAAAGCAATACAACGATAGTCTGTTTGAAAATGCTCCACTTGCTTATCATACATCTGTGAGCTCCACAGTAGACCGTGAGCAAATACGATAACGGGCTTTTGTGTGTCGTTCGGTGCGCTGTCTTCGTAATAAATATCAGCGTTATTTACAGTGATAGTTGGCATAACCACATCCTTGTTTGATCAATGAAAAGTTCGAGCGTACCCTTGTGTCTTTTACGACTCTTTTACGCTCAACCTGGCATATTAGCATAATCCATTAGCCCCTTAGGTCATAGCCTTTTTACGAACCAGTCGTTTTGTCCCATTAGCTAGCATCAGCTTTTACGATAAAATAGTGAAGTTTACCAGTATATAGATGTGTCTTAAGCGCCCACAAAACACGCTTTTATAATCATAGCAAGCTGCTATAGTAATCAGTATTGAACCATTTTTACCTTTATCTCAAAGTATTGTCATTGATATAGAATATTAAAACAGTCATTTAAAATAAGGAAATCTCAAATGTCACAGTCTCTCGTCGATTATCAAGTTGAAGGGCACATTGCTACTATTACCTTTAACGATCCAAAAAGCTTAAATGCCTTTGGCACACCCTTAAAAAACCAAGTCTTGATAGCGCTAGATAAAGCGGCCGCAGATGATCAAGTACGGGTGATTATTTTACAAGGGGCTGGTGGTAATTTCTCCAGCGGCGGCGATATTAAAGAGATGTTGTCTGAAGGATTAGACAAGGATATTGTTTCAAACAAATTAAGAGGCATGGTAGAAGGCGCAGGCGAAGTCAGCTTAAAGTTACGTCATATTCATAAGCCGATTATTGCCAAATTAGAAGGCGCCGTAGCTGGTGCTGGCATGAACTTGGCGCTTACTTGTGACTTCCGCATTGCCGCAGACAATGCAAAGTTTGTACAAGCATTTGTTAATATTGGCCTAGTTCCAGATGCAGGTGGTATTTACTTATTAAACCAATTGGTAGGTGCAGCAAAAGCCACTGAGCTTGTAATGCTGGGTGATAAACTGAAAGCAGAAGACATGGCGCGCTTAAATCTAGTGAACAACGTGGTGAGTATTGACGAGCTAGAAGCCACCGTCCAAGCATTGGCGCTACGATTGAGCCAACTACCAGGCAAAGCATTGGCCGCTATGAAAGAGAGCTTCAATGTACACGCCTTCGCTGGTTTGAGCGCGGCGTTAGATACGGAAGTAGAACAGCAGACCGTAATGGCAAAAACCGATGACTTTATCGAAGGGGTTAGCGCCTTTATCGCAAAGCGTAAGCCTGTATATCAAGGTAAATAACAAGATAAACAATGATACTATCAAAAAAGGGCTGCCAATATGGTAGCCCTTTTTTTGTCAATATCTTTAATTAAGAAGCGGACGCGGGTTTAGAATGATGAGGTAAAGTAAATATCTTGTCAAAAATCAGAGTAAACGTAAACGTATAAACTAAGAAAAATAGCAGTAGCGCCACTTCCATCATAAAGGCTTTTACTAGACCAACATCGTACCAAATCATATAAAGTGGCAAGCAGATCAACACCAGCCCACCCTCAAAACCAAAAGCATGAACACTGCGTATCCATAACGTGCGACGTACAATACGTCTGCGGCGTTCCCACGCTTCAAAAGCGGTATTATATATAAAGTTCCAAACAACGGCTGCTACCGACATCATTATGGCGATTGGTAAGGATTCTGATGCGTCACTGTGACTGAGTTTCATCAATATAAGGGTAGATAAGATAATCGCGATAATTTCGAAAGCGGTCACATAAATTAAGCGACGTTTAAGCGGTGATAAGGTCATCAACCAAGACTCCAAAGCACCTGTATTTAAACAGCAAGGTGCGTATCAAAGTATCGGTCCGTCCCGAGATAGAAAAGATAAAGGAAGTACAGAGCCACGGTTTCCGCCTGCACTTATATTATACAGAAACAAAACTCAAAAATCAGTGAGGACATTTGTAAACAGGCGTAAGCCGTTTTATTGACGGTTATCGTCTGTTTTAGCCGGACTATTTTGCCGGTAGACCCCATTTATTGGTTTCGGGCTTGGTATCACTCGCTAGAAATACTAGCAATATAATAGAGCCTATCAGTGGCACTATCCCTATCAAAAACCACCATCCTGAGCGGCTAGTATCATGTAAGCGGCGGATAGTCACGGCAAGACCAGGCAGAAATAAACCAAGTGCCGCTACTATGTAAAATAAACCTGTCTCTGAGCTGAATATTAATGCGTCTAGCAGCATTGCAACGATCATCACCCCCATTTGCACTAGAAAAAAATACCAATACTCTTTACGGCGCGCACGGCCAGAAAAATTCGTGTAATTTCTCATGCCCTTTTTAAACCAGTCAATGATGCCGTAATTTACTTCAGCGCTATGATTGTTAGCCATCGTAGATCTGGGCAGTGGCGGCGGAGTCGCTTTATCACACTTAATATTATTTTCCATAGGGCTTTTTATCTCAGTCGTAAAAAGTAGAAATCGTCAGTGAAAGTTATCAACCATTGGTTTTGATTATAGATACTCAATAAAAGTTTGTAAATGAATACTAGTTTGCTTAGAGTCATCAATAAAAAACCCCGCATCATGACGATACGGGGTTATTCTATTATTAAAACTTAAAAACGTTTTGCTTAAGCTGCAACCAAAATTAGGTTAACTGGGCGACATTAATCTTGTCTGCTTCTTCAGTATAGTCTTCCATACGGTCGAAGTTCATGTATTGATAGACTTCATCACCCATGCTGTTTAGCATGCCAGCATACTGCTGATACTCATCGTTAGTCGGCAATTTACCAAGTACCGCTGCGACTGCTGCAAGCTCTGCAGAAGCTAGGTATACGTTAGCGCCTTGACCTAGACGGTTCGGGAAGTTACGAGTTGAAGTCGATACCGCAGTAGATTTCGGTGCGATACGTGCTTGGTTACCCATACATAGTGAACAACCTGGCATTTCAGTACGAGCACCGGCTTGTGCATAGATGTTGTAGTAACCTTCTTCCATCAACTGGCGTGCATCCATCTTAGTAGGTGGTGCAATCCATAGACGAGTCTTCAGGCTACCTGCTGGTACGTCTTGTAGCAATTTACCAGCGGCACGGAAGTGACCGATGTTGGTCATACATGAGCCAATGAATACTTCATCAATGGTATCACCAGCCACGTCTGCTAGCGTTTTTGCATCATCTGGATCGTTCGGGCAGCAAAGGATAGGCTCTTTGATTTCGCTCATATCGATAGTGATGTCGATAGCGTATTCAGCATCGTCGTCAGCACGCATGAGGCTTGGGTTAGCCAACCACTCTTGCATTTGCTCGACACGGCGGCTGATGGTACGTGCATCGCCATAGCCTTCTGAGATCATCCACTTAAGCAGCGTGATGTTTGAGTTTAGGTACTCAGTCACTGATGCTTCAGACAAAGTGATGGTACAACCAGCAGCACTACGCTCAGCTGAGGCATCAGACAATTCAAACGCTTGCTCAGCGGTCAAATCTTCTAGGCCTTCGATTTCAAGAATACGGCCGTTGAACTCGTTGATTTTACCTTTCTTATCAACCGTCAAGTAACCTTCTTTGATCGCTTGATAAGGGATAGCATGTACTAGGTCACGTAGGGTGATACCAGCTTGACGCTCACCAACAAAACGAACACGAACAGATTCAGGCATATCAAGTGGCATCACACCAGTTGCAGCTGCGAAAGCAACTAGGCCAGAACCCGCTGGGAACGAGATACCCATTGGGAAACGAGTATGCGAGTCACCACCAGTACCAACGGTATCTGGAAGTAGCATACGGTTCAACCATGAGTGAATGATACCATCACCTGGACGTAAGCTTACGCCGCCACGGTTCATGATAAAGTCAGGTAGTGTGTGCTGAGTCTCAACGTCAACTGGCTTTGGATAAGCGGCAGTATGACAGAATGACTGCATCACTAGGTCTGCTTGGAAGCCCAAACATGCTAAGTCTTTTAGCTCATCACGCGTCATCGGACCAGTCGTATCCTGAGAGCCGACAGTCGTCATCTTAGGCTCACAGTACATACCTGGACGTACGCCTGTCAGGCCACACGCTTTACCAACCATTTTCTGGGCAAGCGTAAAGCCTTTACCAGTATCAGCTGGCTCTTCTGGCTTAGCAAAGATGTCTGAATGACCAAGACCCATATATTCACGAGCACGGTTAGTCAAACCACGACCAACGATTAATGGAATACGGCCGCCAGCACGAACTTCATCAAGCAATGTTGGTGAGTTTAGTGAGAACGTTGATAGTACTTCATCAGAGTCATGCTTAGTGATTTTGCCTTCGTACGGATAGATGTCAAATACATCACCCATGTTTAGGTTATCGACTGCAACTTTTTCGATTGGCAATGCGCCAGAATCTTCCATCGTGTTGAAGAAGATAGGAGCGATATTGTTACCAAGTACTAAACCGCCGCCACGTTTGTTTGGCACGTTAGGGATATCTTCACCCATCAACCACAATACTGAGTTGGTTGCAGACTTACGGCTAGAACCAGTACCAACAACGTCACCAACATAGGCTAGCGGATGGCCTTTTTCTTTCAGTGCTTCGATTTGCTTCATTGGGCCAACAACGCCCTCTTCGTCAGCATTGATGCCGTCGCGAGAGTTTTTGTGCATGGCTAGTGAATGCAATGGGATATCAGGACGGCTCCATGCGTCTTGCGCAGGTGATAAGTCATCCGTGTTGGTCTCGCCAGTTACTTTAAACGTCGTGTAAGTGGTTTTCTTTGGTACTTCAGCACGGTTCAAGAACCATTCTGCGTCAGCCCAAGACTGAATCACTTCTTTAGCAATAGTGTTGCCAGCTTCTGCTTTTTCAGTCACGTCATTGAACGCGTCAAATACTAGCAAAGTTTTCTTTAGTGCTTCAGCAGCGTCTTGTGCAACTTCGCTATCATCTAGTGCAGCAACTAGTGGCTGAACGTTGTAGCCACCTTGCATAGTGCCTAGAATTTCAACGGCTTTTTGTTTGCTGATAAGTGGTGATGATGTTTCACCCTTTAAGATAGCAGCTAAAAATGCCGCTTTAACGTATGCTGCTTGGTCAACACCAGCAGGGATACGGTTTTCTAATAGGTTCATCAAGAACGCATCTTCGCCTGCAGGCGGGTTCTTTAATAATTCAACCAACTCTACTACTTGTTTTTCATTTAGTGGTAGGGGTACAGTTCCTAGCTCAGCACGTTCTTCGACATGTTTACGATAAGCTTCTAACACAATAGTCGTCCTCGTCAGTTGGGGTGTAGCACATTACGTTGGTAGTCAGTATGACTGCCTGCGTCTATATACTATATGAAATAATTATCCGTGCAATCATAGCTTAAAACGCTTTAAATGTTAATGGCTCAGCTCTGAAAAGGCGCATAGTAAGGCCATATTGAACATTTATTATAAAAATAGTGCCATCAATAATATGATTGTAGCGCTCATTATAACTGGCATTTGCCTGATTACGCTTATCAATAAGCGCTTGCTTTATGACTGAGCAGACACCATATGACTGATATACGATTTTGTAAGAAACAACTTCGATAAAATTTCGCTTAAAAAAATGTAGCAACTTAGATTTATTAATAGTCGATGTATTAACAGTCGATTTGGTAAAAACATTTTGGTGTAAACATTAAGGACGACGATATGACTGATAGCAATACGGACAACAATCCTAACTATGACAATGGTCTCAAGGTACGCACTGAGGTCATGGGTGAGCAGCATGTCAAACGCTCGCTTGATGCGGCCACAGGATTTACCCAACCGCTGCAAGACTGGATTATTGAACACGCTTGGGGCAGCACTTGGCAAGATGACTCAGTATTACCACGCAAGTATCGCTCATTAATCACTATTGCCTTTTTAATTGCTCAAAAAAGCCCAAATGAGTTGAAAGGTCATATACGCGGTGCCATTAACAACGGGGCCAGTGTCGCCGAGATTAGAGAAGTGCTCATGCACAGCTTGCCGTACTGCGGTGCACCTGCTACTCAAGAAGCGTTTCGCGCTGCCATAGATATACTGAATGAGTTGGAAATCGATATAGATATTTAAAACTATGGTCGTCCGAGCAATCATAGTAATCTTAACAATATTGTTTAAAAATTGACGTCCAAATTTCTGCTATAATATCTCCACTCATAAAACATTCTGATAATTCCATAAACCCTTATAATATAAAGGGTTAAGAGATAACTCCATTATGACAACTGCCGTACAAACACATGTACCTGCTGCTAAGGCCAAACCAAAAAAAGCCATCCAAGGCGAAAAGCTGCGTGGCTATGACAAAGTTGCCCGTATCCCAATTAAGGTGATCCCGACTGTCGAGGCAAAGAAAAAGCCTGATTGGATTCGGGTAAAAATGTCCTCGCCTGCTGAAGTCGCTCGTATCAAAGCAACCTTGCGTGAGCAAAAGCTTTATACCGTTTGTGAAGAAGCGGCCTGCCCTAACCTGCCACAGTGCTTCGCTGATGGTACAGCCACCTTTATGATTATGGGTGATATCTGTACGCGTCGCTGCCCGTTCTGTGATGTAGGCCATGGTCGCCCTAATGAGCTAGACAAGGATGAGCCGCGTCATACCGCTGAGACAATTCAAGGTCTACAGCTTAAATATGCCGTAATTACCTCTGTCGATCGTGACGATCTAAAAGACGGCGGTGCGGGACACTTTGTGGAAGTGCTAAACGAATCAAGAGCACTTAGCCCAAACTGCTTGATTGAAATCCTAGTACCAGATTTCCGTGGTCGTATGGATATTGCATTGGATTTATTGACAGAGACTGCACCAGATGTGTTTAACCACAACATCGAAACCGTGCCACGTCTATACAAAGCCTTCCGTCCAGGTTCTGACTATCAGCATTCGCTAGATTTGCTTAAGATTTATAAAGAGCGTCGTCCTGATATCGCCACCAAGTGCGGCTTTATGGTTGGTCTTGGCGAGACAGAAGAAGAGATCTATGCGCTACTCGATGATCTAAAGGCTCATGATGTAGATATGATCACTATCGGTCAGTATCTACAGCCTAGTAAAAACCATGCGCCTGTCGATCGTTATGTCCATCCAGACGAGTTCCAACGCTATATGGACTACGGTAAAAAGATTGGCTTCTTTAGCATTTGGGCAGGTCCAATGGTACGCTCAAGCTACTTTGCAGATCGTCAATACTATGGCGAAGATTGCCCAGCACCTATCCGTAGCAAAAAAGCATTAGAAGCTGAAGGCAAACTTGGCTGCTAATTTAGTAATAAAGTGATGCGAAAATAATTGTGAACAGCAGTCGCTAAAACATTTCTTAAGAATATTAAAAAGGGTGAATAACAAATTTGTTATTCACCCTTTTTTTGAGCTTTGTTAGACTTACGAAGGATTAAACCTAACGCTTTACACGGTTAAAGTTGGCGTCGGCTTTCCAGCTGTTTTTATATTGAATGCAGCAATACCAAGGACGATCACACCACCTGCGATACCAGTCGTAATCTCAGGATAAATCAATAGTAAAGCACCAATAGCTAAGATGACACGAGTCACCGTATTCATACCGCCTCTGAAGTACCCTTCAAGTGCCGAGCTCAGCGCAATGACACCAGTTACTGAAGTCACTACTACGGTAATAATATCTACAATAGGTGGCAGTGGGAAATCTTTTGCTGTAACTGCCAAACCGGTTGGATCTATCATCAACATCGTTGGATTATAGATAAACATGAACGGCACGATGAATCCCGCGAGGGCAAGTTTGAGGGACAAGAACCCTGTCTTCATCGGATCACCACCGGATATACCTGCACCCGCAAAGGCTGCAAGACACACAGGCGGTGTAATATTGGCAAAGATACCAAAATAAAAAACAAACATGTGCGCTGACAAGATTGGAATATCAAAACCGGCCAATGCTGGCGCAGCCATCGTCGCCGTAATGATATAGGCAGGAATAGAGGGTAATCCCATGCCCAAAACCATTGATGCCAACATCGTTAAGATAAGCGTAAAGAATAATGATCCTGCACCTAACGTGACGATAGATGACGTCATCACCGTACCAAAACTGGTCAGACTCACCACCCCAATGATAATACCAACGACCGCACAAGCAGCCATAACCGCTAGCGACTGGCGCGCACCATCTTCTAATGCACCTAAAATATCAGAAAAACTCATGCGCGTTTCGGCACGTAGCATACTGATCACAACGGTAAAGCCAATGGTATAAGCTGCTGCATATCCCACAGGTACGTTTCTGATTAATAAGAAAATCAAGAAGACAATCGGCAATAGCATATGACCGCGGGCTTTTAATACTTCTTTTACCGCTGGTAAATTTTCTTTGGCGATACCTTTTAGATCGCGACGTCCAGCACGGAAATGCACCTGCGCAATGACCCCTAAATAGTACAATATCGCTGGCAATAATGCTGCTAAGGCAATCGTACTATACGGCAAGCCTGTTGTTTCAGCCATAATAAAGGCACTAGCACCCATAATCGGAGGCAAGATCTGTCCACCAACCGAAGCACTGGCCTCAACTGCACCTGCGAAATCTTTGTGATAGCCGACCTTTTTCATCAACGGAATGGTAAAGGCACCCGTACTAACCACATTTGATAACGCAGAGCCATTAATACTGCCCATAAAGCCACTAGAGATGACCGCTACTTTTGCAGGGCCGCCCTTTTTGTGACCTGCGATGGCCAATGCCAAATCATTAAATAACTGCCCCATTCCTGAACGTGCTAAAAACGCACCGAACAGAATGAATAAGAAGATAAAGGTGACCGATGCCCCAATCGCAACAGAGTATAGACCTTCCGTTTTTAAGAATAATTGACCAAAGATATCACCCATATCATAAGGGCGAGTCAGCAGCCTATCGGGCATAAAATCTAAATGACTGACAAATGGATAGGCCAAAAATATGCCGGCCAAGATTGGCAAAATCCAACCAGTGATGCGGCGACTGCCTTCTAACACGCAGACTACCGTAATCAAAGAAAATATCACATCGACCTGATTGGCCATACCGCCACGCGAGGTGACGATGTCTTGATACTCATAAATGAGATAGCCCATACCGGATAGAGACAGGGCAAACCAAATCCAGTCATACCATGCCACTCGTTTGCGACTGCTTTTTTTGCTGGCTGGAAAAATTAGGAATATCAATGCAAAACCAACACCTACATGCACAGAGCGCTGTAACAATGCTGGCATTGGATTAAAAGTGATATATAAATGAAACAGTGAATATAGTATACAAATGCCAGCGATAAAATATTTTACTGGTCCTTGAGTGATATGACGCGTGATTGACTCTCGGTCATATTTTTCCAATACTGCTCGGTTGACCGCATCCGCCTCAGCATCGTTATCAACTTGAGCATCTGGCATGGTAGTCACACTACCTTGATCCGTCACTTGGGAGTTCATGACAAAAGTCCTTTTTAAATCTATCAATTAAATCATACGTCTTAGGCATGATCACCACTTCAGAATAGTCTGGCACCCACTGGTGAATCAAGAAAAGATGACCACCATAATCCATTTCACCTTTGGTCAGTCTAGATACGACCCAATTCAGGCGAGGCAGTTTTTCGTTGATTTGATAACCCAGATAGCCAGGCTTTTGTATAGGAGCGAGCATTTCGGTGGAGGGTGTCCCCGCACCGAACGCTTCAAAATAGGTCGTGGTCAATAACAGCTCCGCACCTTCTGTACTGCTGCCGTCTATGCGTTGATACTGCTCTTCCCACCACTGTTTTTCTACAGAATGTATCCAACGTAGCTGAAAGTCAGGCTCAGTGAAGTAACAAACCTTATCATCAGCACCGTCTACGCCTGCGACTCGCACTTCAACGACAGACTGAAGCGTAAAGCCTAACCATAGCGTAAAAAAAACCAGCGCTGCAATAAATGCCGCGCCAGTTGATAACCATAATGAATTACTTAGCTGCTTGTTCGTCATAGTACTTTTTAGCTCCAGGATGGATTGGGGCTACCATGCCATCACGAGCGGTTTCTAAACTGATATCATTGGCCGCTTGGTGAGCTGTTTTTAGACCATCTAGATTATCAAACAATGCTTTGGTTAGTTTATAACCATCCGCTTCAGATAGGTCAGAGCTAACCAATAATGCATTCATGATTGCGGCAGTTGGTACGGCTGTTTCGTTGCCATAAGTGCCAGCAGGAATCTCAAAGGTTTTGAAGTAAGGCTTGGTCGCGATGATTTCTTTTAGCTTGTCTTGGTTGATAGTGACAATCTGTAAATCTAAACCTTGCTCTAACTCCATCAACGATGAGTTTGGTAGGCCACTACTAAAGAATGCCGCTTCGATCTTACCTGCTTTCATACCATCAGCAGCTTCAGCAAAGCCTAGATAATCAACGGTGACATCATCATATGTGATACCAAACCCTTCAAGTAAAGTACGAGCATTCACTTCTGTACCAGAACCTTGATCGCCTACCGCAATACGCTTGCCTCGTAAATCTTCAATGTTTTTGATACCAGATTTTTTCGAGGTCACGATTTGCACCACATTAGGGTACAAAACAGCAATCTGCTGAATGTTAGTGATTGGCTGCTCAAAGTTGTTTTTACCTTCGACAGCATCCGTCACCACGTCACTTAGTGCCAAGACCATGTCGACCTTGCCTTGGGTCAATAGATTGACGTTTTCGACTGATGCGCCAGTGGTTTGAGTTTTTGAGTTTACGCCAAAGGTTTTGACATAGACTTCAGACAATGAAGTACCAATGATGTTGTAAGGGCCAGACGCACCGCCAGTAGCGATGGTCAAAAACTTAGTATCAAGCTTATCTGCTGCAGTATCTGTTGCCGCGCTATCTGCAGATGCAGTATCACTGCCCTCTGAGCTTGGAGATGAGCATGCGGTTAGACCTAGCGCAGCACTCAACATAGCTGACAAAAGTAATGGGGATTTTAAAGAATTAAGCATTGAATTCATCCTTGAAGTGGTCGATTTTGTACGTTTAACAATATCCGTATTTATACATAAATACGTTACAGACGAGTAATAATATAGTAATTCTGTCAATAAATAAACCTTAGCTTACTTTCTCTTTTTCTTTCAATACCTTATATTTAAAGCTATCAGAGAAAATATAGGGCATTCATTAATTAAGCTAACATATACGTATGTTTTGCTATGCGAAACAAAGTTCCATTTAATAAATATTAAAACAAAAATTGTCGCTATTGTAAACCTTTATCGATATCTGGAAAATATCGTCATATCGCATTATTTCTTAGGAATTTTTAGATATAGCAAATTAATAAGGACTCTCGATTTATAACTATCTCTATTTATAACTATAAGGACAAAAGTTCTGCTATATTTTATCTGAGCTATTTTTTGGTTCAGGATATTACATGGCACTAGTCTGTGTCTCTCTTTTATTAACCCATTCGGATAGTCCTTATGACAATACCTCACACGGAAGTACTGGCAACGTTATCTGCTGATATTGCTATCATCGGTGGCAGCGGTCTCTACCAAATGTCATCACTGACCAACAAACGCAGTGTGACAATACAGACGCCTTATGGCAGTCCATCTGATGATATTGTCTTAGGTGAGCTTGAGGGAGTGACAGTCGCATTTCTAACACGGCATGGTCAGGGCCACAGACTGACCCCGTCTGAAGTGCCTTATCGAGCCAATATCTATGCGCTAAAAACGCTTGGGGTACGCTATATCGTCTCCGTATCAGCAGTTGGCTCTCTACGAGAATCGCTTAAGCCACTAGATATGGTCGTGCCTGATCAAATGATCGATATGACCAAGCAGAGAGTGAGTACCTTTTTTGGTGAGGGTGCCGTCGCTCATGTGTCGATGGCTGAACCACTATGCACTGCCCTAGCAAACATCTTGACGCGCGCTTATGACCAAGCAGATATTGCAGAAGGTACCAGTCATTCTAAAGCAACTTATGTCTGTATCGAAGGGCCTCAATTCTCAACTCGAGCAGAGTCAGAATGGTATCGTCAGATGCAGGCAGACATCATTGGCATGACCAATATGCCAGAAGCCAAATTGGCACGTGAAGCCAGTATTGCTTATGCCACGTTAGCTCTGGTGACAGACTTCGACTGTTGGCATCCGACGGAAGAAGCCGTGAGTGCCGACTATGCTATAAAGAACCTATTAAAAAATGCGGATAATGCTCAAAAAGTGATACGGGAAGCTGTTGCTTTGATTGCTGCCGAACTACCTGAGTCAATCGCTCACAATGCCCTTGCACAAGCATTAGTCACACCTATAGATGCGATGGACGAACATACCAAGATCAGACTGGCCGCCTTACTAACGTGATTGTAATGCGTCTTTTCCATTTTTAACTAAATACTTTCAATCGGTTTAGTCTTAATCTGACTTCAATCAAGTCAAAAAAGGCCATTATCTAAATTAATGGCCTTTTTTATAATTTAGCATGTATATTTAAATTTATACTAAATACATCACTTTAGCATTAGCAACAACCACCTGCACCAGATGCTAACATCATAGGTTGATTAAACGGCATTAGCTCACCGCAGCCCGCAAAAATACCGTAGTGACGACTGTCATCACCGATAAACTCAAAATGCGGCGCAAAGCGCGACTCTTGCAGCATGCGAAACGTATTGCCACATACTGGGAATACCCGACCAGCTTCGATAGCATGATGTTTATCTAAATCAAACCGATGCGGGGACTGCTCGATAGTTCCTTTATATATCACCGCTTGTCCATGATCTTCGCAAGCATCCTCAAGCGAGTCGATTTTAAATAAGCGGTAAGTTGCAGAGAAAAACTGAATATCACCAATTTTGGCTGCCAATGTAGGATCTGTAATCTCAAGTGGGCGATCTTCAACCAAACGTACGTCTAAGAATCCTGCATCTCGTGACAAACGGTTAAAATCCTTCCAATACAATGCACCGCTCAAACATTCACCATATAAGACTGGGTCATCAATTAAGTGTTGCGGGATACGGCGATCGGCATAGACGTCAGAAAAATAAAACTCCCCACCAGGTTTCAGCAAACGCTGCACACTGGCCATGACCGAAGCTTTATCTGGTGATAAATTGATAACGCAGTTTGAGACAATAATATCGAAGCTATTAGCTTCAAGGTCTAGTTCATCTAGTTTCTCGATATAGCCATGTAAAAACGTCACATTGTCATAGCCAAAATTCTCGACATGATAAGCTTGGTGCTGTTTGGCAACGGCTAGCTGCTCATCGGTCATATCAACACCGACTACGTGGCCACTCTCGCCAACTAATTGTGCTAGTGCATAGACATCTCGGCCTGAGCCACTGCCCAAATCTAAAATTCGGCAGCCTTCGAGCAGTGCTGGACATACCAGACCACAGCCATAATAGCGATTCAATACTTCATCGTGAATGTTTGCGAGTAATGGCTTGAGCCACTCAGGCATATTGCTAATATCACAACAAGCCGAAGTCTTTAAATCATCGGTACTCTGTAACTCTTTACCATAGTAATTTTGCACGACGTCATGCATAACAATATCCTTATTGAATGTGCCATCCAGTTAAAAATCTTAGTAAACCATTTTAGAATATACAACTACGTTAGTGAGTTTATTAATCTATTTGTCAATTATCCGTTATCAGCTATCAGTCGTTATCGACTTTGGTATTGAGTTGAGAATCTAGCCAGCCTGACGGCAAATGTACTAGATCTTTAGGCTCATCAATATCAGGTAAAGGGTCGAATAGTGCAAGTGTCCAACCTAATGTGGCTATACGCTGCTTGGTGACAGCAGCAACACTAGGTGTACTCCAAACAATGTCCGAAAACAGGCTTTCATCAACTCGCTTAAACCCTAACAGTACATACCCACCATCAGTCGCTGGAATCATGACCGCATCGTGTTGATTTAGCTGCTGTATCGCTGTCTGAATACGTGCTGTCGTAAGACTAGGACAGTCCGTACCAATTAACACAACCTTGTCAAAATGTTGAAATACGCGCTGACTGGCTATCGACATACGCAAACCCAAATCACCATCGGTCTGCATAGAGCAACGCAGTGAGCTAGGTAAATCAAGCGCCTGCCAGCATGGATCTGTTGGTGCTGGACTCACACATAGCTCAACGGAAAAGCCTGTATCAACGGCCTGCTCAATACTATGCAGTAATAGTCGCCTTGCCATACGTGCAGCACCATCTACCCCTAGCGCTGGCTGCAAACGAGTCTTTGCCTTATTAGGCGCTGGATACTTTGCAAAAAGAATGATGCAGGTATCTTGCTGTTTTGCAGATGAATCAGCTGTCACTATAACGGTCTCTCAATTAGTCAAATGCACGAGGACGAACTCTTTCTTATTTTGTCTATCATATTTATAAATCAAACAATCTCACTACTTATGGTAGCGTTGCTTTAAAACGTTAGGCGATACGCCGCGCCAATAATCAAAGCGTAAATGCCACATCAAGAAAATCGTCCGCCATGTACCATGCTGCTGCCAACGCCGCGCAGATGTTATGACTTTGCTTTTTAGACAAGCTGGTCGAGCAAGTTTCTTTAGCCGTTTACAGAGCTCGATATCTTCCATCAATGGCTGATCAGGATAGCCACCAATCTGCTCGAACACGGACTTTTTAATAAAAATTGCTTGATCACCAGTGGCTATACTTAATAGACGTGAACGCTTATTTATCATTAATCCGACAATGTTTAACAATGGCTCATGACTATCTAAATGAACATCAAAACGTCCCCAATCGTACTGAGCTATTGCCTGCTGAACGTTATCTATCGCATCAGCTGGCAGCTCGGTATCAGCGTGTAAAAATAGCAACACATCACCTGTTGCTAACATAGCGCCCGCATTCATTTGCTGTGCGCGCCCTACCGTAGATTCGATAATATGCCAATCAGTGATTAATTGAGCAGTCTCTATACTTTTGAGCACACTGTTGGCGATAGCAACCGAGCCATCTACTGAACCACCATCGACCAATATTACTTGCTGCGGTGCCGGATCGAGACGGACAATATGAGCCATAAGCTCAGGCAAGTTGTCCGCTTCATTTAATAATGGAACAATAATTGATAGGTTCAATGGATATACCGTCACGTTATCAGCGAGTAAGATTAAAAACTGGCTTATTTTTTATTCAAATTCCAGTTGTAATCGGTATAGCTTACTTTTATCTTGCCTTGTTTGAGATCTGCTGTCTGAGCTTTACTCAATCCTAGTGACGAGCTGTAACGACCCAAAAACCCTGCTAAATCTTTGGTGCCACGCCAGTTGGTTGCAAAATCCTCTTTATACCATTTAAAAATTGGTGATACTTTAAGCGTATCGCCTTTAAGACTGTTGCGGCTACTGTCTGCTAAAAACTTAGACGTCGCCTGCTCTAACTGACTGTCTAAACGCTTGCCGGTAAAGGCATCATCTTGTAATGCAGGGCAACCGATACTGGCACAATTGACCGCAAAGTGAATGCGCGGATCGTTGTAGCGTTTAGAGCCACGAATGAGATTGTGCTCGATATCATCAAGTGAGCGCGTCTTACCGAGTACCGAAACGAACTCTTGCTTCCATGGTGACCCAAACAGTCCGCCGATATCTTTGATAGATTTGACGTTTGGATATTTCGTCAATACCAAATCAACCGTACCAGCGTTATAAACGTTGATTAAAAATGCCAACTGCTCATTTTTACTCCAACGATTGAACTCTGATTGAGATACCTTGCTTGTCGCTTCCAGATAGCTTGTCAGCTTACTTTGATCTGCTTTCATGCCAGCATAATTGACCACTGAAGCTTTGCCACCGTTGGTCATAGTTACATGCTTACTTAGTAAGCTATCCCAGCTCTGATGGTTGAAGTCAGCATGAGCAGCCACGCTTGCTAATAAAATAGTCGTGGCAATCACTGGTTGGGCGAACAACGTTTTCGCTGAAAAATTAAATACCGACATAAGGCTTACTCCGTTTACACTGATTGTTTTTTATCTAAATTTTTATGTATGCTAAAAGCACCTATGTTTAAAGTGTTTAGGCTTAAAACATAGGTGCTTATATTAAAAGCACTTACATTAGAGCGGCTAAGGCGTGTCTGCTAACGCTGGCTCTACTGGCTCTTCTTCTAACGCGCCGCCACAACTACTGCCCTGTCCTGCTGTACAGCCATAGCAGTGGTCGGCAATGGCAATGTCATCACCAGACGGGTTTTGCGTTAACAAATCACTTAGGCGTTGTCGTGACTTGTTTGGTACAGGTATCTCTAACTGCTGATTGAAATCACAATCAAACAGCTCACCTAACCAATTGACACTAATGGTCGAACGGCACATGACCTCGGCCAGATTAGCAGCCATATAATTGGCTTTGAGCAAATCCATATACGGGTGGAACTGTTTTTTTGCCAATAGCACCGCACCAAACCGCTGAATTGGCATATTTGTTAGGGCAAATAGATGATTAAACTCGATGTCAAAGTGCGCTTTTAGCTCACGCTTGTAATCGGCTTCAAGCTGCTGTTGATTGGGTGGCAGCGTCGCACCTTGTGGGTTGTAAACCAAGTTTAATGTTAAATTTGAATCAAGCTTGCCATACCCCAGCTGATTGAGCTTCTGTAATCCCAATATGCTGTCATCAAACGCACCTTTGCCGCGCTGCTTGTCTACATTTTCTAGGGAATAACAAGGCAAAGATGCCACCACTTCCACTTGGTTATCTGCCAAAAACTGCGCCATATCCTCATAGCCCTCTTCCATCAGAATGGTCAGATTACAGCGGTCTATTACTTTGACACCTAATGCCCGAGCGGCCTTGACCAAATACTTAAAATCCTCATGCATTTCAGGCGCACCGCCGGTCAAATCAAGCGTATCGATGTTTTGTGCTTGTAATACCTTCGGTATCAGCTCGACCAACTCACGTGACATCATCTCGGTACGATAAGGGCTTGCAGCCACATGACAGTGCACACAGGACATATTGCATAAGTAGCCCATATTGACTTGTAATATCGTCAATTGGCGTCGTTTTATCGCTGGAAAATCAGTATGCTCAAGTAGCTCGATAGTTGATTTCATGGTGGTCTAAAATCCTGTTAGCAGTACAACTAAAAAAGGATAGCAACGTGACATTAAAGATTAGAAAACAAAGTTAGCGCATTGCTTTTACTGTTTATTTTTAAGATTTACAACGTAAAACCCACTTGCTCATTTTACGGTTTATCTAATCAATCATACCTGATTATCAATAAGCATTGACAACTAATCACATGGATTTTATGGTTTATTCCAAATGAGCATTAACCTTCGTTAGTTCTTATCGGCTTCAATGAAACGCTTATCGATATATTTCTTGAGATGCCATACCCATCGACCTTGTAGATTTACATTACCCCAACTACCAATGGCGTATTTATTACCGCAAGACAGTAGATATAACGTACGCGATTTTGGCTGATAACTCTTCATTATGCTCTCTTTTAGATAAGCCAATAAATTATCGGCTTCGACAGCACCGCCATGCACTGAGTGAACCCCCGAGTGCGCCACGTATTTATCGACTCGTGTCGCCACATCACCAACCGCAAACACATTAGGATGAGAGACGCTCTGTTGCTTATCGTTTACCGCGACAAACCCATCACCTTCGATTTCCAAATCCGTAGAAGCCGTCCATGCCGAGCCTATGACGCCAGTCGCAGCGATGACAGCATTTATGAGCAATGATTTATGCGTAGTTGATAATTTGCCATCATGATAATCGGTCGCTCGTTCTCGAACTATCGTAATGTCATGACGATGTAATTGCTTAATAACCCGCTGTCGAAAGTTTGAGTTAAACCCTGACAATAGATTCTCACCGCATACTAATGTCACCTGATGATTACGATTGATGTTCCGTAGCGTGACTTGGGCTGCCATCACCAACTCTATTGCCGCAGCGCCTGCCCCAATAATAGCCAATTGATACTTTTCAGACTGCTGAGCGGCTTTTAGAATCCGCTGCCATTGCGTGATAAATGTTGACAACGGTCGTATGGCAATCACGTTAGTATTAGCAGCGCCAGTATTGTTATCGTCATTATCGCTTCTGTACTCGTTGTAGCTATTGTGGTCAGGTAGCCAACGCATGTCTGTATCTGCGCCCGTATTTAGAGACAAGACATCGTAGTCAAAATCCGTTTGTTCATCGCCAGTCGTAACCACCTTATTTGACGCTGCGTTTACTTGTACAAGCGATTGCTGAATAAAGCGCACACCTGCTCGCACACAAAGCGATTTGATATCAATACTGATATCATGCAACTGATAATGCCCTGCCATCCAACCCGGTAACATGCCAGAATATATCGTTTGCGGTTGCTCACTAATTAAGTGAATGTCCGCATCTATAGTATCGGCATCTTTTAAACGCGCTGCGCTAAGTCGGCGTAACATGCCAATGTGAGCATGACCTGCGCCTGCCAATAGTAATGTCTTTTTCGATGAAAATTTCGTCATAGATGATTTTATCAAGGCGGTTGGTTGCTGTTAGTGTTTGATCGAATGTTGATTGATATAAATGACTTTAAAAACTCATTTAAAAGTATCATATAAATAAGACCAGTCTGTTGCGGGCAAACAGTAAGAGCGTAAATGGCTTGTATGTGGCTTATATAGACTCAGCGATAGTCACTGCGTCAACCGTTATTAGTAGAATGAGATTTTGTATAACTGAATTAAAATCATAAAATAAGGTGAAATTATTTATCATCGCCCAGTACAATAGGACATTATAAGAGCCGCATGATAAATTGCGCTGCTTGACCCATTATTTGAGAAACATCGTCAAAACCGTTAATGAAAATTATAAGTAATCAAGGAACATTACATGAGTACCAATATCGATACCAGTAACGATCACATTTTGTCTTCTGACAATATTCACTACTTGCATCATGACTTTTTTGAGCCAAGTAGCAAAGACGTCGAGATTAGCGCGACTTTACTGATTGTGCATGGCATGGCAGAGCACAGCGGGCGCTATAGCGATTTTGCACAGTTTTTGGCAGATAATGGTATCGCTGTGGCGACTTATGACCATTTGGGTCATGGACAGACTATCAAGACTGAGGCCGATCTTGGGTTTTTTGGTGAAGAGCATCCGGTACAGTCGTTACTAAAAGACGTGATTGTGATGGCCGATAGCCTAAAAGACCGTCATCCAGACGTCCCGCATTTTGTGATGGGTCACTCGATGGGCTCATTTATCGTGCGCAATGTACTTAAACATCATGCGCATAATTTCACAGGCGCCATTCTAATGGGTTCCGCAGACGCCAACCCACTAGCTAAGGTGTTATTACCTATTAACAAGCTACTCGCCAGAGTCGCCCCAAGACAACCGAATACAGTTTTTGCCAAGGTGATGAACAAAGTCCTTAACAGCCAACTACCTGATCGCAATTCGTCCTCACAGTTTGCGTGGCTCAGTGAAAATACTGCAAACATTGAAGCCTATGAAGCCGATCCTAAGACTGGTTTTGACTTTACCAATAATGGCTTTATGACATTGTTTACGCTTATGGATACTGGGCTGAATAAAAATTGGGCTACTACTATTGCCAAAAACTTCCCAATGCTATTTATCAGCGGTGAAGATGATCCGATTGGCGAAATGGGTCGCGGTATACGTAGGGTTGTCACGCGTTTGGACAAGCGTCATTTCAGTCATGTCGATATTCAGCTGTATCCTAATATGCGCCATGAAGTGCTACATGAAAAGGATAAACAGACCGTTTATCAAGATATTTTAGAGTGGATAGAGACCAACACGACAGACGATTAAATCATGATAAATGAGTTGTTTTGAGAGGATACCTGAAAACAACTCATTCAATATTGTCACAATAAGACCCTCAACGTGTTTGCTAAAAGCGGTCAAATTAGCGACAATACGGCAAGCAAGTTTTTGGACCAAGCCATACCTTGAATTTTCTTTAGGCTGGGTCATATAAGTCTTTAACCATAACATTGAGATCACCCTCCCTTTCATTCATTTTAGGAACCTTTATGTCATTACAACAAACCATCGAACAAGCATTTGAAAATCGCAACGAATACAGCCCAGCCAATATGCCACAAGACGTGCGTGATGCTATCAATCAAGTACTTGAGCAACTAGATAACGGTAGCCTGCGCGTAGCAGAAAAGAAAGATGGCGAATGGGTTGTCAATCAGTGGGCCAAAAAAGCCGTATTATTGTCTTTCCGTCTAAACGACAACTACGTCCAAGCTGCTGGCGAACACGTACAGTTCTATGACAAAGTACCAACTAAATTTGCTAACTGGACCGAAGCACAGTTTAAAGAAGCAGGCGTACGCGTTGTACCGCCAGCTGTCGCGCGTAGAGGTTCATTCATCGCAGCAGGCGCAGTATTGATGCCGTCATATGTCAACATCGGCGCATATGTCGATCAAGGCGCGATGGTTGATACATGGGCGACTGTTGGTTCATGTGCTCAAATCGGTAAAAACGTGCATCTGTCAGGCGGCGTTGGCATCGGCGGCGTATTAGAGCCATTGCAAGCCAACCCTACTATCATTGAAGACAACTGCTTCATCGGTGCACGCTCTGAAATCGTTGAAGGCGTTATCGTTGAAGAAGGCGCTGTCATCTCTATGGGTGTCTATATCGGTCAATCGACGCGCATCTATGATCGCGAAACTGGTGAGATTCATCGTGGCCGTGTACCAGCAGGTTCTGTTGTCGTACCAGGTAGCTTACCGTCAGAAGATGGCACGCACAGCTTGTACGCTGCTATCATCGTGAAGAAAGTTGACGCGCAAACTCGTGCAAAAACATCAGTAAACGAGCTATTACGCCTAGCCTAAATATTTGGCAAGTACCGTTGTTTATTGAATAATATTGTTTTATATGAAGATGCTGGAGGATGACTCTAGCATCTTTTTTGCAGCTTAATATAACGCGTTACGTTATAATCCTCTTTTAGTTTGGCTTTATACAATCACAAAATCATTCGTACCATCCCCTGCCTTTTTATTACGATTGATAAGCGCTTCATCGCCTTGTCGACCTTTAACTGTATTTGAAATATTATGAGTGAATCATCATTACGCACCGCTGCTATCCCTGTCACTGACCCTGAAGCAGGGTTACGTCTGACTGAGATTTTTTATTCTTTACAAGGTGAGGCAATCACTTCAGGCTTGCCGACGATATTTGTGCGTCTAACGGGCTGTCCGCTGCGCTGCGTCTATTGTGATACCGAATATGCTTTTACTGGCGGCGAACGTCAATCATTAGAAACCATCATAGAAACCATCAAGGGTTATCCGTGCAAGCGCATCTGTCTGACTGGCGGTGAGCCGTTAGCACAGCCAAATGCCATTGAATTGATGAAACGTTTGCTGAGCGATGGGTATGAGATATCCCTTGAAACCGCAGGCGCGCTCACGGTAGAAAACGTGCCAGCAGCAGTCAGTAAGGTAATGGATCTCAAAACGCCAAGCTCAGGCGAAGTCGATAAAAATCTATGGTCAAACCTCGACTATCTCACTCAGCATGACCAAATCAAGTTTGTCATTATGAATCGTACAGATTACGATTGGGCAAAAGCTAAATTGACCGAGTATAAGCTAAATGAACTGGTCGGTACTGTGTGGTTCTCTCCAATGTTTAATGTCGCAGACGATGTCGATGAACAGCTCAGCCCTGAAGTACCTGTATTGGCGCGCGAGCTAGCAGAATGGATGTTGGCTGATGCCTTACCAGTTCGCTTTCAGCTGCAATTGCATAAGATCATTTGGGCAGATGCCAAAGGCAAGTAACTATCAGCAAGTAACAAACAAAAAGTGTGAACACGTTGAATGCCATGGATAAGGTAGCGGTATGATCAAACTCATTTTATTGGGCTTGTTAGCAGGTGCGTTTTTTAGCTCGACATTTATCTTAAATGAGCTTATGAGTAGCGCAGGCGGACATTGGTTCTGGTCAGCGAGTCTACGCTATGTCTTTATGCTATTGATTATTACTGCCATTATTGCGATACAACATGGCTTTGGTCGTGTTAAAGCATTAATGAAAATTTTTCTTCAGCATTGGGGTTTTTGGTGTATTACTGGCAGTATTGGGTTTGGACTTTTTTATACCGGTATTTGCTATGCCGCAGATCATGTTGCGGGATGGGTGGTAGCGGCCACCTTTATGTTTACCGTCGTCGCCAGTTTGCTTGTACTATTGGCATTTGGTCAACGTTTTGATAAAAAATTCATCGTATATGCTGTCATTGTCTTTATCGGTGTGGCGCTCGTCAATATCAGTGAAGGTCTGCATGCTGCTGCTATAACCGACACCGTCCCCATGTCTGACATGCTGCTCTACGGTGCACTACCCGCTCTTATCGCAGCTTTTAGCTACCCAATTGGCAACCAGCTGGTTTGGCAGGCTTCTCATAATGCCCGCGAGCGCAATACTATATTACAGAAGGCAGCAGAGTTGAACGCTCAACGAGCTAGCATCAGTGTTGGTATTGATATTAATGAGCAGAGTAAACCGCTCATATCTGAAGCTTATGATTTACCAACTACGACATATGATGTTACCGACCTCGATAGCGTACTTCAAAGTGACAACACTGCGGCAACCTCATCCCTACAAAATCTAATTGCTCGTATTCCTTCTATCGAAACCACGCTACTGCAAAATGCTTTTAACAAAGTTTGGCTAATGACTCTCGGGTGTTTGCCATTTTGGCTGTTTTTGGGCATTATAGTGCGCCCTGACCAGCCCTACCCCTCACAAATAATCAATACGTTGCTCGTTGCTCTATTGGCAGGCGTGGCAGCGACCACTATATTTTTGTATGCGCGCGAGCAAGCTGTTACTTCAAGCGAAGTTGCAGGCGTTGACTCAACCCAAGCCAGTGAGGTTATCTTTGCTTTGATTGGGGGTATATTATTGTTAGATAATGCCATACCTTCGGCAATGGGACTGGTCGGTATAGGGCTAATTATTATAGGTCTGATATTCTTTGCAAAAGATGGTTAAATGGCACAATAACACTACACCCATTTTCGTCAAATTTATGCATTGAATAGCCCCCTAAAAAACACCTATCACTTTGATGATCTCGATTTGGCACTATAACCATGGGTAATGCTTTGATTTTTCCTGATATTCTATTATATTTATTGGACATGGTTGGCATTGTTGCCTGCGCGATTGCAGGGACTTTGCTTGCGCAGCATAAAGGCTTCGATATCGCTGGTTGTATTCTGGTAGCGATGGTCAATGCCATCGGCGGTGGAACATTGCGTGATATGGCTCTCGACCGTCATCCTCTATTTTGGATGACTGATCTTAATTACGTGATCGTTATCACGGTGACCTCCCTTATCTTACAAATATTCTTTCACCTTTATCATAAGATTGATAATGCATTGAAACTCTTTGATGCCATTGGGCTAGCTGCCTTCAGTGTCATTGGCTTTAAGGTGGCCTTAACCCTAGACATGTCTCCCCTTATTGCTATTATGATGGGTGTCTGGACTGCCATTATCGGTGGTTTGCTACGTGATATCATCTGTAATGAGATTCCGCTAGTGCTACAGCGTGAGATTTATATTACTGCCAGTATCGCAGGGTCTGTGACCTATTTATGCTTACAGTATTTCGGAGTGGGCGCCAGTCTCAACGAATTTATTATGCTGTTTGTTATCTTTGCAGTTCGTATGCTCGCGCTCAGATTCGACTGGCATCTACCTTCTATTCGACTCGTAAACTGATTAATTGAGCAAGACTCTGCGTAGATAGCCTTTGTTTGACTGACAATAATTGAAAATAGTGAGAATTGCCCATGTTGGCTATCGTATTGGACCCTACCGTACTGATCACTACTTTTGACCCGCGCTCTTTAATATATTTCTTTGATATGATTGGCATCATCGCCTGTAGCGTCTCAGGGACGATACTTGCCAAGCACAAAAACTTCGACGTCTTCGGCTGTCTACTTGTGTCTATTGTCACTGCTATCGGCGGCGGCACGGTACGTGATGTCATTCTCGATCGCCATCCGTTATTTTGGATGGTAGATATGAGCTATCTGACCCTCATTACGATTTCATCGCTAGCGATGCAGATATTTTTTCATCCAAATTCAAGACGAGTGGATAAGTTTCTCAAACTATCCGACACCATTGGCTTGTCAGCATTTACGCTGATCGGTATCAAAGTCGCTGATAGTATGGGTGCCAATGTACCTGTAGCACTATTGTTAGGTGTGATTACCATCGTGGTTGGTGGCATCATTCGCGATATGATTTGTAATGAGATTCCATTGGTACTGCAGCAAGAGATTTATATTACCGCAGCATTGACAGGTGGGGTTCTGTACTTTGCTCTAAAGAATTTAGGCGTGACAGATTGGGTAGCTGACATCTCTACGATGAGTACGATTTTTACTTTGCGTATGCTGGCTATTCGTTACGATTGGCAGTTCCCCACACTAGAGTGGAAATACTGATACTAGGGCGTGTCTTCATTTCAAAAATACGAACGCGTCCATATTTGAGCGCGTTGGTATTATCGATTTAACATTGCTACTTTAGCCGTGCTCTACCACAGCCAAATCCTTGACCATTAGCTGTAAGCTTTGCTTGCCGTTCCATTCGTTGATGTCTAGCTGAAATAATAAATGGACTTGCTTAGCACGGTAATCCCACGCTTCATTATCGAAGTTGAAGCAAATTGCCTCTATCGGATATTGAACATCAGGATAGCGCAGCGATAACTTAAGATGTTTGTCTTTTAAAATCTTAAAGCTCAATACCTCAAACACACCATCAAATATTGGCGGTGCAAATCCATGACCCCAGATACTGGCATCGGCTAAATGCTCGGCAAACCATAAGCTAAAATCACCCGCTTGCAAAGGTCCATCGGTGAATTTTTGCTCTGCAAATACCTCATCATCTATCTGAGCCATCACTTCATTAAAAGCGGTGACAAAGGCCTCAAAGTTGCGGCGCTTGAGGGTTAAACCTGCCGCCATCGCATGCCCACCGAAGTGACTGATTAAGTCTGGATAACGCTCAGCAACTTGTTCAATCGCATCACGAATATGTACACCAGCGATAGAACGTGCAGAGCCTTTAATGGCGCTATCTTCATCCGTTTGTTCAGTGTCTGCTGGTGCAAAAACGATACTGGGTAAATAATGGCTTTCTTTTAGGCGACCAGCGACAATGCCAATGACTCCTTGATGCCAGTCATCTTGGTACAGAATAATACTACGCGCGCCTGCATTGCTAGCCTTAGCAGTAGAGATAGCTTGAGTAATTGTGTCATCGTTACTCGCATTGTTGTCGCTATCACCACTCACACTCTCGTCGCTATCATCTTTATTAGCCAATGCTTGTACGATACTATCAGCTTGTGCACGCATCTCGCCCTCTACATGACGACGCGTACGGTTCAGCTGCTCAAGCTCTTGTGCCAAGCGTTGTGCGGTACTCCAGTCCTCAGTCAATAAGCACTCGATACCGATGCGCATATTATCCATACGCCCAGCAGCATTGATACGTGGGCCTAATACAAAACCAAAATCCTGTGCATGAAGCTGCTTGGGATCACGGCCCGCTTGCTCAAGCAATGCCAATATTCCCATACAGCAGCGGCCTTGACGAATTGCCGATAGCCCATGATGTACCAAGATACGGTTGTTTTTATCCAGTACCCCAACGTCTGCAATCGTCCCAAGTGCGACCAAATCCAAATATTGGCTAACCTGTACCGTAGACTTGCCAGCTTCGCGGCGTAGCTTTGCTAAGCGTCCGAGCACATAAAACGCGACTCCAACTCCGACCAGTGCTTTACTAGCAAAGTCACAACCTAGCTGATTGGGATTGACTACCGCTTCCGCAGGTGGCGTCTCTTTGGTGGTGAGATGATGGTCGGTGATAATCACCGTGATACCATCAGCTTGGGCGCGTGCCACCCCTTCATGACTTGAGATGCCATTATCAACCGTCACTATCATATCTGGCTGAAAAGTCTCAATACCTAACTCGACAATCTCTGGCGTCAGACCATAACCGTACTTAAAACGATCTGGTACTAGGAAATCAACGACCGCACCCATCTTTGTGAGCGCGCGCATCATTAAGGCTGTACTGGTGGCACCATCACAGTCAAAGTCACCAACGATCAATATACGCTGACGCTCATCAATGGCCAAGTCCAATAAGCGCACGGCTTCTGTGACACCGTGCAGGGCCTCAGCAGGCAATAGACCTGATAGGCTAGTCTCCAGCTCATCAGGCGCAGTGATACCTCGACCTGCATACAGACGGGCAAGCGTGAATGATTGAGCGGCAAATGGTTGCAGCGCGGCGGGCAACTCGTCGATGCGAGTGCTGGTATAACGGGGGGTTAAATTTAGCATGAGGGTATTCTACTGGCTTTAGTAGAGGCTCACAATGACAATTTATACTACCTCTGTATATCATTAGGCATTGTGCAACCTGATGAATAATGTCCATACATTAGTGATAATTGATACTGCCATTTTTATAGCTTATACAAATCGCCTTCGTTTAATCACTTACAAAAAAGGTGCACAGTGTGAGTAATTTCATTCATTTTGCTACAAAGCAATGATTGTAAGCCACGCATAAATCCATAAAATAGTAATCAACTGAAAGATTTGTTATTTGTTGAACTTTTTATCATTTATATTTTAATTATTTATAAGGACACTTTATGAAAACCACGCCACTTGCTGAAAAACTTCCAAATACTATCGACCCTAACCTAGACCTTGATAAAGTTAAAAAAGAATGTCAGGGAATGGTAAAAAGACGCGCTAGAGTTTCTGCTGGTGTAGCGGTTGTGCCAGTACCATTTTTTGATGTGGCAGTTGATGCGGGCATGTTGACGCAATTGATTCCAGAGATTAGTGAGCGTTTTGGTCTCATTGAAGACCGTCAATCAGCCATTAACTTGGAATCTCGCGAAGTGCATTGGAGCGCAGTAAAAGACCGTACCGTAGATTTCGCTGGACTCATGGCAACACGTGGTATCGTCAAAAAAACTATCCAAGGTTTCGGTGGTCGTATCGCTGCCAAACAAGTGACCAAGTTTATCCCACTTGGCGGTCAACTGGTTGCTGCAACGATGGGCTATACGATTTTTAAGAAAATTGCCAATGACCATATCAATGAATGCTATAAATTGGCAAAAGATATTCAGCAAAAAGAACACGGCAAAAACGTATAAATAAGCCGAATAGCTTAGTCTATATCAAGCCAGTTAAGTGTTCACTTAGCTGGCTTTTTTGTGGTTTATATATCTAGGTCATAGAGTTCTAAAATAACATGCGCCTGTGGTCAATGATGTCATTGCTAGGTTTTACTGATAATATACAGCTTTATTTATGACAGACACCTTAAAGGACTAACTTATGAAAAAAATCTTGGCTTCAACGATGATGCTAGCGACTTTTGCCTTGGCGGGATGTACCACAACAGGTGCTACAAACAACAGTACAGGTACAGCAATCGGTACCGCAAATGAGATCGGCATGAATGTTTTTAGAGCTGCGATCGATAACCAGTGTCGTAGCCAAATTGAAAAACAAAACGCGTGGCGTGTTGCAAGCGTTGCCATGACAGAAGCACAGCAAGAATCTGTTAAAACCAATGTTTGTGGCTGTGTCAGTGAGCAAGCACCGCAGCAAGTAACCATTGTTGAGTTGGGCAATGCCGCGATTGACTCTCAGTACCGTACTCAGTTAGTCGCACAAGTCGTCGCCAAATCTCTACAGAGCTGCTATACAAGCTTTGTTCAATAGAACAATCAAATTATTCATTAGAATAAGAAATAATAAAAAGGGTGCGTTATACATAACGCACCCTTTTTATTGCTAATAGATTAGTTCATTTAATTAGCCTAAAATTTATTTGTGTCAGATGGTTGAGACGTTATAGAAGCCGTAAAAGGCAACGATTGGCTACGACGGAAATACTTCGAGGTGCTATCAATAATTTTATCCACTTCCTTAATTAAATCATTAATCACGTCATCGTAAATACCATGATATAGCTCTTTTTCAAATGCTGTAAATGGGTGTTTGCGCGAGGCTGAACCCACCTCAGTGACACCGTCTTTACTATAAAAAATATCTACGCGACCATCACTATTCAACACACAATTTAATAGTCCACCTTCAATTTCCATCTCTACGCGTTCTGGCATAAAAATATAGTCATCTACATTGATAAGCTTTTTTTCTACTTCTCGTTTAAAAAATGATTTGATATCGAACATAAGTACATCCCTAACTTTATAATTATAAGATATGTGAGCATGCCGAGCACTGTGACTGTTACCCAGTATTCATCTGTGTGATTAACGGGTCATGCTTTACTCAGTTATCCTATAAGATAGCGTTAGATTATTTAAGGTGCGATATGTAAAACTGCGTTTGATGTTGGTAAAAATGCACATTTAATTCTGGCTTCAATACAGTTCCAACAACCGAAATAAACACAACAAAAAAGGAAGCTACCAATAAGCAACTTCCCTTTTTTATTATCGAACTGCATTGACTTAGTTAAACCCAACCTTTTTCACGAAATGATTTGAGTACTTCTACAAATACTGCCATTTCATCAGGTCTGCCAAGTGTTAATCGATTAAATCCAGTGATAGGTGCAAACTCACGTCCGACCGCAATACCATGTTCGCGCATTCTATCGATATAGGTTTGCACATCGCCTTTTATTTCATGGAATATAAAACTGGCTTGTGATGGCAAATAGCGCAAACCAAGCTCATCTAATGCTTGCTCAACCAGCTGACGCGATTGATTGGCCGTACGTAAGCTCAATGCCAAAAAATCTTCATCATCAAGAGTCGCTAATGCAGCTACAGCACCTGACAAATTGGTATTATCAATCGAGATAAAAGCCTCTAGTTTGGCTATCATTTGCGGGCTAGCCACTGCATAGCCGACACGCATGCCAGCGAGTGCACATAGCTTTGAAAAGGTACGCACCACAACGATATTTTCTGAGTACTTCTCTCGTATCCATGCAACACCACTCTCAAAACTTGGATCAGTCACATACTCTGAATAAGCTTCATCTAATAAAAAGTAATGGTTACTTGGTACATGCCCTACCCATTCTTTGAGCTTTACTGTGTCAGTAATAGTCGACGTTGGGTTGTTTGGATTGCACAGATAAAACAAGCTAATACCATTAAAATCATCAGCCACTTTTTGCATGCTTTGCAAGTCAAAGGCGTAATTTCCAGTCATCAGCGGTACTTTTATCACAGGTACATCGATGGATGTTGCATATAATTCAGCATAGGCAAAGGTTGGATGCGGCACGATAACTTGGAATTTTTTACCTGCTACTAATGCTTGATTTTGTAGCATTTGGACGACAGTACGAATATTTTCACTAGAGCCACTGCCCAGTGAGATTTGACTCTCTGTCACACCGTTTATCTCAGCGACTTTGGTAATCAGAGCTGCACGTTGGTCATCAGGATAACGAAAACCGATGTCTAAAGAGTCGATAACGGCTTTTTTGGCAGCATCTGACATGCCGAGTGAATTTTCGTTAGAGTTTAATTCTATTAAGTTGTTGGTAAGCACAGTGAATAATACGCCTAGATTATGTCCATTCCAAAAATTCAGTCTATGTTGATAATGTGAGCTATAAAAACAGTAGGCCTAGCCCAAATAAAGCATTACACGTGCTCGGCTTGTTAGCTTGCGACTTAAATTTTTGAAATATTCTATGGATGGTGAGATTTATGCGGATATGGTAAGTGGCAATGCGTTGTATTACAAGTATTCTGCACATTCCGATATTGAATAAACCATAAAAAAGTGAGGTACTCAAAAAGCACCTCACCTTCGCTATTGTTTAGCCTCTTTTTAGCCTTAATATTTAACCCAATCTATCAGATTAAATGTGCTTTTAACTCTAGTACTTTGTCACGCGTTTTTGCTGCTTCTTCAAACTTCAAATCACGCGACATTTGCTGCATTTGCTTCTCTAATCGTTTGATTTCTTTAGCAAGCAAATCAGGACTACGCAAGATATTGATATCCACATCTGGCAAGTTACTCTTAACTGGGATAGCTTGATTGTCATTGGCATCCAAGCTTTCACCAGTATCAATCTTGTCCGTGATACTACGACGAGCACCTTTTGGCGTAATGTTATGCTCAAGGTTAAAGGCAATCTGCTTATCACGGCGACGATCCGTCTCGTCTATTGCCTTTTGCATACTTGGCGTAATACTATCGGCATAGAGAATGGCTTTACCGTTTAAGTGACGCGCTGCACGACCAATGGTCTGAATCAGCGAACGCTCTGAACGCAAGAAGCCTTCTTTATCAGCATCAAATATCGCTACCAGTGACACCTCAGGCATATCCAAGCCTTCGCGTAATAAGTTGATACCGACCAGCACATCATGCACGCCAGTACGGAGCTCATGGATAATCTGCATACGCTCAACAGTATCGATGTCCGAATGTAGATAAGCGACCTTCACATCGTACTCTTTAAGGTAACTGGTCAAATCTTCCGACATACGCTTAGTCAATGTGGTAATCAACACACGCTCGTCCTTTTCGCGGCGTTTGGTAATCTCTGATAGCACATCATCGACTTGCGTCAAGACAGGACGTATCTCAATCTCAGGGTCAATCAGACCCGTCGGACGGACGACTTGCTCTACGACTTGCTCGCTATGCTCAAGTTCATATAGCGCTGGCGTAGCACTAACATAAATGGTTTTGGGCTTGATACGCTCCCATTCTTCAAACTTCATTGGGCGGTTATTCATCGCACTGGGCAATCTGAAGCCATAATTGACCAAGTTTTCTTTACGCGATCTATCGCCTTTATACATCGCACCAATCTGCGAAACCGTCACATGGGATTCATCAAGGAATAGTAAGGCATCTTCTGGAATATAATCAAACAACGTCGGCGGAGCTTCCCCTGATGGACGACCAGAGAGATGCTGTGAGTAGTTTTCGATACCGTTACAGTAACCAAGCTGCTGAATCATCTCCAAATCATATTGAGTACGCTCTTTGAGACGCTGTGCTTCGATCAGTTTGTTGTTGTCACGGAAGTACTCTAAACGCGGCTCTAACTCAGCACGAATAGTATGGCTGGCAGCTTCTAACTTATTACGCGGCGTCACATAGTGCGACTTTGGATAAATAGTAATACGTGGCACGCTGCGTACCGTCTTACCCGTTAAGGGATCAAACCACGTAATCTTCTCGACTTCGTTATCGAATAAATGCACACGTACGGCTAGCTGCTCAGACTCAGCAGGATAGATATCTAACAGCTCTCCACGCAAGCGATACGTACCACGGCCAAAATCTAGCTCATTACGCGTGTACTGCATCTCAACCAAACGCTTGATAGTCGCTGTACGGTCGATGTTATCGCCTACGACGACATGCAATAGCATTTTTAGATAGCTTTCTGGATCACCCAAACCATAGATACAGGATACCGAAGCGACAATAATCGCATCGCGGCGCTCTAACAAGGCACGCGTGGCGGACAGACGCATCTGATCAATATGATCATTGATAGCGCTGTCTTTTTCGATAAAGGTATCACTCGCAGCGACATATGCTTCTGGCTGATAGTAATCATAATAGCTGACAAAATATTCAACCGCATTATTAGGAAAAAACGATTTAAACTCACCATATAGCTGAGCCGCTAGCGTTTTATTATGTGCCATAATAATGGTTGGGCGCTGAGTTTCAGCGATGACCTTTGCCATGGTATAGGTCTTACCAGAACCAGTCACACCCAATAGCAACTGCTCGTCCATGTCCGAATTGATGCCGTTAACTAGCTTTTTGATGGCTTGCGGCTGGTCGCCTGCTGGCTCAAAGTCAGTAACCATCTCAAAGGCACGACTTGATATTTGCGTCCCTGACGCATTAACACCACTAATTTCAGCTTCGCCTTGGAGCTGAGTGGCCAATTGATTTAACTGACGCGATGAGCGCGGTTCAGGCATTCGCATAATGGCTTTCTTCTTCTTAAGGTTTATAACAATATGGGGTCTGAGCAGCGGTTTTTAAAGGAGAATAAGGAGTCTTATCCTATAGTAGAAACGCTCTCTCGCTGCTCAAAGCATTAGTATATGAATGTACTATTTATTAAAAGTTAAGGCTTAATAGTAGCGGATAAAACTTACATCGTTATAAAAAACGCACACAGTATTCGATAAATTTACAAAGCTTTTCACGGTTAACAAACTCGTTACACGACCACCTAACAAAGCCTAACACTCAAGGGTACCAACACTGAGTTAAGCTGCTATTATCGTTCTTGAATTAACAAGTTGATGACTTTCAAGTATTAGTGCTCAGTACTAATGAATGGATAGCTTTACAGCAATTTTTATCATTAGTTTTAACTTGATTGTCATCGAATAGAAAACCAATAAAAATACATTGAACTTTCATTCAATATAATAATTTTAAATAAATGACGGAGTAAAATATGAGAGAACGTTACGCAAGTGGTATTTCAGACGAAACTGCGAAAAAAATGATTGATTTGCTAAACGCTAACCTAGCAAACGTTATTGATTTGACCTTAGATGGCAAACAGTGCCATTGGAATCTACAAGGCACCGGCTTCATCGGTGTGCATCAGTTATTAGATGAAACATCAGATCGCATCCTTGAAGTATCCGATACTATCGCAGAGCGTATTGTAATCCTAGGCGGTCAACCAAACGGTTTGGCAAGTCGCGTAGTCAAAGAGTCTATTCTAGATGACTACCCAACTGACATCACTGAAGTAGACCAGCATGTTCGCGAGCTAACTAGCCGTTATAAGAAAGTTGCAGAGACATTACGTGAAGCGATTGCTACTGCTGGCGATGCAGGTGATGAAGACACCGCTGACTTGTTTACAGAAGCTAGCCGTATCGTTGATAAAGATGCATGGTTCATCGGCGCAAACGCACCGAAGAAATAATAGCATTCAATTTGACTAGTCACTAAGCACTAGAGTTATAAAAAGAGCCGTCATAGTTGACGGCTTTTTTGTGTTTGGCGTTTTGTTAATTTAAAAAGAATACTTAGAAGCATTCGATAAAACATACATATTACATGTTCAATTCATCAAACCCCAGATTAAATATTCTCTAAACTTAGTAGCTCAGCGTTAGGTTCTGACAGCGTCAAGATAGCCTCTTGAAAGACTGGGTTACCTCTGAATAAATTTTCAATCTCTTCAAACTTCTGAGCGATATGCTCTTCTTTTTGATTGCCGGCGATATCTACTGCCGCCACCATAAATATCTTTTTTGGGCCAACCCACTCTAGGTGCAGATAGGACACGCTATCGATATCTGGATGATTTAGCAGCTCGCTTAAAACATATTCGTGCATACGGTCAGTGACTCTATGTCCGACCAAGAAATCTCGGTTACGACTGATCAAAAATATGGCGACGACGCCCAATAATAGACCAACAATGATAGACCCTAACGCATCCCAATATGGTTCGCCCGTATAAGCGTGCATACCCATAGCAGCAGCGGCAATCACCAAGCCGATAACCGCTGCTAAATCTTCAAAGAATACACCGCGTAACGTTGGGTTAGATGTATCTACGACATAGCCAAGTGCACTGATATCGAGCGCTTCACCATGTTTTTTACTTTGTCTGTAAGCCTGAACCAATGAAATCCCTTCGAGCACAAACGCCACTGCCAAGACGATAAATCCAATCGTGTAATTGGTCTCAGATTCAGCAGCATTCCATTCTTTGATACCCGTATAAATAGAGACAATCGAACCTGCCGTAAACACACCAAAGGCAGCAATCATCGACCAAACATAAGACTCTTTGCCGTAGCCTAATGGATGGCTCTTATCAGCAGGTTTGATGGACTTTTTTTCTGCGACGATCAGCAAAGTACCATTGCCAGCATCTGCCCATGAGTGAGCTGCTTCTGCAATCATGGAGGCTGAGCCTGTCATAAAGGCGGCAACTGTTTTTGCGATTGCAATAACTAGATTGGCCCCGACTGCAATTAACACAGTGATCAGTGAGCCTGAATGCTCATCATTGGTTTCAGGGCTTTGATTAAGGGTATGTTTTAATTCAGGGTCATTTGGAATTTTAGGATTACCTGCCCCACGTGCGCGAGGTGTTTGCGCCTTAGGAGAGGCTAGTAAATGGCGCTGGGGATTAGCAATAGATGGCTTTAGACTCATGCTAGACTCACTAAAATAACGTATTGATAGTAGAATTTTTCGCCGTAGATAAATGGCTTAAAACATACATCAGCTTAAAATAAGCGCTCTACAATATCAGTGTCTTTTTAGTGAGTCGTTGTATGAATTATTAATTCAATAAAACTAGATAATTTTATACAATTTTAGATAGCTTTGAATAACTTTAGATAGCTTTGAATAACTTGGGCTATTTTTCTACCTCAGCATTTTCTTCGTTCTCGCCAAACTGCTTATTAATCTCTTCGAAATCACAACTTGGACGATGTGAACTTTCCATACGCAGCTTCTTTCGTTCTTTAGCCGCATCAGCTCGACACTGTTGCATCTTGTTTTTGATATCGAGTGGCGGTGCGGATGTCGGTTTACCGTTGTCATCGATAGCCACCATCGTAAAGTAACAGCTGTTGGTATGACGAACAGTACGACCACGCACATCTTCTGCTTCGACGCGGATACCTACTTCCATTGAGGTATTACCAACATAATTGACACTGGCTGCAAAAGTAACAAGCTCGCCCACATATATCGGCTCACGGAACATCACCTGATCGACAGACAGTGTCACCACATAATTACCACTATAGCGACTGGCACAAGCATAAGCGACCTGATCAAGCATCTTGAGCAAATCCCCACCATGCACATTGCCAATGAAATTCGCCATATCAGGCGTCATAAGTACTGACATGTATAGCTCATGGTTTAATGGTGCTTTTTTAGCAGTGGAGCTGGTATTGTATTGCGGCATAATATTCCTTAATGGTTTGACACTTATTTATTATGTCTACCATTTATACAGCAGGGCGCCGTATAGCACAAACGACCCTCTGTCATTAGACAGTCTAAATTGTGTAAATTGGTACTATTTAAACAGCGTTAGGGCGTGTCCTCATTTTAAAAATGGTGATAAAAATGAGATAAATTGCAGTCAAACAAGGAAAATAGCGCAGATAATATCGAGATATTAGTCAGCTATTTGACGCTGTTTGGCAAGATTTAGCTATTTTTAACCCATTTAGATGACTATCGATTGAATTGAGGACACGCCCTAGATAAGCCAAGATATAGGCGCTAGCTTAACCAATGAAAGCGATACGCAAGCCATGCCACTATCGCACTCACTGAACCGGTCAAAATACCACCCCATACAAAGTCAACCAACGCCGTATCTAGCGTAAAGCCCTTATACAGCGCCAGATTGGTAAAGTCGTATGTGCCATAAGCCATCAAACCAATCAGCCCGCCAAGTAAGAAGATATGACCAACGGATGCGCCAGCTTTGATCTGCGGATATAGAACCAAGATGCAAAGTGCCAATATATAGAACATATAGAACACGCCAGCCGCCATCATGTTTGGTTCATCGGCCAATAGATGCCCGATACGCGACTCATAAAAGGCGCCTTTCATGGTCGTAAGCCAGACAGCATCGACACCCAAAAAGATAACCACAGCAGCGAGATAAATAAAAACGTAACCCATGATATTACCTCTTATAAAATGAATAAAAACGGATAAAATTTATAGTGTTAGTCTTGGTTGAATAAAGTCTAAAAATGCCAAAATACGCGAAGATACGGCACTGTTTTTGTAATAGACCGCCTGTATGGCTTCACGGTTGTTTGGTCTGACTATCGCCTCGGGCAATACTTCAACCAATCGTCCAGATTTCAAATCTTCACCAATCATAAAATGTGACAGTAAAGCGATACCCTGATGATTTAAACATAGCTGACGTAAGGTCTCGCCACTACTGCCAGTCATATGAAAATTCAGTTTAACTGGAGTTTTTAGTGGCCAACTATTTAGTTTTGACGCATCGTTAAAGCCAATTAATTTATGAGTGCTTAAATCGTCAACATTCAAATTATCAATATGAGTCACTTCATTATGCTGGTGTAAGTATTCAGGACTGGCTACTAGCCGCAGCTTACTCTTACCCAATAGACGCGCATGCAGATTTGAGTCTTTTAAGTCGCCAATTCTGATAGCCAGATCTGTCTTATGTTCGAGCAAATCGATAATATTGTCATGCGAGGTAAGGTCGAGAGTGATATGTGGATACTGCGCTACAAAATCACCAACCAAAGGCGTCAGTTGATGAAAGACAAACGGGCTCGCGGCGTCAATCCGTAAATGCCCACTCGGCGCTTGTTTTAACAGCTTAATCGCTTCTTCACCGGTATATAACGTATTTAAACTCTCACGCGCATATCTTATAAAGACATGCCCTTCCTCCGTCAGCTCCAAACGCCGTGTCGTTCTATTTAGCAGCGTGCATTGCAGTGTATCTTCGAGTCTGGACACTGCACGAGATACTTTAGCTACTTGCTGATTCAATAAGTTGGCAGCGCCAGTAAAGCTGCCCGTGTCTACTACCGTCAAAAATATCTCTATGTCTTCTGTTTTAGCATGTCCCATCATCATGATTACCTTTACAAAATTGACAAAGGTATTTTGTCATTTGTGCTGTTTTTTGCAAATTATAAATCGGTCAAACTACGCGCATCATTTAATTATTAGGATGTCGTTATGCCACTCGCTTTATGGGCGCTTACTCTAAGCGCATTTGCAATTGGGACAACCGAATTTGTCATCGTTGGATTGGTACCAACTATTGCCACCGATCTGGGCGTGAGCTTACCTTCAGCAGGGTTGCTCGTTAGCCTATATGCTGTCGGTGTTGCCATCGGTGCCCCTATACTTACCGCACTCACTGGCCGCTGGAATCGCAAAATCGTACTGATGAGCCTAATGGGTCTGTTTGTCATCGGCAACTTGCTGGCTTGGCAAGCACCCAGTTATGAAACCCTAATACTTGCCCGTATCTTGACTGGTCTAGCGCATGGTGTGTTTTTCTCTATTGGTTCCATGATTGCTACCAGTCTTGTCAGTAAAGAAAAAGAAGCCAGCGCGATTGCCATTATGTTTACTGGGCTTACCGTGGCGCTCGTCACTGGCGTACCTCTTGGTACATGGATTGGACAGCATTTTGGCTGGCGCGCTACGTTTTTGGTCGTCTCAGTACTGGGTTTAATCGCTTTAATTGGTAGCGCCATATTAGTACCAAAAAACCTAAAAAAATCTATCCCTGCAACGTTCAAAGAGCAATTACAAGTCATTGTAAAACCACAGCTACTACTGGTTTATCTAATGACTATCCTTGGTTATGGCGGTACGTTTACGGCATTTACCTACCTAGCACCTATCTTAGAGCAGCAAACCAAATTTGCACCATCAGCCATTGGGCTCATCATGCTCGTATATGGCGTGTCCGTTGCTATCGGTAATATCTGGGGCGGAAAACTTGCAGATAAACGCGGCCCTATTAGTGCGCTTAGCATTATATTTAGCGCCTTAAGTGTCATTCTTTTATTGTTCACCTTTACTATGCAATCCAAAATTGCTGCTGTGCTGACTATTTTGGTATGGGGTGCTTTCGCCTTTGGTAATGTACCGGGTCTACAGATCTACGTAGTCAAGCAAGCTGAAAAATATACGCCGAACGCTGTCGATGTCGCTTCTGGCTTAAACATTGCTGCCTTCAATATCGGTATTGCACTAGGCTCAATCATCGGTGGTAGCGTGGTTGAAAATATGTCATTGCAAGACACAGCTTGGATCGGCGCTGTTATCTCTTTAATGGCATTAGCGGTCACACGCTATTCAGGTCTGCGTGATAAGCGTGCTCTGCAAGCATCATAGAACTTTTTAATATACAACCTTTCAATGTATAACCTCTCAACAGATGGGTCTCAAACTGTCTATACAGTATGAGACCCTATGAATGTTATGAACAAACCATATCTATATCACCTAACTTATACCGATACTTTGTCTAACGTATCTGCATCGTTAAAGACAGTCTCATCGTTCAAAACTGTTTTATGATTTAAGACGGCAGATGGCAGATCAGAAAAATGTAGCGTATCAATGTTGTTAGGCTTCACCGCAGTAACTTGTACCACACCGATCGTGCGCTCCAAAAACCCACCCTCGCAATAGCAAAAGTAAAACTCCCATAGGCGGATAAAGGCATCGTCATAGCCAAGCGCTTGAATCTCTGCACGCTGTGCCATAAACGCAGCACGCCAGTCACGCAGCGTGTACGCATAATCAAAGCCATAATCATGTAATTGTTTGACGACCATATCGGTCTGCTCAGTAAATTGTGTCGTCAGCTCTTGGTTTGAGAGCAGACAACCACCTGGGAAAATATGCGTTTGGATAAAATCGACTGAATCGATATAGTCTTGATAATTCTGATCGTTAAAGGTGATAGCCTGTAATACCATAAGACCTGTTGGCTTGAGTAAGCTATTACACTTAGCAAAGAAAGTCGGTAGATACTCATGCCCCACCGCTTCAATCATCTCGATACTGACTAGCTTGTCATATTGACCTGTCAACTCGCGGTAATCTTGCTTGAGCAGTGTGATTTTGTCAGACAGTCCTGCCGCCTCGACTCGTCGCTGTGCTTCATCATACTGGGCATCAGAGATAGTCGTGGTAGTCACATGGCAGCCGTAATGCTTGGCCGCAAAAATAGCAAAACCGCCCCACCCTGTACCAATTTCGATCACATTATCATCAGCGCTAAGCTGTAAACGTTGGCATATGAGCGATAATTTGTGCTGCTGAGCATCACTGAGCGTCACGTCAGGCGTAGGATAAACTGCTGATGAGTACATCATCGTATCGTCCAAAAACCGCTCATACATATCGTTGCCCAAATCATAATGCGCTAGGATATTGGATTTGGAGCCAGATTTGTCATTGCTACGCAGCTGATGCTTCGCTTTTTCAAATGCTTTACTAATACCAGCAAAACGATTCTCTAGTTTATTGAGCACTGCTAAGTTACGAGCGGCCAAACGAATCAAACCTGTCAGATCATCCGTACCCCACTCACTATCGATATAACTGTCTGCTAGCGCGATAGAGCCACCAAGTAATAGCTGACGATAGACAGCAGGATCATGAATTTGTAATGTCACATGTAGCGAATGGCGACCAACTGCCGAGCTACTAGCGTCATTAGTAGCTACTTTACCAAAACTACTTGCCTTAGGTTCCTGCTCGTCAAATGTTTCAATCAGCGTGAGGCTACCAAACTGAACGTGCTGTAACGCACGAAAGATAAGTTTTCTCGCTAAGTGATTCACACTATTGCTGACTGGCTGTAGTACAGCACTTTCATTAACTACTTTGCTCACACGAGCAGTTAATTTTTCTAGTTTTGTGACAGGTGCTCGATCGGTCGGTCGTGCTGGCATCGTATATTTATCCTTGTTTAAATGCTTTGTTTTTTAGTGATTCATTTTTAGTATTACATTGACAAAATTTTTGGATTGTTGGTATTTGAAAATTGCTGTAACTACAAAACGTCTTTTTGACTAGTATTTTTCTGCTAGCTGCTTTCCTTCTGTCTACTTTTCTGATGGCCGCTTTTCTGTTGACTGTCGGCCAATTTTTCATCGTAGTTGATATACGGCACTTTTTTTATCACATAGAGCTTAAACGCATGCCAATAAATACGGGTTAATGACGTCATATTCATCAAAGGGTTCTTTCGCAAGCTATGACGAACAGCCTCTTCTGTCATCGGTACGCCTGATATCTTTATGCCAGTTTTTAAAACTTCACCGCGCTCATCGCTGATATTGATAGCGATACGCACTTGTAAGCCAATATTAGGATGCTCATCCATTTTTGTACCTTTTACCGTGACCTGCCAGCGGTACAGCTGATCGATAGGGTTAAAAGGTGATACGTGAAAATCCTTGTCATGACAAAAATCAGTATCCTCTCCTTCTAAAAGAAATCCGTAGTAATGGCGCTTGTCCCATGGCGTATTAGACACTTCAGCCATCAGATGAGTTGGCGTTTGCTGCGCATCAAACCCTAAGTAAAAATTAACTGGGCTAAAATACATGCCCGCATTACGGCAGACAAGCAATCCCAACATATCGCCTTCAGGTGCGCTTCCCGCATATCTCTCAAATGCTCGGCTTAGACGTTTTTCTAGTGCTTGAACAGACTGTACATTACTGCCACGTTTTTTATCATTACTTAGGCTATTAGCACTCTGTAGGTCAGTATGCTGTAGCTCAATATGCTGTAGATAGTCATCAGCACAGAATTGTTGTAGCGCTTTTTTCTTTGCTGAAAATAGAGGCAGACCTTTTGCTAGTAGCTTTTTCGGTAATACTTTACGTAATGGTAACTTTCCTAAAACTGTACTCTCATCAAATGCTGCTGTACTAATTTCAGGAAGTTCCTGTCCTGCCGCTAGTGCGCTAATATTGACGCCCCAATAGCGATAAGGGTAGACGAATTTATTCACACTAGGTAGCAGCCGACTGTGCCATGTCGTACCCTCAAACAGCTGATGCGGCAATGCAGTGGTATCATAAGAATACTCATGACTTGGCATAGCATTGGTATCTTGAGCGGACGTGGTCATAAATAGTCTCTTGGGTAACGGCGTACTTTTTATATAGCGAATCTTTCAAAACACTTAGAATACATAACGGCATTAATCGTCATATTATTTGGTTTTACGGCGACCGAATAAGCCACGCTTCTTATATTGGCTCGTATCAGCAGCTGAATTCTGCAGACGATCAGCATACTCAACCAGCTCCTGATTGGTTGTCGCTGTGGTTACTTCACGCTTGTTCAGTCTACGTAATTTGGTATCCGCTTTTATAGGCAAGTCTTTATAACGAAACGGCGTATGCGCGCTATCAGCGTCAGGTAAATGAGCTGGATCAACCTCGTCTTTTATATCAATATCAAGCCCAAGCGCCTGACAGACGCGTAATCCACTGCGTACGCCATCTTCATGAAAGCCATTAAACCAATAGGCTCCGCAGAAATGCGTGTGCGAACCGTTACCAGAGATACTCGACCATTTAGTCTGTGCATCAATCATCGCAAGATCGAATACTGGATGACTGTAATCAATGCTCTTAATTATCTGCTTATCATCGACGCTTTTGTTGTCTACAGCTGGATTTAGGGTGACCAAATAATTGTGTTTTTTGGTCAAGCGTTGCAGGATATTCATGTGATAAGTCAGCACTGGCTTTGCAGGTATCTGTGCGTTTCCAGCCGCTTGCTCATCCTTAGTATTACCTGAAACTGTTTCATCTATTAAGTAATTCCAGCTTGCCCATGCCAGTGGTTTCTTAGGTAAAACACTGGTATCAGTGTGCAATACAGCCGTGTTTTTAGTAAAGCGGAAATGACCTAATACTTCAGATTCATCGGTGCTCGCATCCTTTAGAATCTTTAGTGCGGTATCTGCATGACAAGCAAATATAACTTCATCGAATACAAGATTTTCGCTACGATTGTTAGCATTACCTTTATCCTGCACTGTCAAAGCATTCTGTACTGTCAAAGTCACTTGATCGCCATCACGAACCACAGACTGTACTGGGCTATTGACTAGTATCTTGCCACCCGCTTTAATAAAGCGTGGAATCAGTTTATTGACGTACTGCTTTGAGCCGCCTTTTATCGTAAACCACTGCGGACGATTGACCACATCCAGCAACCCGTGGTTGTCAAAGAATTGTGCAAAAAACACCAAAGGAAATTCTTGCACTTCATCTAGGCTGGTTGACCAAATGGCCGATACCATTGGCAATAGATAGTTATCAGTAAATAGCTGACCGTATTTTTTTTGTGCCAAATAACCACCGAGCGTTTGCTCTGCAAAGCTACTGACATCTTGTCCTTGAGAGCGCGCACTATCATAATCCTGACGTAGCTGTTTGATATGCTTATTAAACTGCAAAATATCTTTGATAAACTGCCAGAATTTTGGATTGAGTACATTTTTACGTTGTGATAATAAAGTGTTGAGCGTATGACCATTGTATTCAAAATGACGTGCAGTATTTTTGACAGAAAAACTCATATCCGTTGCCTGAAACGGCACCTGCAACTCATGAAGCAAACGAAAGAAGTTCGGGTATGTGCGCTCATTAAAAACAATAAATCCTGTATCTATCGCACTACTCTCTACATTGCTACTCTTTACTTTTTTACCGTTTTGGAGTGCCACGTCAATCGTATTTACATGCCCGCCGATATAATCATTGGCTTCAAATACCGTCACATCATGTTGCGTACCTAGATAATGGGCACATGTCAGTCCTGACACACCTGAGCCGATGATAGCAATACGTTTTTGGGTAGTCTGATGGTCAGAATCTGCTGCAGCCTTGGTAGCATTTTTTTGGTTACTGGCACGCTTGAAACGAGTAAACGGCATAAAAGCATTCCCTTCTGTATTTTTCTGTCGATATGATGGCTGAGAGTTCTACTGATAGTAGATTATTTTTTATTAAGTTTTTCACTAACTTGCTGCCAGACCAAATCAGGCAGCGTACCCAATGCTTTTAAAGGCATGGTTAGTTTTTTCGGAAATTCAATCACATCATGCCCGCTTTCGATACCGTCTCGTATGGCTTGACTGGCCTGCGCTGGCGTTTGGATAAACGGCATCGGAAAGTCATTCTGTTTGGTCATCGGCGTTTCAACAAAACCAGGTACGACTAAGCTGACTGACACATCATACGGAGCAAGGCTAATCTGTAGGGTCTTCATCAGATAATGGATAGCAGCTTTTGAGCTACCATAGGCCTCAGCGCGCGCAAAAGGCACATAAGCAGACGCTGAACCGATACCGACCAAGCGACCTTTTGAGGCAATTAGCTTTGGCAGCACTCCTTCGATCGCATGAGACAACGTGCCCATATTGACCGACATGACTTTCATAAACACACTACTATCAAAGTTCGGCATATCTAAGTACTCGCACATGCCAGCGCCGCAAATAGCTAGATCGACATTGTCGATTTTTTCAAAAGCTTCGATGACCTTTTCTCGATCCATGAGGTCTAAATCAATCGTTTCTGCGCCTAACGCCTGAAGTTCAGCCAACGCTTCGTCGTCACGGCCAACTGCATATACATGATGATCTGCTAGCAGATAGTCTTTTGCCAACTGCTTACCAATGCCTGACGTCGCCCCAGTAATGAGAATATGTAATTTTTCAGTAGAATCTGTCATCGTAAATATCCTTTTTGAGTATTCTTATCTTTTTAAGTATTTTCATAATATGGAATTAATGCTCTTAAACTGATTGCTTAATGAAAATTTAGATTTTTGATAACAGCTAGCTATTATTGTTATTCTTCGCAGCTATCATTGGTCGCATTTAATTAAGCTATAAGCCATTTTATTTAACAAATCTAAATAATTATAGTGGTCGGCTACAGGTTTATTGTTGTGTCTTCGCAATCGTCTGGGCTCAAGCTTAATCTCAGCGTGTTGTTTACTACCTTCACAAGGATACTGCTATTACAAGCGATAACACAATATTCTGTTACTAGGGTCATAAGACAGCTCAATATCAGCATGCTACAATGCAAAAATTAGCAATCGCGTCGTTTGCCGAAGCATCATCTATAATCGAATGAGCGCCGTATCACGGTAAGATGACGCTATCTTTTCTTAAACTATCTGACATCTTGTCCTGATAGCAATGAAAACGTTATATAATTAATATCAGATTTTCACCAACCCCACTCTCATATAAAAAAGGATCTCTCATGAGCGAGTTGCAACTGTCTGACCGCGTCAACAACATCCAACCATCACCTACGCTAGCGATTACCAATAAAGCCAAAGAGCTAAAAGCAGCTGGTAAAGATATTATCGGTTTGGGCGCTGGTGAACCTGATTTTGATACCCCTGAACATATCAAAAAAGCAGCAATCGATGCAATCAATGATGGCTTTACTAAATATACGGCTGTTGATGGTACGCCAGAGCTAAAAACAGCCATCATCGAGAAGTTTAAGCGCGACAACGACATCAGCTATGAGCCAAACGAAATCCTAGTATCGGTCGGTGGTAAGCAGTCGTTCTTTAACCTTGCCCAAGCGTTTATCAATCCTGGCGACGAAGTCATCATCCCAGCACCATATTGGGTCAGCTATCCTGACATGGTTATCATCGCAGAAGGCGTGCCAGTCATCGTCAAATGCCCAGCTGAGCAAGACTTCAAAATCACCCCTGAGCAGCTAGAAGAAGCGATTACTGACAAGACTAAATTGTTGGTATTGAACAGCCCATCTAACCCGACTGGTATGATCTATACATTAGATGAGCTAAAGGCCATCGCTGAAGTATTGAAAAAGCATCCACAAGTTTATGTAGCTTCAGACGATATGTACGAGCACATTCGCTGGACAGGCGATAAGTTCTACAATATCTTAAACGCGGCACCTGAGCTAAAAGATCGTGCCATCATCTTGAACGGTGTGTCTAAAGCGTATGCGATGACAGGCTGGCGTATCGGTTATGCGGGTGGCCCTGCTAAGCTAATCGGCGCGATGAAAAAGGTACAGTCACAGTCTACTTCATGCCCAACATCAATCAGCCAAGTGGCAGCGGAAGTCGCTATCAGTGGTGATCAGAGCGTACTAGAGCCGATGGTAGCCGCTTTTGAAAAGCGCTGTGACCTAGTCGTAGATGGTCTAAATGCTATTAAAGGCATTACTTGCTTGCGTCCTGATGGCGCATTTTATGTGTATCCAAATATCGTACCGCTTATCAAAGCGGCTGGCCTGTCATCATGTACTGAATTCTCAGCATGGTTATTGGACAAAGTAGGCGTGGCAGTCGTACCTGGCGATGCATTCGGTCTTGGCGGCTATATGCGTATCTCGTACGCTACTGATGAGGCAACATTGAAAGATGCACTATCACGTATCGAAAAAGCAGTGGCTGATTTAGACGTTGCTGAATAAATCGTAAATAGCAACGAGTCTTACCGCTGTTCATTAAAAAAACGCCCTATACACTCTATAGGGCGTCTTTTTTTGCGAGAGTCTTAGACATAATTAGGAAAAACACGCTATCTCATCATTAAAATGACAATTTTTACTAATTATGCAAAAAAAGGCTTGACGTATTTTTTAACTTTGCTAGAATACGCCCCACTTAGCAAGAACTCGTTAGAGACTTCTAAGGCTCGTTGTAAGCGATTAAACACTTACAGCCTATTCTCCAATAGCTCAGTTGGTAGAGCAACGGACTGTTAATCCGTGTGTCCCTGGTTCGAGCCCAGGTTGGAGAGCCACATTTTAGTAGTAATTTTCTTGAGTCAACTTTGATTCAATTATGGCATTTGCCAAAACCCTCATCAATTTGATGAGGGTTTTTTTATGCGTATCATTTAGGTTCTGTTGAACATTCAAATGTGGTACTGGCAGTGACTATTTTTTAGACAATACGCAGTGAAATTTTTGACGCCTAGTCGTTCTAGGTTAGACAATTTCGCCATGTATTGGCAAAAAATAGCCCTGCCCTCCACTCGAGCACAGCTCTCGTCTTGCAAACGGGCAAAGCAGTGCTTTACTCGATCCGTTCTCAAGGCTGATGCTAAAATCACCTCAAACGTTGTTGCAAGCCTAGTTAAGGTCTCGACATTATCGTCGGTTTACGCCTAGTTTGATGCGATTTTCGCGATCAGCAGTCCTAATATTTGGATGTTCAACAGACCCTAATATTGATTATCTATTTTACCATTTTGATAAGCGCTAATAACTACTTTATCTCATACTTGATTATGACCATGATATTTAAAAGTAAATATCATAGTCACGATAAAACATTACTGTAGCAAGTTCTCTATTGGCTAACTTAGCTTGGCAATATTGGTAACCAGAATACCAATGCTAACAGTGTCACTAACAACACAGGCGGCGTGATCAGTAGACCAATCTTTATGTACTGCCCCCAGCTGATTTTGTAGTCCTTCTCTGCCAATACATGTAACCATAGTAAAGTAGCAAGACTACCAATCGGCGTAAATTTAGGTCCCAAATCATTACCGATGACATTAGCATAAATCATTAGCTCTCGTGTCGCTGCAGGTACTTGTGCTTGATCGATCGCAAGCGCGCCAACTAGGGTTGCTGGCATATTATTCATAACAGAAGCGACTATCGCTGATAAAAACCCAGTTCCAACGGTAGCAATGACTGCGCCTTGTTGTCCCAACCAGTTGAGTGCTTGCGCACCATAGGCTGTAAGCCCCGCATTACCTAAACCATATACCACCAGATACATACCGATTGAGAATAGTACGATTTGCCAAGGCGCCTTACGTACTACGTCGCTCACTGAAACCACCGCACCATGCCCGCCTTGCCATAAGCGGCCAGCGATTGCCATTAGTGTAACAGCAGCGATACCTGTGACCAGTGAAATAGGCAGTCCCAACGGCTCAGTCGCAAAGTAGGCGACCAATAGCAAGCCTAATAGAGGAAATGCAGCTCGGAATACCAATGGATCGGTAATAGCAGACTCTGGAGCGCTGAGTTCGCTAGTCGAGTAGGTTTTTGGAATATGACGTGCGTAGACAACCCACAATACCAGTAGCGTCGCTAATACAGACACTATATTGACTGGTACCATCACCGCCGCATAACGACCAAAGCCAATATCGAAATAATTGGCACTGACAATATTGACTAAATTTGAGGTGACCAATGGCAAGCTTGCCGTATCAGCGATAAAACCAGTCGCTATGATAAATGCCAGAGCTGATGGTGGCGAAAATTTCAGACGCAGCAAGATAGCAATGACAATCGGGGTTAGTAATAGCGCAGCCCCATCATTGGCAAAAAAGGCAGAAATAAAGGCGCCGAGTACGACAATCATCGGAAACAATAAGCGCCCTTGCCCATTGCCAAGGCGTGCCACATGCAATGCTGCCCAGCCGAAAAACCCTGCCCGATCTAAGATAAGCGAGATGATAATCAGCGCTACAAAAGTAAAGGTCGCATCCCAGACAATATCCCAGACAATACCCACATCTGATAGTTGCACGACGCCAAGCACTAACGCGACTAAGGCACCACCCATGGCGATCCAGCCGATACCCAGTCCTTTAGGTTGCCAGATAACTAAGACTAAAGTGACCACAAAAATAGCAAATGCAAGCATTGTACAACCTTACTTAAGCTGACTTTATTCAGCCGATTTAATATAGGGAATTAGATCGATTAGGAGGTTAGATCGATTTTTGATTGACGCGGCTCGATACTTCTTCAGCACTCTCGACGCGTTCTGAATAGCGATCAGTGAGATAATCTGAACGCCCGCGTGTGAGCCAAGTAAACTTCACTAGCTCCTCACAGACATCGACAAGACGCAGATATAACGGAGACATATCCATGCGATTGTCGTCGTTGAACTCCAAAAATGCTTTGGGTATCGAAGATTGATTGGGGATAGTAATCATCCGCATCCAGCGCCCAAGAATACGCATTTGATTAACTGTATTGAAGCTCTGACTGCCGCCGCTGACTTGCATCAGTGCTAGTGTTTTACCTTGAGTTGGACGCACGCCACCTAGTGACAGCGGTATCCAGTCGATTTGCGCTTTCATAATACTAGTGATACTGCCGTGACGCTCTGGACTCACCCACAGCATGCCTTCTGACCACTGCGCCAGCTCCCGCAATTCTTGCACTTTAGGATGGTCTGAGTCTACATCGTCAGGCAACGGCAAGCCGGACGGATCAAACATTTTTACTTCACAACCATACCAACGTAGCAATCGGCTAGACTCTTCAGCGGCCAATCTAGAAAACGAGCGTGCACGGACAGAACCGTATAGCACTAATATTTTCGGCGGATGACGTGAATCATTTGGCGCAACCAAAGAATCAATGTCGATAGGCTGAAGATTATCTATATCAATATTGGGCAAATCGTCTAAGCTAAATTCTGGCGAAACAGTAGGATCAACTGCTAATGTTTGGTCAACCTCAGTGTTTGTCATGAGTAACAACCTCGCCGTCTTCTTTGGTGAAGCTACTTACTGGATTTGCTAGCAATTCAAACACACGCTCTGACGGACGGCATAGAGCAGCGCCTTTATCCGTCACTACGATAGGACGGTTGATTAAAATAGGATGCGCAATCATGGCATCGATAATTTGGTCGTCAGACAACTCAGGATTATCCAGACCAAGCTCATCATTAATAGCTTCTTTGCTTCTTAATAGCTCTCTAGGCGAAATCTGCATTTGTGCCAACAGCTCCACTAAACGGTCGCGCGTTGGCGTATTTTTCAGATATTCCACCACTTCTGGCTCTTCACCCGACGCTTTAATAATGGCAAGTGTGTTACGAGATGTACCGCATTTAGGATTATGAAAGATTAATGGCTTCATAGTGTTTACACCTATTTTATGTATTTATTGAATTGATAATTGGTTTAATCATTACTTTGCTCAGCAGACTCATTTACTCTGCAGTCGCTCAGGCTATCCATGAGTGACGCACACAGTTTTGGATGTCCCGCACAGCAATCTTGCAACAGGAACTGAATGACGTTATCCATATGTAATAACGAAGCACGATAGATAATCTGCCGGCTATGACGCTGTGAGACCACCCACCCTGCCCGTGCCAGCACCGATAGGTGGGCTGACATTGTGTTATGAGGAACAGCGAGCTGACGGGCTATTTCGCCCGCAGGTAGGCCTTCAGGCTCATGGCTGACTAGCAGCTTAAAAGCCTTTAAACGAGTATCTTGAGAGAGCGCAGCAAAGCTTGCGATAGCATTAGTTATTTCCATATGTCCAATAATACAGACATATTAAAATAATTCAATGTGTTTTGAACGAGGTTGTTATTTTTTTGTGCGTTTAAATACCCTACCAACATGAATCAAGCTGATTAGCTTAATTAGCGGTTTGATAAGTAGTTGGGCGCTGCCAAGGATAAATAGCCATGTGCCGTCCGTCGTTAACGATTCTTTCAAAAAGAAAAAGCTACCAATCAAAAACCAAACAGCGATAAGTAAATCATTTACTGCGCCCAAAGCATCATATCGTCGCTGTATGGCAATATGCTCTTGCCCAATATCAACATCTAACGCTTTGCAGTCGCTCAAAATTTATCCTTTGCTTGCATGTATTTGAACAATAGATATATCAATTGGCTAGCACGGCTGTCAATGAGCTATTGTAGAATAGCTTATCAAATAAGACATCTGTTTTTAACCTCACTAACGACAGTTCAATAACTTTATTACACTTATAGAATTTTGAGACCTGAAAATATCATACATGAGACGCTAAAGATCAATCCTAAATAGTATCTAAGATCTTGGCTAAAAGGCATTATCATCGATATTTTAGGAAGTGATTTAACAACGTAAACTTTACTTTCATTCAGACACTTTGACAGTCTCGCATTAGCACTTTCATAGCTAAGCTTCATCACAGAATTCGTAGAATTAAGTAAATTACTACTATAGTTCTTTTCTGATACCTCATATTCGTAGACTATATTTATAGAGTGCCAATGTCCTAAGCAAAACTCTCTACCAACAGGAGATATGTTATATGAAACGGTCTTGAAGTTGATTTTCTCTCCAAATAAATAGACAAATGCATCTACTAAAAAAGTACCCACTATAATAATAGTGATAAGCGAAGAAAATAAGAACATGGTATATAGAAGAAATATTTCGTACATAAGCTGAATCGCTATAATTTTTTATAATCATTCTTACAAGAAAAGGAAATATTATAAGAATATAAGTAATTTAGAACTATTTTTGTAAACAACAAAGCAGAACCTACAATGCCAAATACAAAGAACCGTATTAGAGCAGTTATAGCCTTCAGAATACTAGAATAGTGAACTTAAATGAATAGTGACTTACTTATAGTTGTCACGTTGGATTAATATATACCTTATGGCTTCAATATAAATGACATCATATGATAATGGTTACTTTTCACAAGTCTCGTATTTCCACATAAACTCCTTCTTTACCTATTGCACTTACTCAAACTCACGATCGTAATTCCAAAAGATCATTATATTTATATTCTTTTATTTCATCCATCTATCCAAAAGAGCACTGTTTATTGGACGAATACCTATATAAATATAAAGTCAATATATGTTATTGTATATTGATAGCTATTAAAGAATTTCCCCGAACAATAATTCGATCAGACAAATCAACGTGGCTAGTAATATGCTACTGGCAAAAAGCTCATTTGACATAACTATAATAAGGACAAGACATGCTATTAGAAAAAATCAAAACACTCGGACTTTCGCACTTATCTTACTTGGTAGGCTCTGGTGGTCAAGCAGCGGTAATTGACCCACGTCGTGACTGCGTGATATATGTAGAAAAGGCGCGCGCAGCAGGGCTTGAAATTACTCATATTTTTGAGACACATCGTAATGAAGATTTGGTTTCTGGCGCACCTATCTTGGCTGCAATGACAGGAGCAACAGTTTTGCATAGACCCAATCTAGAACAACCTGTTGTCTACGCTGAGACAGTACGTAATGGTGATTGCTTTTCAATTGGCCAATTAGAAATCCGTGTCTTAGAAACGCCTGGTCATACCGATGATCACCTGGCTTATGCGCTGTTTGACACGGCGTATCCAGATAAGGCGGTTGGCGTTTTTACTGGCGATGCGCTCTTTGTAGGTGATGTCGGTCGTACTGACTTCTATCCTGAGCGTCGCAGAGAAGTTGCAGGTTTACTTTATGATTCGTTACAAGACATTCTAGCGCTCGGTGATCAGGCGCTTATTTATCCAGCTCATGGTGCAGGGTCAGTCTGTGGTTCAGGTATGGCGGAGCGTGAGTTTTCTACCGTTGGTCATGAAAAGATGAACAATCCACGCTTACAGATTAACGATCGTGAGGCATTTATTGACTTCAAGACTAGCGAAAACCATTATCAGCCGCCCTACTTCAGATTGATGGAGCGCCTTAATATGGAAGGTGGTGAAGCGCCTCCAGTGGTTATGCGTCCGCGTAACCTTTCACTTAAGCAGCTGCATGACTGCGATGCTGATCATCTCATCGATATTCGTGAACCCATGGCATATGCGTCAGGACACCTGCCCGGTTCTATGAGCTTACCTGTCAACATGCTACCTGCGTTTGCTGGATGGTTTATCGAGGAAGGACAAAGCTTGGCACTGATTGCCTCTGATGAAGATCAACTGGCGACTGCAATGGAGCATCTGGTACGTATTGCTTTTGATAATATTGTCGGTGGCTATGTGGGTGTCGTCCCTGCTGCTGCCAAAGGGGAACAGATGCAGCAAACCCCTATGATCGATACAACCGAGGTAGAGAGTCGCCTTAATAATTCTCAGAACTGGACATTGCTCGATGTACGCGATATCGATGAGAGGAATGCCAATGCGATCGAAGGCTCACAGCATATATATGTTGGTCACCTGAACGAGCGTTGGCATGAGCTTGACCAAAGTCGCCACTATACATTAATGTGTGCCAGTGGTGCTCGAGCAACAATAGCAGCAGGGTGGCTCGCTAGTCGAGGTTTTAAGCACATTGATATTTATCTAGGGTCTATGGGCGCATGGCAAGCAACGCATAAGTAAGTCTTTACCCGTAGCTAAAATCTACAACTATCTAAAACGCGTCTCAAGTTTTGAACAATGAGTTTTAAGCAAAGGCATTTTAATGTACTGTAACTAAGATATGCTATACCTAAAATAAGTACAACGACCCTTCTTTTATTCAATATAAGACTGATATAAAAGAAGGGTCGTCGTTTTAGCTGACTTTTAAGTGACATGACTTAAGTAAATATCAGTCACAGTACTAGACTCTAACTCTTACTTTATTTCCTTATCTGACTTATCACTCATAAAACATAGATACATAAAAAACAGACACAAAAAAACCTCAAACAATCTAATGCTTGAGGCGAAACTTGCTTAAACCCAAAGGTTTAAATTCGTTTTAAATATGGCGCAGCGGACGGGACTCGAACCCGCGACCCCCGGCGTGACAGGCCGGTATTCTAACCAACTGAACTACCGCTGCTTAGGTCTCTTAGCTTGTTTACCCACTTGCTAAGAAGTGGTGGGTGATGACGGATTCGAACCGCCGACATTCTGCGTGTAAGGCAGACGCTCTACCAACTGAGCTAATCACCCTTCGAACAATTGCTAGGCAATTTATTCAACATCAACTGAGCTCTTAAGTTTGTCACTAAGCTCTGCTGCTGTGGGTGTGTATTATATAGATTTACAGTTGGGTGTCAAACAGTATTTACGACTTTTTTAGATATTTTTTCGATTTTTATTAGAATATCTAGCAAGCATTTGTTTTTATTGATTTTATATTTTTATACAAAATCAATATTTTTTAAATTTAATGCTTACTTATTGGCCAGTGCTTGCTCGATGTCATTTTTGATAGCTTCTGGCTTAGTCGTTGGTGCATAACGGTCAATAACCTGACCTTTACTATCGACTAGGAACTTGGTGAAATTCCACTTAATACCATCAGTCAGCACGCCACCTTTTTGTTCTTTGAGCCATTGATAGATAGGATGAGCATCTGCGCCATTAACATCAGTCTTCGCCATCATCGGAAAGCTGACACCATAGTTCTTTTGGCAAAACGCACCAATCTCATCGTTGCTACCTGGGTCTTGGCTACCAAATTGATTACAAGGAAAACCGATAACCACCAGCCCTTGATCTTTATACTGTTGATATAGCGACTCTAAACCTTCGAACTGCGGCGTAAATCCACATTTGCTTGCGGTATTGACGATTAATAATACTTTATCTTGGTAATCTGAAAACGCTTGCGAGCTACCATCCATGCGCTCAGCCGTAAAATCATAAATTGTACTCATCATTTATCCTTAAATTGAGGTTTTTATTGTTTTGAGTGTCTATGCACTACTTCTTTTTCTATCATACACATAATAAAACTATTGAAAAGGAAGCACCTTGTACTTCCCTTTCACGTTTCTAATACTACTTAGACTACTTACTTCTCAGACTTATCTAAATCGATAGATACTGAGTTGATGCAATAACGCATGCCTGTTGTCTCAGTAGGACCATCAGGGAATACATGACCTAAATGTGCGCCGCAGTTGCTGCAAGTGACTTCGGTACGAGTCATGCCTAGCGAGTTATCGACGTGCTCTTCAATCGCGCTGTTATCGATACCTTGATCAAAACTTGGCCAACCACAGCTCGCATCAAATTTATTACTTGAGTCAAACAAGCTTGCACCGCAGCCTTTACAACGGTAAACGCCATCATCGGTCGCATCATTATATACACCTGTAAATGGGCGTTCAGTGCCCTTCTCACGCATAATATGATACTCATCAGCGGTTAAACGCTCTTTCCAGTCAGCTTCAGTCAACTGGCTGATCTCTTCTTTGCTTAGTTGGTTGTCTTGCATAATTTATCCTTATTCGAGTATTTATTATCTAATCTCGGTAACTATTTTATCGCCATATGATTATGAAAACGATGTGCTCTATCTGTTGGTTATCGACGCACTATTCAAGGCATATATAAGAAAAGCACTCTTTATATTGGGAGATAGACAGCATGATTGAAGAGATCGACTGAGTTAAATATACCAAATTAATTTTAGATAATGATGGGTAAAGATGTAATTTGATACCTATACCTTTTATAGTCTATATAAGAGATTTAGAGCCATACAAATATAAGCCAAGTGTTAATTGCAAGATATACTTGCAAACACTGATAGAACTGATTGTAAAATCATTTGCAAATTAACTATCAATGCAATAATATCTTGCATTAGTGTTTAATTAAAATGTTTAATATATCTCTACTCTGAATATTTACTGATTAACAAAGGCTCAAACAATAATGTCTGACGACAATAGCAAAAGTACGCAAGCGGAACGACTGGTACAGTTGCGCCGTGACAAAGGATTCACAGCTGAGCAGCTAGCACAAGCCATGACAGCCGCTGGTGCCAAAGTGAGCCGTGGTGCTATCTCAAACTGGGAGCGCGGTACCAACGGTATTGTCTCATCCAAGCTGCCTACGCTCGCACATATTTTGGGCTGTAGTGAGGGATATCTGTTGCGCGGCGACCTCCACAATGAAGCTATTGATGCAGACGAGTCGACATCATCTATAGAGCGCAGTGAACATCAAAAGCTAGATGCGAGTTCACACATCCAGTCAGGTATTAAGACAACTGATGCTCAGTCCATGATAACTTCTACTGCTGGTAAAGACTTAAAAACCAATTCGACAATCAATCCGAAAAACGGTCATGCTATGAACACCATAAAAAAATCTGATAAATTACAAAACGTTTGCTATGACATTCGTGGTCCTCTATTGCAGACTGCCAATAAGATGGAAGCAGAAGGCAAACGCATATTAAAACTAAACGTGGGTAATCCAGCGCCTTTTGGTTTAGAAGCCCCGCATGAGATTTTACGCGATGTCGCTATGAACTTATCTGAGGCGACTGGCTATTCAGACTCACAGGGGATTTTCTCAGCGCGTAAAGCCATTTTGCAATATTACCAGTCTAAAGGATTGTTATCGGCCGTTGACGTACGTGATGTGTATTTGGGCAATGGGGTTTCTGAGCTTATTGTCATGACTATGCAGGCGTTGATGAATGATTGTGATGAAGTCCTGATTCCGATGCCAGACTACCCGCTTTGGACTGCTGCTGCTAATCTCGCTGGCGGTACTGCTGTGCACTATCGCTGCAATGAAGAAGATAACTGGCACCCTGATATTGAAGATATTAAGTCTAAAATCACGAGCAAAACGAAAGGTATCGTGGTTATTAACCCAAATAACCCGACAGGCTCCCTTTATAGTGATGAGCTATTAAAGCAAATTATTGAAGTCGCTAAAGAGCATGATTTAATCATCATGGCCGATGAGATTTACGACCGCATTCTCTATGATGATAATGTACATACGCCGATGAGCACCTTAACTGACGACGTGCTAGTACTCTCTTACAATGGCTTGTCGAAGTCGCATCGTATTGCAGGATTTCGCTCAGGTTGGATGATGGTATCAGGCCGCAAACAGCACGCAGCTGACTTTATTGAAGGCTTAGATATGCTCGCATCTATGCGCCTTTGTTCTAACGTGCAAGGACAGTACGCCATTCAAACAGCGATGGGTGGGCATCAGAGCATGCAAGACCTAACCTCTGAAAAGGGTCGTCTATATAAGCAACGTGAAATGGCAGTCTCACGTCTAAATGCTATCAAAGGTATTTCTTGTACCATGCCTCAAGGCGCGTTTTACTGTTTTCCAAAAATGGATCCAGAGGTTTACCCTATCACCGATGATATGGATTTTATGATGGACTTGCTCGTTGAAGAAAATGTATTGATGGTTCAAGGTACTGGGTTTAACTGGGATAGACCCGACCATTTCCGTCTGGTGTTCTTACCTAATTTACTTGACCTAGAAAATGCGATGGATAGATTGGACAGATTTTTTGCCAAAAAACGTAAGCAATTTGGTACCGAGTAAATCGTTATATATCATTAAAAAAACGCTTATCGGCATGATGCTGATAAGCGTTTTTTATTGCGTTGAACCTAGTTATTCAAACTCAATTACGACGATTCATTGATAAAGACAGCGCATTAAAAAATATTGCTCAATACGAGATAACTGATGGCAGACATAGTAGCCGCTGCAGGCAGCGTTACAATCCAAGCCAATCCAATCGGTTTCATAAGCTTCCAGTTAGTATCTCTGTTGACAATACCGATACCCAATACCGCGCCTACTAGCGTGTGAGTACTTGATACAGGCAGACCCATCGTCGATGCGCCCATCACAACTGCAGCAGCAGCCAACTCAGCTGAGAAGCCTGAAGCTGGATGCATTTTCGCTAGATTGGTACCAACGGTTTGAATCACTTCTTTACCAATGAACCAAAGACCAACGATTAGCGCCACACCAAAGGTCAGCATGACAGCAGGTGGCACCGCAGCTTCAGTAGCGATACTATTAGTACGAATCACATCCATAATAGCGGCAAAAGGACCAACCGCGTTGGCGATATCGTTTGAACCATGACTGAAGGCAAAAGCTGACGCGGTAAAGACCTGCATCCAGCTAAACATAATGAACGTCGCTTTGGTCAAATCTTCTTTATGCTTACCGCGGATACTCTTGGTATAGATATAGGTCGCTAACCATACTAGCGCCGCTATCATACCCATAATCAAGAAGCCCTGCAGTGTGGTCAGGCCGCTATTAACATTTTTAAGACCTTTAAAGACGACTAGAGAAGTCATCACCGCACCACCTGCGGCAGCAATGATAGGTACCCACTGCTTAAGTGCTTTTAGAGTATCAAGGCTACTACGCTCATTCTCAATATCATAAAGCTTTTTGTAGTAATCAGTTTCTAGGTCTTCAACGTTACAATCATCATCTTTATAGATTTCCTGATCACGTAGCATCGCTGACGTATAGGCCAATTGCTCAGACTCTGTCAAACCATCCAAAAACTCTTTGTGGTTTTGCTTTAAGACTTTTTTATTGCCTTTTAGCGTCGCAATATGAGCTTCGGTTTTATCATTATATTCGATGATGTTTTTCTTGATTTGTCCATATAAAAGATAAGACAACACGCCACCTAGTAGCGGCGACAACACCCAAGAAATAGCGATAGTTCCAACCGTTCCCCAGTCTACCGTTGATAGCGCCATGTCCGTACCACCTAACGTGATACCTAAAACAATGGAGCTACCAATCACACCGCCAATAATGGAGTGAGTGGTCGAAACGGGCAGACCTTTTTTGGTCGCAAATAACAGCCAAAATGCTGCTGCAACCAATGCGGAGAGCATGACATAAATGAACTGATTGGGCGTCACTGATAAACCATCTAGATCGACGATGCCGCTTCGAATCGTATCAGTCACCTCCCCGCCTGCAAGGACTGCCCCCGATACTTCAAATATCGCGGCAATACCCAATGCTTGCGGGATAGTCAACGTCCCTGCACCCACCGAAGTACCAAATGAGTTGGCGACATCGTTACCACCGATATTGAATGCCATAAAGACACCAAAAGCGGTCGCCACGATGAATAGCGTCGTTTGCTGACGCATGGTGTAATCTAAACCCCACCACAAAAAGTAGGAAGTCATCGCAATCAGTAAAATGGCAAAAAATAGATTTATTCTCATAGAGCCAACTGGCTTGACTGACTCTGTAGAACTGCTGCTAATACCCATACGTTAGTACGTCCTGCGTAAGCTGATGAAAATTATATGAGGTTGATAATATTACGCTGCTACTCACAGTGCTTATTGCAGCACCTAATGAATTAGCAATAGAAAATATACAACATGCGGTTAGAAGGTTTTGACCGACTAGAGCGAAAGGGAAAATACATCCCTCAACATGTCACAAAGCCGCAAGTCATATTGCCAAATCGTCTGATTACAGCATCTTGCGGCTTATATATTTCTTAGCGATATTTGTGGTACTACTAACAGCTATTGTAACAATTTTTGTCGTAATTATTAAGTTATCTATACTAAATAACCAAAATACGTTGTTTGCTAAATTAAAATTATTATTTAGCAGGAGCTGTTTTGCGCTCTATTATATTAAATATGAGCACATAATGCATGATGATATTGCGAGATTTGTAACTGTGAGTGTATACGGACAAGACCACACTCTGTAAAAGACAGGATAACTCGAATATGTTTCGAGCTATCCTACTTAGGAAATACTTGAAAAATACAGCTATATAAACCTATAAGAGCCCTTAAAACTCATTCATTCTTAACAACTACTTGCTTTCAGTAAATGCAGACAACTGCTCAATAGCATGATCTAACACATCTAAACGCGCTTGACGTTTTTCATTGGTCGCAATAACACACCATGGCGCTGTCGTTGTATCTGTGCGTGCCAGCATATCTGCTGCAGACTGCACATAGTCTGACCATTTATCACGGTTACGCCAGTCATCATCCGTCAGTTTAAATTGCTTATGCGGTGTTTCTTGACGATCTTCAAACCGTTTAAGCTGCTCTTTTTTATCAATCGCTAACCAATATTTGATAACCAACGTTCCTGCTGCTGCCAAGTCCTCCTCAAAACGATTAATTTCATCATATGCTCGTTGCCATTCATCAGGAGACGCAAATCCTTCGATGCGCTCAACCAACACGCGCCCATACCAAGTACGATCGAAAATAGCGATACGGCTGATACGATTTTTCTGCTCGTCAGGCAATCGCGTCCAGAATCGCCACAAGTAAGGGTGCTGGGTCTCATACAACATCGGTGCGCCAATATTATAAATTTGATACTCGCGAGGATCTAACGGTGCAACCAACCTTTTGATTGCACCGCCCTTTCCGGCAGCGTCCATTCCTTCAAAGGCAAACACCACATGCCGACCTTGGCGTGCACGTAGCAACTCAGCAAGCCGTGCTTGCTTCTCTGCCAATGCCTCATGATAGTCGGACTTACTGATTTTCTTATCTTTAATAGACGTCAGCTGCTTAGGTATCGATACAGGCTCAAACTGTTTTTGTTTAGTATCTGAGTTAAGTTCCAGTTTTTCGGACTGGGAACGGTTTTCTGACATTCCCTTGTCATTGTCGTTGTCGTTATCATTGCTATCTGCCTGACTACTTGCCAGCGCGGTTTGCATAGAATGTAGCACCAGATGGCAGAAGTTATCAGCGGCCTCTAACTTATCGTCACCATCAATGATGACCCAATCATCCTGTTGACGCAGCAAGGTCGCAGCCACCTCATTAAACTTCTCAATGACTTGCTTATTATTCCAGTCAATTTGATACAAAAACTGCGGATCTGCTTCATCATCCTTTAAGCGACTGTGCAACGTTTCGATATCAACATGAAACCAACATTTTAGTAATTTGGTTTGATTGGCAATGAGATCGTTTTCAAATGCCTTTAGCCTGTCTAACTGCTGCTGTAGATAGTCTTGCCACTGAGCGATAGGAAGCGGATTTTTACTTTTTTGACCTTTATCATTTGATAATGCTTCAAGGTTCTCACTATCTGATGTCGCTAGTCGCATGACATTGTATAATAAATCAGCATACCAGTTGCCGAAATACACCATGACATCACCATGGCGCGGCATGGCGCTAGTATGCGCTTGCCAAATGGGTTGATAGTTCAATAGCGAATGACCGATAGTGGCCTCAACTTTAAGCAGCCTTGGATCCACCCATTGCCGTAACTGCTTAACGGCTGTACCCTTACCTGCTTGCTCCATTCCATTAACTAGCACCAATAGACCTGTTGGCTTATTGAGGGTCTGCGGCGTTTGCTGGCGAGTGGCTTTTAAAGCGTATTGAGCAGTTACCAATGCCAGTCTAAGCGAATCCTCATCCAGTGAAAACTGACTTAAAGGATTGGGCTTTAGACGCTGCTCCACAACTTGCTCACTAAATTGTGTACTTACCGCTTGTGGTGCTTTTGGTTCAGTAGTATCATTTTTTTTAGACATGTCTACACTCGCTATTATTCTTATTGGGCTGCTTTACCGTTGAATGACTTATGGGATAGCTATTAATAGGACAACTCTTAATATTTCGATCTTATTGTTCATTTTTATTTCATTTAATCATAGCACTGCGCCAATCGGGTAAATAATATTACTGTGTAACAGATTGGTATTTGTATTCTTAATTGTTTTCTTTTAAGGTGAACACAATTTTGAGTATAGGATAGAACAGTTGTTCAAAAGCTCATAACCCTGAATCACGATACTTAAAACAACCATACTTAAATTTGATCACCCTATTTACTTCTACAGGATTCACTGCCATGACCGCTTTAGCTGATTTGCAACAGCATTTGACACGTTTTTGGGCGATGCCTCATCACCAAGATGATGCATTAAATGCTAAGCTCAAAGAAGTACAATCATGGCAACAAACACGTCTCCAGCAGACGCATCGCGAGCTATTTGAACAACCTAAAAACCAACTAATGGCAGATTACTTCCTCACCCAGCTATATGGCGGCGAAGAGTTCAAATTGTTAGCAGATCAGTTAGCACGTATCCTGCCAAAAGCGAAAAAGCTAGAGCGCCTTGCCAAAGAGTCAGCTCTAGAGGCTGGTAGCATGGGTATCCAAGCGGCGATTTTCGCTATTGAGCTAGATCTGCATTTAGCCCAGTGGTTACTCGCTCAAGATTTACCAGTAAATGAAGAGAATATGCTAACCGCCTATCGTACTGTCGATGAAGAAAACGAGCGCCGAGTTCAGATTGCCAATTTAAAAGACGTCTGTTATCGCACGGACAAACATCTAAATTCGTTTATGCTCAAAAAAGCCTTTGCACTAGCAAAAAGCACAGCCTATCGTCATGGTTACCAGCCGCTTTATGATTTTATTGATACAGGCTTTAAGGCCATGAAACCTCTGAGTAGCGTCAGCGATTTTATTGAGCCGTTCTGCGAGCGTGAACTGTCCATTATCGATCAGGTTCATGATACGGATAATGGCAGTAAGCCAGTAGCGTTTGGTGTATCATAAGCTCAATATGTTAAATAGCCAATTGACACTCACTATTTGACAATTTTCTCCGATAAAGACAATCATAAAAATAAATTCTAGGACAATATGATGACTGATAACTCAAAAGATAGCAGCGCGACTTCTAATCAAGCCACAACGACCAATGGTCATTTGCAAGACAAACTGGTAAAAGACAGTATTACTAATAATCAGCAGATTAGCGCGCAGATATTACGTAACCAAACTACCAGTGTCGTGGCGAGCAAGAATAATAGCGTTGCTAATGACGACAATAGCGACTTTACTAAAGTCCAAGACCTACCAACTGGAACGCCACAAGGCCAACAAACGACTATGCCAAACACCGAAAAATCAACCGGCACGGATACTTCAGTACGCACAGAAAGGCAAGCGCTTTTCAATCAACGTGATGATATCAATAACCCACATACGCCTGAAACTGATGGCAATGAGCAAACTCACTTTGGCTATAAGACAGTCAACAAAGCCGAAAAACAAGCACGTGTGGCTGATGTATTCACCTCCGTCGCCAAAAAATACGACATTATGAATGATCTCATGTCATTTGGTATTCATCGTTTGTGGAAGCGCTATGCTATCAGTCTATCAGGTGTTCGTGCCGGTCAGCATGTACTAGATATCGCGGGCGGTACAGGCGACTTAGCCAAAGTATTCAGCCGTGAAGTCGGTAGAAATGGCCATGTTGTATTATCTGATATCAATGCTGCCATGCTAGAAGTGGGCCGCGAGCGCTTAATCAATGCTGGCTGCAATAATGTTGATTTTGTGTTGGCGAACGCTGAGACGTTGGCCCCTTTTGATGACGAAAGCTTTGATTTAGTCACTATTAGCTTTGGTTTGCGTAACGTCACAGACAAAGATGCCGCGCTAAAGTCTATGTATCGCGTCCTAAAGCCAGGCGGTCGTCTCTTGATTCTGGAATTCTCAAAGCCAGTATTTGAGCCACTCTCTAAGGCCTATGATTTGTATTCATTTACTGCATTGCCAGTGATGGGTAAGCTGATTGCTAATGATGCTGAAAGTTATCAGTACTTAGCTGAGTCAATTCGTATGCATCCTGATCAGCAGACACTTAAGCAGATGATGCAACAAGCTGGTTTTGAGAATTGTGATTATCATAACCTGACTGCTGGTATCGTGGCTGTCCATCGCGGCTTTAAAGCGTAACGATCGAGCACGATTGGCAAGACTATTACGTTTGATAGGCCATATTGAACCTAACACGAACACACGATGCGCTGATGCAGCTGATGCAAAGGCGCTCACTTACCGATGCGAGAGCCTTATGCTGACTGTCCTTCTATTAGCTGGTGCCGAAAAGCTAATTAATATTGCCATTGCTAGTGATGAGATTACCAAAGCAGGTTTAGCACCGCTTGCAGGTAAAGTGTTACGTCTTAATATGGGATTGCCTGAGATTCATTTAGACATCTTGTTCACTCATGAGCGTTTGCGCTTTGAGCCGGTCACGACGGAGAGCGTATTTGAGCCAAGTGGCCAAATGAATGAGCGCCAAAAAGCCAGCATGGAGCGCGCACGTTTTGGTCATAGTCGTCCAGATTGTACCATCACTGTAGACAATGCCGCTCAACTGCTCAATCTAATGCGTGGCGCAGAAGGTAACCTGCCAATCGCTGGTGATTACAAGGTGCTGATGCAGCTCAAACAACTGGTTGCAGGATTTGATCCTGACGTGGCTGGACAGCTTGAGCCGTTTATTGGTAAGCCAATGGCTAGCCAGTTACATCTCCTTATCTCTCAGCTCAAAGGTAGCTGGCGTCATAGTGCAAAACGTGCTTTTGATGACGTTAGTGATTGGGCCAATGAAGTGGCTGGCAATAGCACACCTGACCCTATCGAGGTGGCTGAAGTAAATGATCTTAAGCAGCAATTGTTAAAATTACGTGCTGACGTCGAACGAGAAGAAGCCAAACTTGCTGCTATCAAAGAAGAGCAGGCGCAGTTTCTGAATAACTCGTTTCATCAATAGCCAATTGCATCAATCATAAATGAACGCTATTACCGATGGCACTATTTATGATTAAGCGCAGCGCCTACCCTATTTTTATCTTTGTTTAGAGTACTTAATCCCATGCTATTATCGCACCGCGCTCGTCTACTTGAGCTTTGGCGTATCGCCGCAATGTATCGCCTTGATACCCATTTTTCTATCGAAGAAGCACCACAGCTACAACCTTTGGCGCGATTAATTCGCATGCATCCAGCAGCATGGGGCAAGAAGCACCAACCAAATGCGATTAAGTATGCGCTTGAGGATATGGGTACGCTGTTTCTAAAATTAGGCCAGTTACTCTCAACACGTCGCGACTTGGTACCGCCTGAGATTATCGCTCAGTTGATTCAGTTGCAGGACAAAGTTAAGCCTTTTGACGCTGATATTGCTGTCGCTCAAATTCAACATCCTAAACATGGTCTTGGTCAGTCGATTGAAACGCTGTTTGCCCGGTTCGATATAAAACCGCTAGCGGCCGCTTCTATTGCCCAAGTACACACGGCTGCCCTACATGATGGGCGTGAAGTCGTGGTAAAAGTGGTTCGCCCCGATATTCGCACTGTGATTGTTTCTGATTTTGAACTGTTGCGGGAATTGGCAAGTTGGGCATCTGCGCGTATTGAGGCGGCACGTGCCATCCATATCATTGATATTGTCGAAGACTATCGGCAAGTCATGCTCAATGAGCTTGATTTGACGCTTGAGGCTGATAATACTACTCAGATGCGTAATAACTTCTTAGGTTCAGCACTGATGTATGTCCCTGAAGTCTATGATGCTGCCAAAAACGTGATGGTCATGGAGCGCATCCAAGGCGTTCCTATCTCACAAGTTGAGATGTTCGATCAGTTGGGCTATGACCGTGCAGCGCTTGCAGAAAAAGGCCTAACGATATTTTTTACCCAGGTCTTCCGTGATAATTTCTTTCATGCTGATATGCATCCAGGCAATGTGTTCGTAGAAACACCACCCGTGCAAACCTTACATGCAGGTATGGAAGCAGTTGATTTAGGTCATGAACCACGTTATATCGGGCTTGATTGCGCCATCATGGGCACTTTATCAAAAGACGATCAGCTCATCGTGGCGCGGATGTTACTTGCCGTGATGAACAATAACTTTACCGCTGTGGTTGATATTGTTAGCCGTGCAGGTTGGATACCACCAAATGCTGATAAGCATGCCCTGATGCGTGATATGAAACGTACCGTCGGCCCTATGCTACAGAAGTCAATCGATGATATCGACTTTGCGGGCGTACTGATGCAGATTCTAGACATTGCGCGTAGACATCATATGAGTATTCCGCCGCAGTTGATGCTTCTGCTAAAAACTTTGGTCCATGTGGAAGGACTTGGTCGTGATTTATATCCTGACCTTGATATTTGGTCACTTGCCAAGCCAATTCTAAGCAGTTGGATTAAAGAGCAGTTAGATCCTATGCGTAATCTACAGCAACTGCGCCAGCAACTGCCTGAAATGCTCCTGTCTACCACTGATATTCCTAAACTATTAGATCAAGGACTACAAAGCCTTGCCTCACAGGGCTCTCGTCAGGACAGTCAACTACGCGAGATACAGCAGATTCGCGCTGACATTCTAAACGACCGTCGTCGTGATTGGTTGGCACTTGCAGGGTTTGCTATTTTTATTGCTATCGCTACGCAAGTTATCGGCTGGCTATCACCTATATTTTATATACTGGCTATCTTGGTAGTTGTTTGGCGCATCCTAACTTAGTTATGATAGAACAAATGTCTGTCAACAAAGCATATCAAATGGATATTGAATATGCTAAGTTAATGCTAAATATTCTCGTTATCTATAGGAACCCTCATGTCAGCGCTACCACTGTCACAGACCCATAACACTAGTAAACCAGACTATAGTGAGGCTATCACAGCTTTGCAGGAACGTTTTGGTAAACAACTGAGTTTGAACGCTACAGTGCGTGAGCAGCATGGCCATACCATGACGTGGTTAGCCAATCAGCCTCCAGATGCAGTATTAACAGTACAGGACAAACAGGAAGTAGCTGCGGCCGTTAAAATTTGCCATCAGCATCAAATGCCAGTGATTGCTTTTGGTATCGGCTCTTCTTTGGAAGGACAATTAAATGCTCCCTATGGTGGACTGTGCATCGATATGCATGCGATGGATGCTATTTTACAGGTTAATAATGAAGATTTGACCGTTACCGTCCAGCCTGGCGTGACGCGTGAGCAGCTAAACCATTATCTGCGCGATACAGGGCTGTTTTTTCCGATAGATCCCGGTGCCAATGCCAGTATTGGTGGCATGGTCGCCACTCGTGCCTCAGGTACTAATGCGGTACGTTATGGCACTATGAAAGATGTGGTACTCGCACTAGAAGTAGTGACCGCAAGTGGCGATATCGTACGAACAGGCACACGTGCCAAGAAGTCTGCGGCCGGTTATGATTTGACACGCTTGATGATAGGCTCAGAAGGCACCCTTGGTATTGTCACTGAAGTCACGCTGAAACTATTTGGTATTAGCGAGTGTATAGGCAGCGGCATTTGTCATTTTTCAACCATTGAAGATGCTTGCCAGGCAGTAATGCTAACCATTCAGATGTGCTTACCTATTGCTCGTATCGAGCTGCTTGATGCAATGCAAATCAAAGCATGTAATCAATATGCCAATCTCGATTTAACCGAAATGCCTACGCTATTCGTCGAATTTCACGGTACAGAAGCAAGCGTTGCTGAACAAGCGCAAATGTTTGCTGATATCATCGAAGAGTTCGATGGTCGTGACTTTGCTTGGGATACCAATGAAGCTGAGCGTAAACGTCTCTGGCAGGCAAGACACAATGCTTATCATGCTAGCTGTGCGTTACGTCCTGAGACAAGCGCTCTATCGACTGACGCTTGCGTACCTATTTCGCGCTTGGCAGAATGTGTCAGCGCCACTGCAAAAGATATTGAAGCATCAGGGATGATTGGGCCAATCGTAGGTCATGTAGGCGACGGTAACTTTCATGTTTTATTATTGGTCGATACCAATAATCCTGAAGAGGTAGCTACCGCTGAGGGTATTATCGGTCGCCTCGCTACACGGGCTATCGAGATGGATGGTACTTGTACGGGTGAGCACGGGATCGGACAAGGCAAACAAAAATATATGCAGCAAGAACATGGTAATGCGTTGATACTTATGGAAGCTATCAAGGCAGCCCTCGATCCTAAAAACATCCTTAATCCAGGGAAAATATGGCCTGAGGCCTTATCTATTTCCTAATACTATTATAAAGACTAAGACCATACTAAAATCAAAGCAATAGCCAAAAAAATGCGCCTACTTCTCATCAAAAGTAGACGCATTTTTTTATTGAATACTGATTATTATAACATCTGGTCGATTGCCATCTGTGTCAGTACGCGGCCACGAGCCGTACGCAGCACATAACCTTGTTGAATCAGATACGGCTCAATCACATCTTCGAGCGTACCACGGTCTTCAGCCATCGCTGCTGCCACTGCTTCAACACCAGCAGGACCACCGTCAAAACGCTCGTGCAATATTTCGATATAGCGTCTGTCTAGATGATCAAGACCACGTCTATCCACTGCCAACATATCTAGCGCGCTACCTGCAATCGCGCCATTAATACTACCATCGCCTCTCACCTCGGCATAGTCACGCACGCGGCGTAATAGGCGGTTAGCAATCCTTGGTGTACCACGTGCACGGCGGGCAATCTCTACAGCGCCATCTTCACTCATTGGTACACGCATTAGACGTGCTGCGCGACTGACAATCGTCGTTAGATCAGCGATATTGTAAAACTCAAGGCGCTGTACAATCCCAAAACGGTCACGTAGTGGTGACGTCAGTAACCCTGCTCTAGTCGTTGCTGCTACCAAGGTAAACGGTGGCAAATCAAGCTTGATAGAACGCGCAGCAGGCCCTTCACCAATCATAATATCTAATTGGAAATCTTCCATCGCTGGATAAAGTATCTCTTCAATAACCGAGCTTAGACGGTGAATTTCATCAATAAACAACACATCACCCGCTTCTAGGTTGGTCAACATGGCCGCCAAATCTCCTGGGCGCTCAAGCACAGGCCCTGAAGTAGAGCGCAGATTACCACCCATTTCACGAGCGATAATGTTGGCGAGGGTCGTCTTGCCTAGACCCGGTGGTCCAAATATAAGTGTGTGATCTAGCGCTTCGTCACGGCCACGAGCAGCACCGATGAACACTTCCATCTGCTCACGTACCACCGGCTGACCAATATACTCAGCCAATAATGCTGGTCGGATATTGGCATCAGGAGCATCACTTGCACCTTCTAGCGGATTAATTAAACGATCTTGCGTCATAGAATTTATCATTATATTAAAAAATTAGTTAACAAATAGCATAACCAAACGCTGCGCATAAGTCATGCAAAACCTCATTAAGCGAGCACTAAAACGAAAATAAGCGACATTTAATGTCGCTTATTAATTTAATAAATTATGTGGTTATCATCGATAGATGGCTAGTTAATATGAATTAAAAGCCAGATAGCTGCTGCAAAGTAGCTTTTAATAAGCCTTGAGTATCAGCAAAAGTATCTCCTTTACTCTTAGCAGCTTTGATCGCTAGCTGAGCTTCTTTTTCTTTGTAACCCAAGCTAATCAACGCGCCTTCCACTTCAGCGATGATACTGCCTTCGTGAGAAATCGTAGTTTCCTGAGGCGTCAACTCAAACGCACCATTATCAGCGTCGATATTTTTTAGCTTATCTTTTAGCTCAATCAATAAGCGTTGCGCCGTCTTTTTACCGATGCCTGGGATGCGAGTCAATGCCGTTTCCGACTCTTGCTCGACGTGCATCTTTAGCTCAGCTGCTGACATTGCAGACAACATGGCCAAGGCCATTTTTGCCCCAACACCGTTAATTTTAATTAACTGGCGAAAGACATCACGTTCTTTTCGATCAATAAAGCCATAGAGCAACTGTGCATCTTCGCGAACATGGAAATGTGTCCAAATGCTGGCTTGTTCATTAAGCTGTAACTGGCAAAACGAAGGCAATGGCAGTTCGATATCATAACCCACACCAGAGGTTGTCATGATACAAGCCATCGGTGCCATCAAGTACTGCACCTGTCCGGTAATCAATCCAATCATTATTTACGACCTCTTATGTAGGATATTATAAAATCAGCTGCTATTTTATGATTAACAACTACGTTCTACAACAAAGTCTTATTGGTAAAAATTCACCATACCTTCAAGACTGGTTGGACGAATTTTGTGTGCTTGACCTGCAGAACCAAACGCTTCAAAACGATTGGTACAGATATCTGACATGGCTACCATAGACGCTTTGAAGTATTTACGCGGATCGAACTCACTTGGATTTTTTGCAAGGAATTCACGGATAGCACCAGTTGATGCCAGACGTAAATCCGTATCGATGTTTACTTTGCGTACGCCATGTTTAATCGCTTCAACGATTTGCTCAACTGGCACACCATAAGTTTCGCCGATATCACCACCATTTTCATTAATAACTTTTAGCCATTCTTGTGGCACTGATGAAGAACCATGCATGACCAAGTGCGTATTAGGAATACGGGCATGAATCTCTTTTACGCGCTCAATAGACAAAATGTCGCCTGTCGGTGGACGTGTGAACTTGTAAGCACCATGACTAGTACCGATAGCAATTGCTAACGCATCGACATTGGTATCTTTTACAAACTGTTCAGCTTCATCAGCACTGGTCAAGAGCTGCTCATGATCTAATACGCCTTCAGCGCCAGAGCCATCTTCTTCACCAGCCATACCAGTTTCAAGACTACCTAAACAACCGATTTCGCCCTCTACAGAAACACCGCAAGCGTGTGCCATTTTGACGACTTCGCGCGTGACGCTAGCGTTGTAATCGTAGTCCATTGGCGTTTTGCCATCTTCACCAAGTGAGCCGTCCATCATCACTGATGAGAAACCTAATTGGATTGAGCGTTGGCAGATAGCTGGCGACATACCGTGATCTTGATGCATTACCACTGGAATATGTGGCCATTCTTCGATCGCAGCGATAATCAAATGACGCAAAAATGCTGACCCTGCATAGTTACGTGCGCCTGCACTGGCTTGGACAATAACAGGTGAATCACAAGCATCCGCAGCCATCATGATTGCACGCATTTGCTCTAAGTTATTGACGTTAAAGGCAGGAACACCATAGCTGTGTTCAGCGGCATGATCTAGAAGTTGACGTAAGGATATTAGGGCCATAAGACGCTCTCTGATTAGATTTTGAATAGTATTTTAAAAAACAGCTTGATAGCAATCATTTCACTGTATATCCGACCATACTGACCGTATATAGGCTAATGAAAGTCTGAATGATGCTGGATATGATTACCACGCGGTGATTATAGCAAAAATTGTTCTGTCTTCGTAGCAGTTGACCGACTATTTGTCAGTCTATACCGTCTTTTGATCTCAGTTTAACTTTCATAAACTGTTACTTTATAAACTGCACAATGACATACAACGCAAAAAGCCTTGGCAATCACCAAGGCTTTTCTAGTATTTTGAGGCTTATAAAGCAATGACCCTTTTAAATATTATTTACAGAGGATTATCTATCAATCGATATAATCCCAGTAAATCAGTCATTATAGTGCTTAGTTAATAGTGCTTAGTTATCGCGTAGCTTAGTACTGTTGCTCTGCATCAACTGCAACATCATTTGCGCCATCAGCGACAGCGTTAGCGCCATCAGCAACAGCTTCAGCAGTATTTTCAACCGCTGTGTTAGTGCTCTCAGCAATAGCATCACCAGTATTTTCTAGAGCGTCTGTCGCAGCTGCACCAGCAGTGTCAGCGCCTTCGGCAATTTCAGTACCAGCGTCTTGAGCAGCAGCTTCAGCTTCAGCAGCAGCAGCGTCTGTTTCAGCGGCAGCAGCATCAGCGTTTGCAGCAGCATCGTCGCCAGCAGATTCAACAGCAGCTTCAGTGTTTTCTTCTGTTTGTTGGCTACATGCAGTGATTGCAAAGGTACCAGCAAGTACGCTAGCAAGTAATAAATGACGTTTTAACATAATAAACCTCTCGTAAATAATGCATGTCAAAATACATGGTCGCGCTATTTTATAGAGTGCGAATCAGACATGCAATAATAATTTTCAGTATATAAATAAATAATGACTGCTTAATAATAATCGATGGCTATTGCGCTTACTTATATCAATAAAAACAAGCAAATCAACAGCCAAAATATTATTTTTACAGACTACATTAGTTATTTAAAGTTAGTTGTACGTCTAATGTTACTAAGCTACAGAGTATCGTTAATTAGTTAGGCATCTATTTGCAGCGCAGCGACTGCTGGAAGTACTTTACCTTCTACAAACTCTAAAAACGCACCGCCACCTGTTGACATATAACTCACACCATCAGCAACTTGATATTTATCGATAGCCGCTAACGTATCACCGCCGCCTGCGATAGAGAAACCATCGCTGTCTCTTACAGCAGTGGCCAATATCTGTGTGCCTTGCCCGAAAGCATCGACCTCAAAGACACCCACTGGACCATTCCACAATATGGTTTTTGCATTGATAATGGCATCGGCAAGTTGCTTTGCGCTTTCTGGTGCGATGTCCAATATCATGTCATTGTCACCGATCGCATCAACTGATTTGATCGTTGCAGTGGCTTTTTGCAATGAGCCAGTAAAGTCAGCGAAATCGATGTCGTTTTTATCAGCGACGACGACGTATTCAGGCAGTAGAATTTCAGTCTTGGTCATAATGTCACGTGCAGTATCTAGCAAGTCTGCTTCGTACAATGAGGCGCCAACACTGTGACCTTGTGCTGCCAAGAAAGTGTTGGCAATACCGCCACCAACAATAATTTGCGTGCATACTTCGGCCAAGCTGTGTAGCACTTCTAATTTGGTGGACACTTTTGACCCACCAACGATAGCAAGCATTGGCTGTGCTGGTGTTTCAAGTGCTAGGCTTAAAGCATCAAGTTCAGCAGCTAACAATGGCCCTGCACACACAGTTTTGTCTGCTTGACGCATTGCTTGTGTAACACCCTCTGTTGATGCCTGTGCACGGTGCGCTGTACCAAAAGCGTCCATCACAAACACATCGCACAAATCAGCATACTTTTTCGCCAGCGTGGCATCGTTTTTCTTTTCACCGTCGTTGAAGCGTACATTTTCTAATAGAACCACTTCGCCAGATTTTACATTGGCACCTTGGGTAAGGTAATCACTATTAAGACGTACAGGTGTCGATAATTGCGAGCTTAATTTGTCCGTCAAATAGTCAGCGACTGGTGCCAATGAGTATACAGTTTCAGGATTGCCTTCTGTTGGGCGGCCTAAATGTGAGCAAACAATTACCGCAGCGCCTTTTTCGAGCGCCATTTTGATGGTAGGCAGACTGGCTTGCAAGCGCGCATCGCTCGTGACCTTACCACCTTTAATAGGCACATTTAAATCTTCTCGGATCAACACCACTTTATCCGTTAAGTTCAACTCACTCATACGCAAAAAATTCATTACCTGCTCCTATGCATCAATATATCTATTAATTTTCGATTACTGTCGTTACTAATATGACTATTATAGTCCGCTCTATATAAGTCAGATTCAGTGCTAAGAGTGCTACTATTTCGTAGCACTCTTACTAACCGGCTTTATAAATAAGCTATTTTATATCCAAGCTATATCGTCACTATCAGCTTTATTACTTTTTAATATTTTTTAACGCTTGGCTCTTACACTTATCGAACCACTCTAATAGGTCGATCAAGTAAGCAGAATTCAGCGGCGATGTATTCTACCAGTTTTCTAGCGCAGTCTCACAAGCAACCTGACACAAATTTCAGCACGTTTAAAATATTTAGTCTAAATTCTTAGACCATTTTTCGATTGCAACAATTGCAGTTGCTAGCTTCAAGCATAGTCAATAAACCGTAACATTTCGTGGTGGTACTCAGCAGTCAAGCTCTTTATGATAGAAACATTGACAATAAAAATAATCCATTAGGAGAAAATAATGAACATCAACTTAGACACTGCGAAACAAAACCTATTAAAATTAAAAGATGAGTACGAATCTCGAATTGATAAGATAGAAGATCACATTCAAAATCCGCAAGATGATCTCAATGAACATTGGGAAGATCAGGCCATATCCTATCGTCAAAACGACATGCGTAAAAACTTAATGAGCGAGGCGCGTCAAAGCTTAATCTATGTAGAAAATGCATTAGGTCGGATTGAAAATGGTACTTATGGCGAGTGTGAAGTCTGCGGTGAACAGATCGAAAAGCAACGCTTAGAAGCGCTGCCCTATGCTACCTTATGTATGGAACACGCTGAGTAGCACTGTCATATTAATACTATATTATAAGACTATTGCTACTCTAAAACTTCTCTAAAAAGCATGTTTCAAGTAGGTATTTTCCATTCGGAAAATGCCTGCTGCCATTCGTGACAGCGCTGAGCTATATTTGCTACTGGCAAGTCCATAATATCCCCAACTACTGCCACAAGCGCAATGGGCAAATCTACTAGCTCTGAGACATTTTCTGCGGTTAACCCCCCTATCACACATATTGGTATGCCTTGCTGACACCCTTCCACAAGCTGCTGACGTGAAATGATATTAGCATTTGGCTTAGTCGTAGAAGTAAATACAGCACCCATCGCAGCATAACTTGCGCCGTCGTTTTTTGCTTCTTTAATCAGCTCTATATCACCATGGCAGGTACGACCGATGATTTGATGCGGTGATAGAGACTGTAGAGCATCACCGATACTGCCGTCTGTTTGACCAAGATGCACTCCGACGCCAAGCCTTTCAGCTAATTTCACGTCATCATTAATAACGACTGGCACGTTGTATATTTTAGCTAACTCGACGATTTTTTGCGCCTCATCAAAAAGCTGCAAAGCTCCATCAGGCAGACTAAGAACTTGCTTACGACGAATTTGTAATAGTGCAATTAACCCTGTCGATAAGGCTGCCTCTAGCTTTTGATACAACAGCTCGAACTCATCGTCGTTGGTCAATAAATATAGCTTAGGCATAACTGAGGAGAATGGTGAATGACCCATAGCGTGTATCCTTAATTCTTAAATTCAACACAATAAAAAAGCCGTTATATGATATAACAGCTTTTTTATATATTTAGAATAGCAAACTTACACTGTACGGCGTGTAGCTAAACTATTTAAGATATTTTTAGCATCGCCCCAACGTGTTGCTGAGCTGTTTGCCCCTAAGATAACGATAATCGCAGGACGGTTATTGACCCGAGTTTCCATTACAACACAACGTCCGGCTTCATTGATAAAGCCTGTCTTAGAGATACCGATTGGATAGCTGCCGTCACGGACCAACGTGCTAGTATTACTGGCTTTATAGGTACGGTTACCACTTGAGTAATTTGAGACAAAAAAGTCATAGCTCTTAGTGGTAGAGAAACGACGAATCACATCATAGTTACCAGCGGCACGTACCATCTTAACCAGATCTTTTGAAGAAGCTACGTTGCGCTTATCAAGTCCAGTTGGATCGCCAAAAAATGCCGTATTCATACCTAAGTCTTGCGCTTTACGATTCATCGCACGCATAAAGGCATCATAGCCACCTGGGTAATTACGCGCTAGGCTCTTCGCTGCTGGATTTTCAGACTTCATCAACGCCATCAATAGCATCTCAGCACGGTTCAAACGATCACCTGATTTCAAACGTGAGCTTGCACGCTTGGGACCAACGAAATCTTCTGGATCAAGCGTGATTTCTTCACGCATATCAAGGCCAGCATCCAACACCACCATAGCCGTCATAACTTTGGTGATACTAGCCATAGGACGCGCAATATCAGCATCTTTTTCGTAGATAGATTCGCCAGTTTCAGCATCGATCACCGCAACACTACGTGAATCGGTACTAATCGGAATCATATCGCTACTACCAAACGCCCCGCGATAGGTTGTGTTATAGCGAGCACTATTGGTGTTATTACTACTAGCAAAACTATTAGTATTCGTAATATTGGTAGTACCATAGCCATTATCGACTTTTTTAATAGCAGAGCCATTAGACTTGTACATTATGTTGCGGGCTTCAGACAAGCTATCAGCGCCGCCCCAACTCAGGCGTGCACTAGAGGCAGTGTCAGTGCTACCATTAATTGTAAGTGCGGCTTGTGCAACACTGCCCAAACTCAATGAAATCATAGCAGCGATCAATTGCTGTTTGGTTAATGGTAGTTGCTTCATTATGCCTCCTGCTGTCGCTATTACGCCAGTTACATATTGTCTGACGCCAAAAACGTACGTAGCGTTTATAGATGTGTTTGTAAGTACTCACATAGAGCTTTTGTATTTTTAGTGTATCATGGTTTACATTTAAGTTTAATCTATCAAACTGATTTAGTAGTTTTTTTTGGCTTCATTCAAACTTTGCTACAACCAATTTATATTACAGAAACATCAAATCACACTGCAGCAATATAATTTAACTTCGAATGTTATGATTACTCGTATTTTGTTATATTAATCAGCGGTATTTTGAATATACGAAGATAACAATAATGGTTGAAATATATTCGTTTTTTATACTATTTGGACCTAATAGAGCGTTCATTCTGACAATCAATAAAGAGTATGGTTATGATTAAAGTATTAGTGGTAGATGATCATGATTTGGTACGGATGGGTATTAGCCGTATGTTGTCAGACAGCCCCGATATTGAAGTAATAGGTGAAGCAGACAGCGGTGACATGGCTATCAAACAGGCCAAACAATTACATCCTGATGTGATTTTGCTAGACGTCAATATGCCGAATATTGGCGGGCTCGAAGCAACCAAACGTCTGATACAACTCGACATGGGTATCAAGATTTTGGCGGTCAGTAGTATGTCTGCACAGCCCTATCCCTCAATGCTGATCAAAGCAGGTGTTAATGGTTACATTACCAAAGGCACGCCACTTGATGAAATGATACGTGCGGTCAAAAAGATTTATCAGGGAGGTCGTTACTTCAGTCAGGATGTGGCTGAACAGTTAGCAGATGTTTTGTTATCTGATAATGCAAACTCACCTTTTGACTTATTGAGTGACAGAGAAAAACAAGTGGCCATGATGGTTGTTAATTGTCAGAGCCCTCAGCAAATAGCCGATCAATTATTTGTTAGCGTCAAGACCATTAATACGTATCGCTACCGTATTTATGAAAAAGTTGGGGTTGATAGTGATGTTAAATTAACTCACTTGGCCATTCGTCATGGTCTGATTCAACCATAAACCATTTTAGCGTTTATTCTATTACGGCCAGTTTATGAACCCTGCTACCAATCTTAGCTCTGCCATTACTCGTTATGTACATCATGACGATACGCTTCCTCTGCCGCAGTTGCGTAAGTTAGGGCTGATTTATAGCAGCTATCGCTTCGTCGTTAGCCTGTTCTCTATGCTCATGCTATATATCTCTGCTCGTACTGGTGATGGCACTTCTTTACCAAGTTTTTTACAACAAACTATTCTGAGCTTCTATGTACTGTTGAGCTTGATACTGCTTGGATTATTTTATGTCGTTAGAAAACATATGCGCCGCCAACTGGCATTCGGACTGGCCTTAGACGTTATTATATTAAGTCTACTGCTCTACACAACAGGTAACCCTGATTTGCAGTTAACCATGCTATACATGGTGGTCGTCGCAGCTAGCTTTATGCTACTACATGGTTCACAAGCACTGGTTATTACTTTACTTGCCATCATTCTGGTTATTTATCAGCAATTTTTCTACGCTATTGCTAATAGCATGAGTCTAGCCAATCTAGGTGATGCGCTGCTGATGTCAGCGAGTTTTTTAGCAGTGGGCGGTTTGAGTTGGTCTATCTCTCAGCGATTGGTACAGCTTGAAAAGGTCGCAGCAAACCATGCTAGGGAAGTCGAGCGACTAAACGTGATTAATCAAGAGGTTATCACGCAGATGGTGAATGGTGTTATCGTTATCGATAAGCAACATATTGTCTTAGCAAACCTTGCCGCACATCAGTTGCTGAGTCTATCACTTATCACGCCTACTACAGCACAGAATACCCTTGACGATACAAAAGAGACTCATAACAAAGCACTTCTCTCTAATTTTGAGCAGCAACTCAATAAGCAGCATTCACAGTTGTTTAATGCCTGCTTGTCGGTAGCATCTGGGCAGTCACGCGCTTTTACCTACGACGTGCCAGCTGTGGCAAATGCCTCAATATTTGGCAAATTACGTGTACAGATTATTCCACTAAAAGACGATAGCAAACTTGTCATATTAGAAGACTTACGCCGTGAGCAAGCCAGTGCTCAACAACTAAAACTGGCTTCTTTAGGGCAATTAACTGCCAGTATTGCCCATGAAATCAGAAACCCATTAGCAGCGATATCACAAGCCAGCCAGCTATTAATGGAAGATGTTGCAGAACAAATGGAAGATGACAGTGCATTAACAAGTGAATCGAATGCTGCCATGACTGGAAACCATGAGCTTTATGAAATGATATTTTCACAGACAAAACGTGTAAACCGTATCATTGAGGATATTTTAAAGCTGTCTCGTCAGCAGACGGCTACCCAGCAGGTGCTCGAATTGGCTGAATGGATGCCATCGTTTTTGGAGAATTACTTTCAAGGACACGACATTTTTCTACGAATAAAAACCAAACCCATCATATCATTTGATACTCATCAGTTAGAGCAGATATTAATCAACCTAATCAACAATGGCCTGCGTTATAGCAGCTATGCTCATCCCCACGCTTATGTGGAAATCGACATTTACTGCGCAGACAACGATGTTATAATCGATATATTGGATAATGGTGATGGTATTAATGCTGGAAATTTAGAACTTTTGTTCGATCCGTTTTTTACAACAGATAAAGCTGGTACAGGACTGGGGCTCTATTTATCACAAGCATTTTGTGAAGCCAATCAAGCACGTCTACTCTACATTCCTGAACATGAGAAAACATGCTTTCGATTGATTGTGCCTTCTATTAAATCTGAAAATAAATTTCAAACTATTGAAGAAAATCTTACCTAAATTTATCTTTGGAAAGCTATTACACCTATCTAGACCCAGCTATTGATTTTATAGCCATAAAATACGATGAGATGATGTATGACAACAACCGCGCTAGTCGTCGATGATGAAGTAGATTTATGTCGATTGATGCAAATTACCCTGACTAAAATGGGCATCAGAAGTGATGTGGCTTATACATTGTCGCAAGCAAGAACATTTTGGCAAGACAATGACTACGATTTCTGTCTGACGGATTTAAAACTGCCAGATGGCTCGGGACTTGAGCTGGTAAAAGAAATTAGCAATAGCTCTAATATTCCAATAGCGGTGATTACGGCTCATGGCAGTATGGATTTAGCTATTGAGGCGTTAAAACTTGGTGCCTTCGATTTTGTCAATAAACCGCTAGAACTACCACGTTTGCGCCAACTGGTAGAGAATGCCATAAAAGTTATTCATCAAGACAACGAAGTACAGGCCGCACCGGAATGCTCTCCTGAACAAAAAATGCTAGATAGTAGATTGATTGGTAATTCTGCTGTCATGCATCCCCTTAAAAACACTATTTTAAAGCTAGCACGCTCACAGGCACCTGTATTTTTATCGGGCGCTTCTGGCACAGGTAAAGAAGTGGTCGCCAGATTGATCCATGATTTAAGTCCACGGCGTGATGGCAGCTTTGTACCAGTGAACTGCGGTGCGATACCATCGGAGTTAATGGAGTCGGAGTTTTTTGGTCATAAAAAAGGCAGCTTTACAGGGGCTGTCGCTGATAAACAAGGGTTATTCCAGCAAGCCAATGGCGGCACGTTATTTTTAGATGAAGTAGCAGATTTACCTTTAGCCATGCAGGTTAAATTGTTACGTGCCATTCAAGAAAAAACAGTAAGGGCAATTGGTGATACAAAAGAAGTGCCTGTAGACATCCGTATTTTGTCTGCCACTCACAAAGACCTGAGCCAATTGGTACAAGATGGTGCATTTCGACAAGACTTATATTATCGCATCAATGTCATTGAGCTAAAGCTTCCAACGCTTAATGCACGCCGTGATGATATTCCTGTATTAGCAGACCACTTTTTAGCGATGATCGCCGATGACTGGCAATTAGAGTCACCGCCGTCATTGACGATGGAAGCCTGCGAACGCTTACAACGCCACGATTTTGCGGGTAATGTTCGTGAACTACGCAACTTATTGGAACGTGCAGTTACGTTAGCTGAAACTTCATATATAGACGTTAGTCATTTAGGTCTTCCTGACATTGAACCTGAGCTTGTAAATACACAAGAGCAAAATCATAGCTCAGCTATCGATAGCTCTGAGCTACCTGCTCGTGACGTAGAAAGTCAAATAGACGTTCAATCTACAGCCCAATTAACAAAGAACGGCGAGCAAGTCATTCAACCTAGTAGCAATATAGCGACGCAGGGTGAACAAAGGGCGACCAATTTACATCCCTATCGTACTAACACCAACCACTACCCTTCAATGGTGCAGCATTCGTCAGCTAGTAATAACAGTTCGTCAACCAACGTAGCAAATACTTATGACAAAGAGTCGCTCCTTGCTTCCACCGCCCAACAAGAAACTTCTAAAGACATATCACGTTTACAAGAATTGTTTGACGGTCAATTACCGCCTCAAGGATTAGAGCATTATTTGCAGGAACAAGAAAAGCAGCTGATTATCACGGCACTCAAACAAACTGGCTGGAACAAAACCCAAGCAGCTGAATTATTAGGAACCACCTTTCGCTCTTTACGCTACCGTATGAAAAAGCTCGAAATTTCTGAAGATGCGTCTGATTAGCTTCTGTTAAGCGACATCTTCAAATATTTTTAAGCGTTGAATGGTATGTGCTGTTAATTGCTACGAAAATCTATTCTTTCGTAGCATTTTTTCTAACAAAGCGAATGCCAGAATCAAGTGCGCGCGCCTTTACTAATTCTAAAGCTTTCTGCTCCCACGTATTCTCGCTGCCAGATAAGGTCACATCAGGTTCTACACCGATCTCATCTATTTGTTTGCCTGCTGCCGTCATATAATTGGCCACAGTCAATTTAACGGCTTGTTCATCGTTTAACGGTATGACCGATTGTACTGAGCCCTTACCATAGCTAACTTCACCGATAATAGTAGCGCGTTTTTGTGCTTGTAAACTACTGGCAAGCACCTCTGCCGCTGATGCTGAATAGCGGTTTTGTAATACCACTAATGGCAAAGGTTTAAGTATCGCATCACCTTGAGTAGATAGTACGCGTGATTTATTTTGACGTGCTTGCACCTGCACTATATCAGTATTATCCATAAATAAACTGGCAACACTCACTGCTGATGTCAGTACGCCACCTGGATTATCACGCATATCTAGTAAAATTCCTGATATCGGAGCGTTTAGGTTAATTAAACCTTCTAATAATTTTTCACGGCTGTTGTTTTGAAACGCCGGTAATTTGACAATGGCAATACCATCAACCAGTTTGGTCTCGATAATCTGCGGATGACTATTATTACGCTGCAACGTCGTTGTGTGCTTACGGCGGCCAGCTTTGGAAGTAATAATATCTACCTGCGTACCGGCAATACCCGTTAAGAGCTGCTCAACGTCATTAACCTGTCGCCCTTCGTCTAGCTTAAACTCATCAACCTGATGCAAATAATCACCAACTGCGATGCCTTTTTTGTCTGCAGGTGAATCATCGATAACCTCTGTCACGACCCAATAACCTGCCTCTGGCTGGTAAGTAACTTTAATACCAATATCACCAACGTCACCTTCAGTAAAAGCACGTAGATTCTCATAAGCTTCTGCGTCCAAAAACTCAGCATGGCTGTCAAGTTTGGTCAGCATACCGCTCATCGCATTGCTAAATAACTCTTCATCATTGACCGCATCAACGTATTGACGACGTACTAAATCCACCACAGCAACAAATGTCTTTAGCGTCTCAGGAGAGATAGCATTTAGCGATACTTGCGCAACTTCTGCTGGAATCTCCGTATCAATATCATCGGCATCATCCGTTAGCGCGCTTTCATCTGGCACACTATCTATCGAGTCATCTGGCTCATCGGCAACATCTAACATATCAGCAATGTTAGATAAGTTATCAGCGTCGTTTTCATCCGCTATCTCATCTGCATTCAAACTGATGAGCTGTAGACCATTCGTAGGATTATCATTATTTGTAGAAGCTCCCACTGCTGCTTGTGCATTTACGCTAATCGCACAACCAAGCACACCTATTAACATTGCAGGCTGCAAAACCGTGGACGCGACTGATGCCTTCCCTACTGATTTACTTAACCCTTTGGATAAAAAAGAACGTGCAAAAGAAATAGGCTGCATAAAAGAACTCATTTAAATAATAGAGAATACAAATTTATCGTTATATAGCAACTTATAAGATAGCACCAAACGCATATTTCGAACTAGCATAGTATTGCAAGTAAACTAAGTAAAATGTATCACAAAAAAAGGAAAGGATAATAGGTTATCCTTTCCTTTTTGATATCTTCTGGTACAGCTGTCAAGTCAGTATAAACCACAGTCATTCAAGTACTGTGTTTTAATTCGACTGGCCTAGACTGCTGGAACCAATAAGCTTTCACCTGTCATTTCGGTAGGGGCATCAACATTCATCAATGATAAAATAGTCGGTGCCACATCACTAAGTTTACCGCCACGGCGCACTTGCAGCTTTTGCTCACCTACGTAAATTAATGGCACATGCTCTGTCGTATGCTGTGTATGTACTTGACCACTTTCGTAGTCTTGCATCTGCTCGCAGTTACCATGGTCAGCTGTGATAAGCATATCACCACCAGCAGCTCGGACTGCTGACTCGATACGGCCAACGCATACATCCAAAGCCTCTACCGCTTTTACTGCTGCATCAAAGATACCTGTGTGCCCAACCATATCACCATTGGCATAATTGACCACCAATACATCATACTTACCAGACTCAATCGCTTCTACTAATTTATCAGTGACTTCAGGCGCGCTCATCTCAGGCTGTAAATCATAAGTTGCAACGTCTGGAGATGGCACTAAAATGCGGGTCTCACCCTGATACTCTTCTTCTCGGCCGCCACTAAAGAAAAACGTCACATGCGCATATTTTTCAGTTTCAGCGATACGTAGTTGAGTTTTTCCTTGATCCTGCAAGTACTCTCCCAATGTATTGGCCAAAGATGTTGGGTAGTAAGCAATGCTGGTTTTTGGATTGTCAGCTAGGACATCTGAATACTTAGTTAGCATCACAAATGCCGCCAGTTTTGGCTGCTTTTGACGTGCAAATCCAGAAAACTCATGATCTGGCAATACAAACGCTTGGGCAAGCTCACGAGCACGGTCAGCACGGAAATTCATAAAAATAAGTGCGTCGTTATCATTGACAGTATATGGCACTTCATCACGTCCAATTACAGTCGTTGGACTGACAAACTCATCGGTCTCACGCGCTTTATAAGCAGCTTGAACAGCGCCATCTGCCCGTGTCGATAGACGATCAGCTTTGCCTTCAGTAATCAGCTCATAAGCTTTTTGCACTCTATCCCAACGATTGTCGCGATCCATTGCATAGTAGCGACCGATGATACTTGCAATCTGTACGCGGCCACCTTCGTAATGAGCATTCAATTTATCAATATAGTCGCGCAGACGATTGATGTACTTATCAGCAGATTTAGGCGGGGTATCACGGCCATCTAAGAAACAATGAATAAAGACATTCTTGGCACCATGGACCAATGCTGAATGACACATACCTTCGATATGGTCTTGATGTGAATGGACGCCGCCATCAGAGAGCAAACCCATAATATGGACGTTACCGCCACGTTCATTGGCCGCTTTGACCGCATTGACCAATGCTTCGTTCTTATAAAATTCACGATTGGCAAGCTCACTTGAGATACGAGTTGAGTCCTGATAAAGAACACGCCCTGCCCCTAAATTCATGTGACCGACTTCTGAATTACCAAACTGACCATCTGGCAAACCAACATCTTCCCCTGAAGCTGAAATCAGCCCATGAGGATATTGCTGATAAATCTTGTCTAAATTTGGCATATTAGCGGCAGCGATGGCGTTATCTTTATCTTCTTCACGATGACCAAAGCCGTCCAATATCATCAAGACATGCGGTATTTTTTTATTCTGTGCACCGTCTTGGTTATTGCTAAGCTGTGTTTTGTTATTATCAATAGAGTCTGATGCTTGTTGGGTACTGGTCATATATTACCGCTCCTCGAGTGAATGAACGCCTATAATGCTGTGTAAGGGAATATAAAGCCCTCTATATTAACACACATCTTGAAATAGCTGAAAAACTGAGCATTTTTCGTGAGTTTATGAATAATTTTATAGGGTTATCTTGTGATGATTTTTCTATGCAAGACAATATAAATGCGGCCAATTAACCAAGCTACGTATCAATCTGTAATTCAGACTTGCAATCACTCTTTTCATTGGTTAAGATAAAACTATTCTGAAGTGTTGGCTAGTAGATGTTTATTCCCTGAGCCGATAATGCTTTACCAGGATGTGGTACCTATTGTCTCATTGTGTATGCCTGCACCGCTTGCGGTGTATCAGGAAACCTGCAGAGATGATGACGCATCCGCCCTGAACTTCACGGTTCATGGGTCACCATCTTACAGCGGCACTTCGGTTGTTTCATTCGGTTTGTACGTATATTCTTTATAAAAATATATTTCCTATAAATAGTATGCTTACTACCACTAAAAAGCCCCTTTCGTCATCGACGAGAGGGGCTTTTTTTATGCTTATGATTTAACTAAATAGTTATTCGTCATTAGCAGACTTGGTAATTTTCTTGACATCTTTAGGGATGTTTTTGGCAGTACCATCAACCGTAGTATGCTGTTTAAACACATCACCAAATGGGTTTTGCTGCTGTTGACCAAATGGATTTTGACCATTCATGCCACCTGCGCCACCGAACGGGTTTTGACCACCCATGCCACCAGCACCGCCAAATGGATTTTGACCACCACCCATTTGACCGCCCATCTGCTTGGCCATCATTTCCATCATTTTTTGCTGATTATTCATGACGTAATTATTGGCCAAGTCTTTTAGCTTTTTTTGCACAGGTGGCAATACTACCAACAGCGCCATCAAATCACTAAGCACCCCAGGAATAAGCAATAAAATACCTGCAGCTGCCATCGCGATACTCTTAATCATCGTGGTCTCTGGCGGACGCATCGCAGGGTTCATCATGCCACCAGCTTTCATTTGCTGTGCCATTGGATTAAGAGCAGCCATGCCTTTGCGCATCAAAGAGATACCGATAACCGCGGCGATAATAAACCACATAAACACCCACCAGCCGCTCATAAACTGAGCAAGCAAATACCACAGTAGCATCTCGATAATAAACCAAACGATGGCTATACCAACTATCTGACCCATAAAGTGTCGTCCTATAAAATAAAAACCAATAAATTGAGCGCCATGAAAATTAAAATGGCTAACATATGATGTATATGGGGATTGGTTGCTATACTATCAAACTTAAGGCTAATTTTTAAGCCATATAGTCGGTACAATATAATTTGGACACAAGGAAGGCGGAAGACAGTACTACGAATAGTAGGCTAAGCGAGTCTGACATCGTATCCAATTTATATTGTATTGAATATAAAATGACAGGTAAGCAAGACGGAATATTATGGCAATTATTATAGGAATTGATCCAGGGTCACGCATGACCGGTTATGGAATAGTACAGCAGACAGGTGACAAGCTGACTTATATCGATGCAGGGACGATTCGTACAGATACCAAAGAGATGCCTGAACGCCTCAAACGTATCTTTAATGGACTAACCCGTATCACACAGCATCATTTAAAATACGCAGACGAGCCTATCTATACAGCGATTGAGCAAGTATTTATGGCAGAAAACCCTGATTCCGCACTTAAGCTTGGGCAAGCACGAGGTGCAGCGATTGCAGCGATGGTTGCACTAGATTTAGAAGTGTCAGAATATACGGCTCGGCAAATTAAACAAGCCGTCTGTGGCTATGGAGCGGCGGCCAAAGAGCAAGTACAAGAGATGGTATGCCGGATATTAGCGTTAGAAGTTGTACCACAACAAGATGCTGCTGACGGTCTTGCCTGCGCCATCTGTCATGCTCACTCAAGCCATTCAATGAACAAACTGATATTGAATAGCGCCATGCGTGGTCGCGGCGCTTCTAAAAAGAAAGGCCGTTGGCGTTTGACTGAAGAAGATTTAGGTAACTTACGTTAAAGAACAGTGTTAAAATAGCGAGGCGTTAAGATAGCGAGGCGTTGAAACATAAACGCGTCAAAATAGATAAACAGCAAAGTAGATATACCATAAAAAAACACGCGCTATTAGACGCGTGTTTTTTATAACTATGAGCATTTCAAATGCTCAAACTACAATAGGCTACTCTACAACTGCACTTTCAATGACAGCATCTAGTATATAAGCATACTTTTCATCAGCAGTATCATCTTTAATTGGCTCATTAGTCTCTGATAATTCATCGATGTTTAGTGGATAGCGTTGCAAGCGTAATACCTCTTCGTGTTTGCTGTCATGCTGATAGCCATCGATCTCACCAACGAATACTCGCCACTGTCCTTCGTGAGTTTTAATACCTTGATCATTGTAGGTGATAGGTTTAACTTGTAGACACTGCTCAGAGTTACCTGCTTCGCATGGTACAGTTTCGGAGTTTACTGCCCAAAATACCGTTTCACCCTTACTGTTATATTTCGCTTGTGCAGTAAGCCTACCATTCCAAACCAGAGTCACATCATCGTCAGTAAACTGGGTCAATACTGGATTATCGCCTTGATCAATTTTGAACTCACTACTGCCCTGCATCAATGTATTCAAGGTGTTTTCAGCCACATCTAGCTCGCCACAAGACATCTTCGTACTCATACCCTCTTCAGTAGTTAAGGTATGCCCTTTTAACTGATAGCCAGCACTAATCGTATTACAGCCTACGCTATAGCTTAGCGTGTCTTGCCCTTGATACTGGTTAAACGCCAGCGTTACCTGACTGTTGATATTCGCAAATTCAGCCATAGGTTTTTCATTGGCATCAACAGCATTTACTAACGTCCAACGATGATGAGATAAGGTGGTCGTCAGCTTATCTTGAGCGGTTAATTCAACAGGTTCAGATTCGTCTGATGTAGGGCTCATACTAGATACCAGACCTTCACTTACGGCTGAGTCTGTCATCTCGCCAGCTTCAGCACCCTCTGATGTATCATTTTCGCTAGACGCCGCTTCTTTTTGACACGCACTTAGCATCAGACTAACTGCCATCATACTGGGTAATAGCAGTAATTTTAACGTTGGCTTATTTCGGCTACCTACCATATTACATACCTCTTAGTAAGCTTGTACAACTTATCTCGCGTACCATCTATATTTTAAAAAATCTATTCAAAAGAAGTCATAATTTAAAAGCATTCCTGTTTAATGAATAATTTAAAAACGTAATTGATATAACTAAGCTAGATTAACCACTATAACCTTGGCACTATTAACCTATGTAACGAAATGTTGATTTTTATTAAATTTCATAAAAAAACAGCTAACGATTGAGGTTAGCTGTTTTGCTTTATAGCGATCAATTTACCAAATAGGTTAATAGATAAACTTTATGATTTAAACTATTTTTCTAGAACCTTTTAGTCATCCACACTTGCAGATTTGGCTTTAGCCATATTTTTAATACTGAAGCGTTCATTCATCTTTTGATAAAAACGAGCCAGGTTTTCGCCTTGCTCATTAGGATTAATCTTCAATACTTTACCAAAATCTAAGCTCAGATATAGCACGATATCCGCAAAACTTAATTGCTCACCTACTAGGTATTCGCGACCTTCTAATATCGTCTCAAAGTACGCCATGGCTTTAACAGCACGAGCAATTGATGGTGCGACGAACTCTGGCACTTGCTCAACACGTTGTGCTTTAGATGGATGGCTGTGCTGAAACGCGAGCATCAAGTTATACATCACTTCAAACTCTGCAACACGGCGCATAGAGCAAACTTGCGCACGCTGTACCACATCATTACCCATGACCGAACGCTCACCGTAAACACGATCTAGATACTCACAAACTGCCTGCGAATCATTCAATACAGTACCATCATCTAAGGTCAAAACAGGTACGGTCTGCATTGGATTCATTTGCGTAAAGGCTTCTGACATTTGCTCATTTGCCGCAAAATCAATATCGATCACATCGACATCATCCATATCATCGATATCGATACCTTTTGAAGCCAATAAGATAAGCGCTTTACGTGGATTGGGCGCTGTACGGGTAATATATAGTTTTTTCATAGCAAACTCCTTGTAAGAATGGTTGGACAGCGATTTGGCGCTGATACGCTTTATTATGGTTGTTGTACTAATAAGCACAAATATTGATACGCTATACCATAGTTATAGCCTAATCTGGCCATCATGGCAAAGTCTTATTAATCATAAAGTAGAAATAATAAAAGCCCCATAACCTTGAGTCATGGGGCTTTACTTAATCACATTTATACATCAGTCTAATTATTTGTTTGGTGCAGGCGTGGTACGTAGATACGGCTTAATCTCTTTGTGACCTTTTGGATATTTTGCAGCGATATCTTCGTTTTTCACACTTGGCGGAATGATCACATCATCACCATCTTTCCAGTCTACAGGTGTTGCAATATTATACTCATCCGACAACTGTAGTGCGTCAATTACGCGGATAATTTCATCAAAGTTACGGCCACAGCTGGCAGGATATGTCAGCGTTAGACGAACTTTTTTGCTTGGATCAATGATAAAGACGCTACGTACTGTATGAGTGCTGTCGGCATTAGGATGCATCATGTCATATAGCTCAGCGACTTCTTTATTAGGATCAGCGATGATTGGGAAGTTCATATCTGTGCCTTGAGTCTCACCGATATCGCTCGCCCACGCTTTGTGATCTTCTAGGCTATCAACAGAAATACAAATCGGCTTTACATTGCGCTTTTGGAACTCGCCATTTAGTGCAGCGGCGCGACCAAGCTCAGTGGTACATACTGGCGTGAAATCTGCTGGATGCGAGAAAAAAACGACCCAATGATCGCCTGCCCACTCATGAAAATTGATGTCACCTTCTGTGGTTGTAGCGTCAAAATTTGGTGCGGTATCACCTAAACGTAAATGTGCCATGCTTGATTCCTTAGCTATGTGAATGAACGCTTATATCGACACGTCGGCCTCGCGTTCTATTATTATCATCGACGTGCTCAGCTATCAAATATAACATAAAGCACATCCGTAAAAACTGACTTTATCTTAACAAACTGGTTATGAATGTCTTGTGACGGATTGTAATGCAGTTATTCCATTTACCTCTAAGCTGATGGACAAATCTTTTGATGCATTTTTATGGACGAACAGCTGTTTTAAATAATTAAACCACCATCCCTGCATCCCATAAGCAAAACTCGCCAAATTTACCCTTTTTACTGGTACCACCTGCTGCGCGTCCAGCATCAGTCAATACTAGCTCACCATCTTGCGATTGTAGGTAACCCGTTGCAAGTAGCTTTTCATTCAACTCTTGAGTTTTAAAGCCCAACTCTTTAGCAAGCTTGGCGGTGGTCAGTTTAGAGTAATTAGGTGTGATTTCTGTCGTAGAGTTACCAGTTACGTTGGTAGTAGAGTTTGTTGTTTTGGTACTAGGCTCAGACTTACTTTCAATTTCGGTCACTTTTTCAAGAGACATTCTCACTTCATCACTGATACGAATGATGCGCTGCGCTTCCTCATAGGTATCGGCATAAAGTTTGGCATCATCATTACGATAAATCAGTACGCCCATCTCATTATTATTAACTTGGCTAAACTCATAAAGATTTAAACTGGTAATAATGCACTCATTTTCATTCAGGTAGCATTTCGCATGTAAGTTTTTGCAAAAGCTAGTACGAATAAAGGTCAGGTTTTTTAGCCAGTTTATTTCTTCAGGGTGTAAATCATTCTTGCCATAAACAATTAAACAATGCGAATGTCGCTCTTGAGGCGGTTGCGGTCTTCTAGTAATTCTTTGATACGTTCCTTAAGCTTCAAATATGGGCTAATAATAATCAACCTGTCAGAAGCGTTTTTAATCAACTCTTCTAAATGATACGTTGTACCACTGCTGTTTAGAAACTTTGCCATTCTTATTTCCTCAAATCTTACTATGCTCAACTTTGTAAATGCGCACAAAAAAGCCCATTCCTAGCGCACTAGAAATGGGCTGGATTGCAAACTACTATTATTCAGTATTATTTCAAAATATCTATTTGGATAAGGATACTTTTAAATACTAAGCCAATATAAATTAAGCTGGCTTATAGCTATCACGTAAGCTAACGATTTGGTTAAATACTGGCTTATCCGTGCTATGATCTTCGCTGTCAGAGATGAAGTAACCTTCACGCTCAAACTGGAAGCGCGTGCCAGCATCGGCACTGACCAAAGATGGCTCAACTACTGCATTTAACTCAGTGAGCGAGTTCGAGTTTAGCGCTTGATGAACATCAGCGACGCCACTTGGGTCCTCAGCACTGAATAGCTGCTCGTACATGCGTACTGTCGCTGGCACACCTTGACTGGCTGATACCCAATGAATCACGCCTTTGACCTTGCGCCCTTCAGGGTTGTTTCCCAAAGTAGCAGGGTCAATCGTCGCTTTTAGCTCAACGACATTGCCATCTTCATCAGTGATATGCTCAGTGACTGCTAGTACGTAGGTGTTACGCAGACGAATCTCTGGCTTTTCTGGAGAAAGACGCTTATAGCCTGCTGGCGGTTCAATCTCATAATCACCTTGATCGATGTATAGCGTCTCGGTAAACGGAATCTCACGCTCGCCCATATCCACGTTAGGATGGTTTGGCTGAGTCAACCAAAGCGTCTGAGTCGCATCGTCAAAACGCGCATTAACGCTATCGGCTTTTTGCGACTCCCAGCTGCTGACCGCTTCGCTAAAGTTAGTGATCGTCACTTTCAATGGCTTTAGCACCGCCATACCGCGACCAGTAGTCGTCTCTAACGATTGACGAACGCTAAATTCTAGTAAACGGAAATCAACCACACTATCCGCTTTGGTCACGCCCACACGCTCACAAAAATCACGCAAACCCTCTGGCGTGTAACCACGGCGACGCATGCCAGCGACGGTCGGCATACGAGGATCATTCCAACCACTGACGATACCTTCATCTACTAACTGCTTTAGCTTACGCTTACTGGTCAATGTATGATCAATGTTTAAGCGGCTAAACTCGTACTGATGCGGCGGTACGTCAAAGCCGATTTTTTCGATGACCCAATCATAAAATGGACGATGATCTTCAAACTCAAGCGTACATAATGAATGGGTAATTCCTTCTAACGCATCTGAGAGTGGATGAGCAAAGTCATACATCGGATAGATGCACCATTTATCACCAGTCTGATGATGCGCTTGATGCATCACGCGATAGATGACAGGATCACGTAGGTTCATATTTGGGCTGGCCATATCAATCTTGGCACGCAAAATAGCCTTTCCTTCAGCGTATTTCCCGTCTTTCATATCGTTGAACAGCGCTAGATTTTCTTCAACACTGGCATCACGATATGGTGAAGGCGTTCCCGCTTCATTGAATGAACCACGGTTTTCCTTGATTTGCTCAGGGGTTTGCAAATCAACATAAGCGTCGCCTTGCTCAATCAACTGGATTGCCCATGCATGTAGCTGATCGAAATAACCTGAGGCATGGTGCGCCTCGCCTGCCCACTCAAAACCTAACCACTGCACATCGTTCTTAATATTGTCGATGTAATCTTGCTTTTCGGCAGTTGGGTTAGTGTCATCAAAACGCAGGTTGCACACACCGCCGAACTCTTTGGCCACACCAAAGTTTAAGCAGATAGATTTTACGTGGCCTAAATGCAGGTAGCCATTTGGCTCAGGCGGAAAGCGCGTTACAATTTGTTGGTATTTTTGCGCATTGACATCGTCACGAATGATATTACGAATAAAATCGTTTTTTGCTTCGTCTTTTTGTGCATTGTTGCTTGAGTGATCACTCATCGGGCATTGCTCCTAACGCAAATTGTCAGTTCATGGTGCGTGCCATCACGCATCACGAAACGTTTAAACTAAAGTGTTAAAACAAAACGAGAATATTAAAATAAAGCGAGAATATTAAAACTTAGATAGTGCGACCGCATTATCAAAATTTGTCAAAAATGGGTAAAGTTGCGTTATTCTATCAGGTTTCGCAAACGCATTAACAGCCTGATACATGACACGGGATAAAAAAGCCGTTAGACTACCCGTAACTTTTTAACCACCACTCACAATAGTGCTATTTAAGGCGCTGCAATCAAAAAGGAATATCCCATGGTAGACATGCCACCAGTAGTAGAACTTGAAACCAATATGGGTGCGATCGTTATCGAACTCAACGAAGAAAAAGCACCAAAAACCGTAGAAAACTTTTTAAACTACGTAAAATCTGGTCAGTATGACGGTACAATTTTCCATCGCATCATTGATGGTTTCATGATTCAAGGCGGCGGAATGGACGCTGAGATGAATGAAAAACCAACCAATGCTCCTATCGAAAACGAAGCGGACAACGGTCTAAAAAATGACAAAGGTACTATCGCAATGGCGCGTACCCAAGATCCGCATTCAGCAACTAGCCAGTTCTTCATCAACGTAAAAGACAACGACTTCCTAAACCACTCTGGCAAAAACATGCAAGGTTGGGGTTACACCGTATTTGGTAAAGTAACCAGCGGTATGGACGTTATCGAAAAAATGCGCAGCGTACCAACGGGTCGTTTCGGCATGCATGCTGATGTGCCAAAAGAGCCAGTTGTTATCAACTCAGCAACCATCATTACTCAGTAATAGTCATTCAATAGCAGCTATTCAGTCATAGTTACTTAGCGACAGCTATGAATGAGCGAGTATTTTTTAATAGAGTTTATTAAATCATGCTCGCTATACGATAAGTCACGAGGACCAAGATAAATGCAAAGTTTTGATCACTTAATCACGACCCGCCCTCATCAAGTGCGGCAAGTATTGATTAGCGATTTGCATTTATCGCCTCAGGAGCCTGCCTTAGTGCAGGCTTTTTTGGCGCTATTAGATGACTGTCTAGCCCTACCTGCGCTAAAACACCTCTTTATATTGGGTGATTGGTTTGAGGTGTGGCTAGGTGATGATACGTATTTATCGTTGTCAGAAGACGAGAAGATAGCACATTGGCTGACTCCATTGATTGCAAAACTAAAGCAGCTACGTATCAATGGCTGTGAGATATTGGTCATGCACGGTAATCGTGATTTTTTATTGGGTCAGCCTTTTTGTAATCTGTTCGGTGGTGAGCTAATTTATGAGCCATACACTTTAGCCGTTGGAGCACAAAATTACCGCTTAGAACACGGTGATGCACTCTGTACTGATGATAAAAAATATCAGTTCTTTCGCAAAATTATGCGCAATCGTTTAACTCAGTGGTATTTGCTTAATAAGTCATTAGAAAAACGCCTAGCCATCGCAGATAATATGCGCAAAAAAAGCCAACAGAACAATGCGAACAAAGCTGCGCATATTATGGATGTGAATGATAAAGCCGTACGTCAAGCCATCACTACTAGCGATGCATTATTACACGGACATACTCATCGTCCAGACATTCATCAGGCGACTGCTGATAAAAAGCGCTACGTGCTTGGCGACTGGCGATTATTAAATAAAGACACTCGCCAGCCGAAAGTTAGCGCCGTGATTGGTGCAGTGACAGATGATGAGCATTCAAATGACCGTTTTAGTAGTAACGATTTAAGCAGTAATGCTGCTAAGTTTGAATTGTTTGAGTTTACAATGCTTGTTTGACTTGATCCTTAAACCTATCTAGAAAACGAAAGGGCCTGTTGAAATATCAACAGACCCTTTTTATTTTTTACTACAATTCTTTTACTACACTTTTAAATAGCTTATCTCTTGCTAGCTATTTAAGGTATTAGCTTAAAGAAATGCTGACGGTAATGCTTTAGCTCACGGATAGAGTCACGAATATCGTCTAAGGCTAAATGACTGCCACCTTTTTCGAAATTCTTTAAGATATCAGGACGCCAGCGGAAACAAAGCTCTTTAATTGATGACACGTCAAGATTACGATAATGGAAGAATCGCTCAAGCTCTGGCATTTGACGCGCCATAAAGCGACGATCTTGACAGATAGAATTACCGCACATTGGCGACTTACCACTATCGACCCACTTATTCAAAAATTTAATAGTCTCAGCTTCGGCTTCTGCCAATGTCACCGTGCTACGACGCACACGATCGACCAATCCTGACTGACCGTGTTGCTTGGTATTCCAGTCATCCATTTTGTTTAAGACTTGATCTGATACTTTGATAGCAAATACAGGCCCTTCAGCAAGCACATTCAAATCTTCGTCAGTAACGACAGTAGCAATCTCGATAATCTCATCGTTTAAGGTATCAAGTCCGGTCATTTCTAAATCAATCCACACCAGCCCTTTTTTACCTTGATTTTTGATTTTAATCTTATTGGGATGGTCACCGGTAGTCATACAATATCCTATGGTCATTAAATTTTGGGACAGTTTTAAACATAATTTAAAAAACGTATTGCGGTTGAATATTCATATTCAAACAGCTTTGTAATGCACTGATTGATTCAAAAAATCTAGCAAGCAGCCAAAATATTACAAAACCACTGTCTGCCGCAGACGCTTTAGGCTGTATGTTAGCAAATTTTCACGCTACACTTAGCAATATTTTTATAATAGGTCAAAAACCCATGGCATTAATCCGGCAACGCAAACTGACTAAACAACAGATTCGTCGCATTGACAAGCAGCAACTGTCCAATCAAGATAGTATTGATGACAGTTTGATGGATGGCGTGGTCATGGCGCATTACGGTAAGCAACTAGAAGTACAAGTCACTAGCCTGCCAGCTGTCATACCTGAGCAGCCAGAGATTGCTCCTGATGATCCTGAGCCGTTTTGGCAAACGCTTGAATTGAATGATATCTGGCGCTGTCATGTGCGTACCAATCTACCGATGCTAGCTGCTGGCGACCAAGTGCGCTGGAATGCTGACTCTAATACTGGCTTTGGTCGTATCGAAGCGGTCAAACCGCGTACATCGCTGGTTTCTCGTCCTGACCGCTATCATAAGCTCAAACCTGTTGCCGCCAATGTCGATATTTTGGCGATTGTTTTTGCGCCATTGCCTGCCGCTGCGCCAACGTTGATCGATCGCTATCTCGTGGTATGCCATCATGCAGGTGTCAAACCACTATTGGTACTCAACAAAGCCGACTTATTGGCAGAAGAAAATGGCGTGGACACCAATGAACTGTTGGCACAATATGCCGCGCTTGGTTATGAAAGCGTTCTGACTTCGGTGGACTGCCCTGAAAATATCGCTGAGAGTGATGAGCAAGAAGGCCTTGATGAACTAAAACGCTATATAGATAAAAAGCTGGTGATCTTCGCGGGTCAATCTGGCGTTGGCAAAAGCAGTCTAATCAACGCCCTTCTGCCTGACTCTGGACAGAGCGTCAATATCATTTCGCAAAACTCTAAGCTCGGTCAGCATACCACGACGACCAGTCGACTGCTGCCATTCAACCCCGAAGACCTCACTCAAGGCGGTATCGTTGATACACCAGGGATTCGTGAGTATGGCATTTGGCACCTTACCCCTGACGATATTATTTCAGGCTTCGTTGAGCTAGCGCCATTGGCCGGCGGTTGCCAATTCCGTGACTGTCGCCATACTCACAACAGCAAAGGCTGCGCACTATGGCAAGCGGTAGCTGATGGTGAAGTATTGCAGCGCCGCGTTGAAAACCTCGTTACGCTACGAGAAGAGGCAGATACTAAGCCTTATTAATATTTGGCTTGTTAGTGTCCGTCTTAATTCAAAGCGGTCATGTAAATAGATATTTTTATTAGGCTGAGAAGATCCATAGATAAGTACAATAACCGCCCAATTGTTGCCTATGTCATCGCCCGTTTACTATAGATGGCCTTATCGGTATAATAGCGCCTTGTTCACTATCATTGGGCTGTCTTCTCAGCTTAATAGAACACTTATTTTCTTGGAGGTATGGTTTGGATCGTGCGCTGGAATTTGTGGGCAACCACCCGTTTTTATTTGGTATATTAGCCGTACTTGCTATACTGTTTTTTACGATTGAAAACAAACGTAGCGGTAGAAAAATATCGCCTAACACGCTTGGCATGATGGTCAATTCTCAAAACGCGCAACTTATCGATATTCGCGCTAAGAAGAAGTTTGAATCAGGCTATATTCAGGGCAGCCGCAACATACCGTTCACTGACCTCAAAGACCGCTTAGAAGAGATTCGCGCGATTGAGCAGCCAGTGATTATCATCTGTGACATGGGCGTCCAAGCAGGCGCTGCGATTCAGATGATTGGTAAAGATAGTGTCTATCGCTTAGAAGGCGGTATTGGCGGCTGGCAAGGTGCTGGCATGCCGTTGGTTGGTGTAAAAGACGCCAAAGCAAAGGCTAAAGGTAAAACAAAACCAAGTCTAAGCAAATAATAGACCTGTATAGGCGCTTAAATGAAGCGTTTGTATGAATCGCTTAGCTGATGTCTATGTGACCTGATTAACACTATCAGCGCTATCAATGCTATGAAGAAGACACCTTTTTATTGGGTGTCTTTTTTTGTGGTTTATTTTTTATGACCTATTTATCATGTTTTACAGCACTAAAATACGTTTTGCGCCAAAACGGCTTGAATTTGTTATGCCCATCCCCACTTTAGTAATGAGCATCACCGAATGCATTTTTACTTTACTCATTGATAACAGACTATACCAACGCTTAGACTATGATAATTTATCATGCTCTTTATAATACGTTTGTTATCCCATAAATTTATAAATAAGGATTTACCATGACTGTATCTGTGAAAGTTTATACTACCCCTATCTGCCCATACTGCTCAAACGCCAAACAACTACTAAAAACCAAAGGCGTTGATTATGAAGAAATCGGCATGCACGATATGAGCAGCGAAGAGCGCCAAGCACTGATGAAAAAAACCAATAACTACCGCACTGTGCCGCAAATCTTCGTTGGCGAAACCTTTGTTGGTGGTTTTGATGAACTTAACCAAATGAACCAACAAGGCAAACTTGACGAGCTATTGGCTGGTTAATCTGCTACCTTTCTTTACTGTCTGTCTTTCTTTATGTAAAGATAGACAGTGGCACGTTTTAATAGAGCAGTAAGAAGTAATGATAAAAAATATCGAGACAATACCAAAAAATAGTCTCGATTTATATTACAATGAACTTTTATTAAAATGACGATTTGCCCAATCATTTGATTTAATTTTAGAGGATTTACCATGGCTGAAGAACAAGCACAACCACAATTGGCACTAGAACGCATCTACGTAAAAGATATGTCACTTGAAGTCCCAGGCGCTAGCGTATTCACTAAAGAGTGGAACCCAGAGCTTGATATCAATTTGTCTAGCAACGCTGAAAAACTAGATGACGATCATTATCAAATCATCCTAACTGTGAGCGTTACTGCCAAAAATGCGGAAGAAGCAGCATTTATCGCTGAAGTGCATCAAGCAGGTATCTTCTTACTAAAAGACATTCCAGAAGATCAAATCGGTCAAATCTTGGGCGCATACTGCCCTAACGTGTTGTTCCCATATGCTCGTGAAGTCATCAGCGACATCGTGACGCGCGGTAGCTTCCCACAATTGCTACTAGCACCTGTGAACTTTGATCAAGCGTATGCACAGAGTCAGCAGCAAGCACAAGTTGATGCTCAAGGTAACGCATAAGCATTAATTAAAATATATGAGCTCTACCAGTCGTATATTTGATAAAAGGCCGTTTACTTATAATGAGTAAGCGGTTTTTTTGTGGGTGTGTTTTATAAAGTATAAAATCATCAGCCATAAAAAAACCCTGCTATTAAACAGGGTCTTCAACGACTACATCGACTGGCTAAATTACTTAGCTAATATCGATAATTAGCCTTTTAGTGCAGACAAAATTTGCTGCTTAACGTCATCGATACCTTGCGTACCGTCAAACTTGTCATAGTTAGGCGCATCATCGCCTTCTTTAGCTTTGTCTTGGTAAAAACCAACCAATGCTGACGTTTGCTCATGATAAGTAGATAGACGGTCACGGATAGTCGCTTCTTGGTCATCTTCACGCTGGATAAGCGCTTCACCAGTGACGTCATCGATACCTTCAACCTTTGGTGGATTGTGATCGACATGATAAACACGACCTGAACCTGGATGCTGACGACGGCCAGACAAACGGCTCACGATTTCGTCATCAGGTACACTGATTTCGATAACATGATCGATAGCAACATCAGCGTCTGCAAGTGCTTGCGCTTGAGGAATAGTGCGCGGAAAACCATCTAGGATACAACCATTCACACAATCAGGCTTAGCGATACGCTCTTTCACTAGGTTGATAATGAGGTCATCAGAAACCAAACCACCAGCATTCATGATATCTTTGGCTTTTTTGCCAAGCTCGCTACCTTCTTTAATTGCTGCACGTAGCATGTCGCCAGTTGAGATCTGTGGAATATCATATTCTTTAGAAATAAACTGGGCTTGGGTACCTTTACCGGCGCCTGGTGGTCCTAGTAAAATAATACGCATCATTACACGACTCTCCTTAATAGATAGGATTTTGGGATTAATAAAACTCTGGGATTAGTTGTTTGCAAAGCTACCTTACCTTGTGGCCCTGCAAAGCTCAAGTATTTTCATTATTGATGTGATAAGTTGGCATGACTTATCTGTTCATATATAGATAATTTGGGATAAAAATTAGCAACATTGACTGCGTTTGAAACGCCCATTTATATATCTGGGTTACCTTTATATCTCTTTTAATCAAGTCAATCATAACACTGCTGCTCGCATCTATACTGAGCAACAGCGTCTATATTATAAATACCATTAGCATCAGGTATTTATATTACTACCATGACTATGGAACTTGCTGATTAATCTCCACATTGACCTGATTTTGCTCCGCGCTGATGACCACTGGATTACCCGAGAGGTCGCCTGACTCTGCGGTAGCATTGCCACTGTGACTGATACGAGCGATGACCGCTAGCTGTACTTTGTCAGAACGAGCTGATCCTAGGGTGCGCTCTGGCATCATAGCATCAAGATCACTTAGGCTAATAACAGCTTCACCTTGTTTAATGTTGCTAATTGGTAGACGCTTAGCCGCAAATGGTGGACCACCTTTCACATCACGTATCGCTACAAACAGCGTATCATCAGCTTTTACCAATGGTAACAGACTAGCATTAATTCTGACTGTCACTTCGACGCCTTCAGAGGCTTGCTGCTGCTGCATAGTCACATTAGCGCTAAGCTCATCTAGACTTGATAGCGCTTGCGTATGATCGCCTGGTTTGGCGGCGATACTGTCACGCAGACGTTTGATCCAGCCTTGTGCTTGATCGAAGTTACTAGCACGAGCCTCACCCATCGCCATAAGCATTTGTGCGCCTTCATGCTCTGGGTTTGTAGCCAGTATATTTTCTAATACACGGCGGCTATTGGCATCTAACTGCCCCTTATTAGCAAAGAAACTGATCTGCGCATAAGTGGTCGCAATTTCTTCGTTATCAGGTGATAGACGATAGGCGCGCGACAACGCTTCTAGTGCCGAATCAGTCGCCTCTAATGACAAGAACAGCTCCGACAGGCGCATCCAGCGATTGTAGTCACTAGCATGACGATAAACGTTAGTCTGCATGGCACTAATCAGCTGATTGCCATCTTCAATTGCCCAAGCAGGTGGCTGATCGATTCTACCTGTTAATAGATCGTCCGCTACTTGACCGACTTTGTCTTCGCTTGCCCATAGCTCAAAGACAGGTGTGCGATCACCGACCATCAGATATGCCATAGCAGTTAATACTGGCACCCAAACCATAATAATTAATCGGCTTTTGATCCCTGGCGTGACCATTGGTGATACTTCACGCTGAGCATCCAAAAGCTGACGTTCAAGCTCAAGCTTCTGGTTTTGATAGTGATGGTCATCAATGATACCACTGTCTTTGTCTGTTTTCAGCTCTGCTAGTCGCTCACGAAACACAGCAACGTTGATATCCAGTAGTTGATTGTCCACGGGCTTACTATGCGAACGCGGTGCTTTTAACCACGGCTTAATAGTGATAACACCCAATAACAAAGCGACAAGTAAACTTAGCGCAATAAATAAGCCAACAGTAGAAAATATGGTCATTTTTTGCCCCCAAGGCTTGTAGTGTCGTCTTTGTCATCGTTATTGGCTCGTGACAATAAGCGATCAAGTTCTGCTTTTTCAGCGGCAGACAACGCTTTGACATGGTTGTCTACTACTACGCCACTTTCGCCACTGGCGACAAGCTGACGGCGTTTACTTTGCCAAAACCAACCGACCAATAAAACGATCAATAATAATGGTGGGAAAAACCATAAAATCCATGTCGAAGGACGTACTGGCGGCTTATAACTGATAAAGTCGCCATAGCGTTCTTGCATATAGGCTCGAATCTCGCCGTCGCTACGACCATCTTTTATCAAATCATAGGTTTTTTGCTTTAAGTCTTGGGCAATTGGCGCATCAGACCCTGCCAAGTTTTGGTTTTGACATTTTGGGCAGCGCAGCTCTTCGATGAGACCGCGGTACTGGGCTTCTTGTTGCACAGAGTCAAAATCGTAGACATCAATGGCAGCAAGGCTTGCCATGCTCAATAGACAAGCGATAAACAAACTTGCGAGCTTTATGGTCGCGGTTCTTATTTGGTAGGCTATCATTTGCACGCCTCCGCAACTTGGCTCGGATCTGGACTGACTCCATTGTTACTAGCCTCATTAAGTACCATTAGGCAAGGCGTAATACGACTTTGCCAATTGCTCTCATTGATCTCGCCGATGATATGCTGACGAATGATACCGTCACCATCGACGATGAAAGTCTCAGGCGCACCAGTCAAACCCAAATCTAGAGCGAACTGTCCTGATAAGTCTTGAATAGACATCGAGAACGGGTCGCCACCGCGATTCAGATACCCTAACGCATCACCAATGTCATCTTTGTAGTTTACGCCCACCAAATTAACACCGCGCTCTTCTAGCGTCATCAAAAAAGGATGCTCAATGATACAAGTTGGACACCAAGAGCCCCAGATATTCATGAGGAATGGCTTGTCTGGCAGGTTGTCATTGGTCATGATACGACTGGTATCTGATAGTAATGGCAACTCAAAGGCAGGTACTGGACGCTCAAGCGCTGTATTGGTCACGATATCAGTCGGTTTGCCCAAACGCATATAGAGCATAGCGACCAAGCCGATAAAAATAACCAGCGGAATCAAAAACCCAATTTTAAGTTTTTTCTTAGTTTTTACTTTATTGCTGCTCGCAACTTTAGGGTCTTTGACAGCGTCTTGCTGAGCTTTTTTATCAGATTCATTGTTTGAGGTAGTCATATCAACGCTCCCCTGTCTTTGTAGCTGACGTATCCAAATCCGCAACCGTCGCAAAGCCTGATTTTTTGGCCGCAATTTGTGCAGGTGTTTTGGTTTTTTTGATACGGTAACGATTGTCTAGCATACTGAGCAATGCACCAAACGCCATGATAAGCGCACCCAACCATATCCAGCGGATAAGCGGTTTGACATAAATACGGAAAGCCCATTCATTACTGTCTTCCGCAATCGGCTCACCAAGTGCTACGTATACATCGCGCATCAGATTGGCATCAATCGCAGCCTCCGTCATCGGCATCATACTGATAATATAGTTACGCTTTTCAGGATATAACGTGGTCACTTCTTGGCCGTCTTTACTGACTGTCACTTCTGCTTGCGTAGCGTCAAAGTTACTGCCTTTTACTTCACTAAAGCCTCTTACCGTAAAGTCATAGCCTTGCACATTGACACTGTCATTAGGCCCTAATGCCACATCGCGCTCAATGCTCAACGTACTAGTAAACGCTATGCCGATAACCGCAATGATGATACCAATATGAGCGGTTTGTTGACCCCAGTAGCTCAGACGTAACTGACGTAAGCCATTTAGACGACTTGGTGCATTTTTGGTCTTGTCTTTGAAATCGACAACCATCCATAACAACACCCAAAAGCTCACAGCCAACGTAACACCGATATTTAGCATCGCTGATGGACTGGTGAAATAGGTAATAATAGCAGCCAATACCAAACTGCTTACTGCGATGACCATACCAGCACCCAATAACGGGCGGCTGTCTTGTTTCCAGCGGATATTAGAGCCCATACCCATCGCCACTAGTAGCAGCCACGTCAACGGCACAAATAGAGCGTTGAAATATGGAGGGCCAACAGATACCTGACCTAAATTAAAGGCATCAGCAATAATAGGATATAGCGTACCAAGTAGTACCACTAAGGTTGAAATGAGAATAATGACGTTGTTAATCACCAAAAATGATTCACGTGAGATGAGTCGATACTGACTCTCGACCGTCAAACGCCAGCCACGTACAGCAAACATCAACAGACCACCGCCGACGATGATACCGAGGATGACTAGAATCACTAGGCCACGCGTTGGATCAGCGGCAAATGAATGCACTGAGGTGATGACACCTGAACGCACTAAGAACGTACCAAGCAAACTGAGCGCAAAAGCAAAGATTGCAAGCATAATCGTCCATGCTTTAAATACACCGCGTTTTTCGGTGACAGCAAGTGAATGCAGGAGCGCCGTCCCTGCCAACCATGGCATCAATGAGGCGTTTTCTACTGGATCCCAGAACCACCAACCGCCCCAGCCAAGCTCATAATAAGCCCACCATGAGCCAAGCGCGATACCAACTGTTAAGAAACCCCAGGCAGCCAATGCCCATGGACGCGACCAGCGTGTCCACACTGCATCCAAACGCCCTTCCCACAGTGCTGCCATACAAAACGCAAATGGCACAACCATGCCCACATAGCCCATGTAAAGCATCGGCGGATGAATAATCAAACCAAAATCTTGCAATACAGGGTTTAGATCCGCGCCATCGACAGGTAGATTGGGCAATGTACGATCAAACGGCGATGAAGTAAAGATAAGCATCGCTAGCATCATCATCTGCACGCCTGCCAATATCACCAGTACTCGCGCACGCATAGACAACGGCAACCCACGACTGAAGTAAGAAACCAGCGCGCACCAAGTGGCCATGATGGTCATCCACAGTAGCAGTGAACCTTCATGACCGCCCCATGTCGCCGACAGCTTGTAGTACCAAGGCAGCAATGTATTGGAATGCTGAGTGACGTAGACGAGACTAAAGTCGTTGTAATAAAAACCTGCCATCAATGCTGCAAATGAGGTAATCATTGCCGCAAATTGCGCCCATGCAAGACTTGGCGCCAAACGCTGCCAAGCGACGTGGTCACGCATGACGCCAATGGTTGGTAGTACCACCTGCAAAATCGCCAATATAAAAGCGGCCAGCAAGGCAAAATAACCCAATTCTGTGATTAACATACGGTCTAACCTTGTTTACCTTGGATACAATTAAGGGTTCACCGATGGCATTGCTAGCCACTGGCAAACGCTAATAGTCCTTTATACGGTCATAGTTTACGGTTAAAAACTGAGGTTTCAATTGCTGTAGAAGCACATAAAACCCGCTACTATCATTGTGACGTATCAATATGAATGATTGATACAAAATGCTTATCTGTTATTAATTTTACATTTTTTAGTTATTCAAAGCTTATTCAATAATGTCGTTCATGACTAATTAAAAATACTTATTAATGCATTACTGCATCGAGGGGAAAAATACTAACACTAAATGCAACCAACCTGCTAGAAAACCAGTCAAACCGCCCAAAACAATCAACGTCATCTCATCTTCACGAAAAGCTGGACGCAATAGGTTCTGAAACTCGTTTGGCGTTAGCGCACGTATTCTATCGCGAAACAGACCAAATATCTTACTGGCTCGGCTTTCATTTAGCTCAGGATCTCGCAATGGCACCATCGTTGCGACAATAGACTTGTCGATAATGGTATTTTTGAGTTGTCCATAATCACGGCGCCCTAACCCCACACGTAATGTCGTGCTAATCACTGGTGACTCAAGTACCGTATATAGATGCGATTTCATCAAATCACGCGTTTGCGCTGCGCGGTCACCATACATCATCTCATTCATGATGTTTTCTAAAGTGACTAAATCCTTTACCACAATCTCAGCAAAAACCTCAGAAACCTCCTCTTGACGCTTCATGAAGCCACCTTGTAAGCGATACTTTGCGATATGCGGTATAACGGGTTTGATAAATGGAAAGCGACTCTGCACCGTAAACAGCTTCAAATAAGGGATAAAGTGTGGCTCTACTGGGTTAAACACCATCCAAATGGCAATCCAATTGGTGAGAAAACCCCAAATCGCGGCAAAGAACGGTACGGTCCAATGCTGCGGCACCACCAAAAATATAAACATCTGGATAATACCAAATACCAGACCAATCAAAGCACTGATGTGCCAGATAAAATCGATCTCTTTTTGCCCAACCTTTAGAAACATATTGACCATTAAGCGACGATCGTTTTCCATGGTGTTGACAATCATTTTGCGCATATCGACCAAGTCTTCGACATGATAAGTCAAATCTGTCACAAGCGACTGCATAATACTAGGTAGCTCTTTGTGGGCTTGCGCATAGACACGGCGCTTTAGGGCGTAAGGCAAATTGCCCCACAATGCTGGCGAGTGATCCAGCATAATCTCATCAATCAATGGCTCAAGATTTTTGTCCACCGTATCAGTGACAAATATCGCCATTTGCTCAGGCTCCATCGCCTTAAAAAACTCATCAAGCGACCCGAGTTTTGAGAGCGTCTGGTCAACGATAACCCCTGATATCTTGCCCGCTTTGCGCGGAACGATACCTTGCCAACCAATACCTGGCAACCCAAAAAACGGGAAATTTGGAATACGAATACCCCAGAACTTGACCGGATAGAACAGCATCTTGAGCGCCATCCACACATGTACCCAAGTGACGAATGCCGTCACTGGTGGAATGGTCAGCATGGCAAAGAACTCTGGGTGTTCAGCTATCGTCTGCCATAATGAATTTACGTCCATGACTTATCTAGTCCCTGACAGGTTGATTGTCGTTGCTAATATTGTCGCTACTGATAATGAGACTTTAGCAAAATGAGAACGTTTCAAAAGACGCTCCGCCCATAATAACTACTATAAAATAAATCGCCTGATTTTAGCATACTTGCCATTTATTAGCACATATAGACCAGCGGCAATTTGTGACTAAAGATGACATGGTTCATATCGTCTGCTACCCAACAAAAACCTAAATATAAGCCAGTTATTGGTCAGTAGATAATCAAGACAAAATATATGACTGAGTACTGCGCCTGCTCATTTGTTCTGTTATAATTTGTAGTGCAATAACAAAGACTACCTGCGTATAAATGACTGCATGACGATTTCACCCCATACCCTTCTATGTGATTGAAACCATTTGCATTATCTTTTAGACTCACCGCACTTTGGTTAACCAACCTGCCCTCTTATTTTTCTTTTATTGACTCACTGACCGTTTGGGCTCTGATCTTCTATGAATAAACCGATAACTCCCAATACCGAACAGGTCAACAGTACCTTTACCAATCGTATTATCATCTTTGGGATTATAATATTGATTGGTTTGGGCGGTTTGATAACACGTTATGGGTATTTGCAAGTCTACGCTCATGATCAGTACACCACGCAAGCTGATAACAACCGTATCAAACTGATATCTGCGCCGCCTAGTCGTGGGTATATCTATGATCGTAACGGGGTAATACTGGCAGACAATCAGCCTGTATTTACAGCGATGCTCAGTCCTGATGAGGTCGAAAACCCTGAGCGTACATTGCATCTGCTTGCGCCGATTTTTGATTTAACCGATACAGATATCACTGACATCTTGGCGCGTCTAAGTAAAAATAAAAATGACCCTGTAACGATTAAGATTGATTTAACAGAAGCACAGTTGGCTCAGTTTAGTGAACGTAAGCCATTCTTCCGCGGGGTATCTATCCAAAGCAAGCTTACGCGCTCTTATCCTTATGATGAGCTGTTTGCTCATGTCATCGGCTATGTCGGACGTATCAATGACAAAGAGTCAAAGCGCATTGATAAAGACCGTTACGCTGGTACTGACTTGATTGGTAAGATTGGTATCGAAGACTACTACGAAGATATTTTGCTTGGGCAACCGGGTTATCAATCGGTAGAGACAGACGCACATGGCAATATCTTGCGCCAGCTGGATACCAAGCCGCCGATAGCGGGTAACGATATTACGTTGAGCTTGGATTATGGTTTGCAAACCATCGCCCAGCAGCAACTTGATGGACGCCGCGGTGCAATCGTTGCGATAGACCCAAAAAACGGTGACGTCTTGGCATTTGTTAGTAATCCAAGCTACGACCCTAACCCTTTTATATCGGGTATTTCTTTCAAAGACTACGACGATCTGCGTGAAGATTTGGATCAGCCACTGTATAACCGTGCACTCCAAGGTACCTACCCACCTGGCTCCACTATCAAGCCATTTGAAGGTTTGGGCGGTATTCATTATGGTCTACGCGATTGGAACAGCACTATCTATGACCCTGGTTATTTTAGCTTACCTGGAGACACGCATCGATTCCGCGACTGGAAACGTGGCGGTCATGGCACGGTAGATCTGAAAAAATCCATCGCGATGTCGGTCGATACTTATTATTATAAGTTAGCTTACGAGATGGGCATTCAACGTTTGCACGATTGGATGGTACGCTTTGGTTTTGGTGAAGATACTGGTATTGATTTACCTAACGAAAAATCAGGCATCATGCCATCGCCAAAATGGAAAAAAGACACTTACGATAAAGACTGGCTACCGGGCGAAACGATCTCGGTCAGTATTGGACAAGGGTATTTCTTGGCAACGCCGCTACAGATTGCCAACGCTACAGCCATGACAGCCAGTAAAGGTCAGCATATTACCCCGCATTTATTAAAGAGCAGTGACGGTGCCGCGGACGTCAAAATCATCACTAAGCCAGATGGTAAAATCGACTATAACGGTAAGCCGTCTGACTGGTTGCGTATGCATGATGCGATGGAAAGCGTGGTAGAAAATGGTACAGGACGCGGTATCTATACCCCGCGCTATCGTATCGCTGGTAAAACAGGTACTGCACAGGTGAAATCAATCGCTCAAGGCAAACGCTATGACAAGTCAGCCATTGATAAGCGCCACTGGGATCACGCTTGGTTTAATGGTTTTGCCCCAGTAGAAGACCCGCAGATTGCTCTTGCAGTATTGGTTGAAAATGGCGGCGGTGGTAGTGCTGTTGCAGCGCCTATTGGCCGTGCTCTATTTGATTACTGGGTATTACAGCGCAAGACAGATCCTGTGCTGCCACCTTCTGCTGATGAGCTAAAAGTCATTAAACGCCAAAAGGCTTTTGAAAAAGCGATGCGTGATGCCATTCGTGATAAAGAAGCAAAAGCATTGGAAGAGAAAGAAGCCGAGGAAGCCGAAGCGGCAGCAGCGACATCTGAGTAACTAGACGTTTAAGTAGTTAACAGTATAAAAAGCAAAACCTAGCAAAGAATTGGTAAGCGAGACACAATAATGAAAAAAGCCTCAAATGGACGTGCACCAAAGAACAACCGTAAGGCTAAAAGTGCGGCAGCGGGTGATGTGCGCATCATTGGTGGACAGTTTAAGCGCCGTATTGTAAGTTTCATCGATGCAGATGGCCTGCGTCCGACCCCAGATCGCCTGCGAGAAACTTTATTTAACTGGCTACTCGCTGACATTCATGACGCCCATGTACTCGATAGCTGCGCTGGCAGTGGCGTACTAGGATTTGAAGCGCTATCTCGCGGCGCTGCCCGCACGACATTTATCGAAATCAATCCAGCACAAAGCAACATGCTACGTCAGAGTGCTGAGCAATTGCGCATTGAGGCTGCTGCTTATCAAATTATCACTGGCACTGCTGAGCAAGTATTGCGTCAAAAGCATCTGACTGCGCGCCCCTTTGACATTGTATTTATCGATCCGCCTTATGCTCAGGATTTATGGCAGCCTATTTTGACTGCGCTTATTACCAATACCTTAATAAATACTGAAACACTGATTTATTTAGAAGCTGATAAAGATTTGTCAGCACAGCTTAAGCAATTGGAAGCGTCGCTAAATGAGAATCTAGACCTCCAATCGAGCGTTACTCAGCAATCAATCGCTTTTGAATGTCTGAAACAAACCAAAGTCGGACAAGTTGTCGCTGGACTTTATCGTCTATCATCGTCATAATTGTCGGGTTAATGAAAGCCGTTAACGTATTTTACAAATGTTTAGAACCGCTAAAAACTGGCCGACGCTGCAGTTTAATGTATATAAGGCGAAAATAAACCCCAATGCAGCTTGCAAGCGTAGGCGCTACTGCTTATAATGTGCAGTCTGTTTTTTGAGAGCCCCGTTCCCAGCTAAACTCTCAACGAATTCTAATTTTAAGGTTTTATCATGAAAACACTTAGTGCAAAACCAGCTGAAGTGACCCATGACTGGTATGTCGTAGATGCTGACGGCAAAACCCTTGGTCGCTTAGCCACTCAAATCGCAACTCGCTTACGTGGCAAGCACAAGCCTTCTTTTACTCCGCACGTTGATACTGGTGACTTTATTGTTGTCATCAATGCTGACAAAATCACGGTAACGGGTAAAAAAGCACAAGACAAAAAGTACTATCGTCACAGTGGCTACCCAGGTGGTATTAAAGAAACCAACTTCAATAAGTTGCTTGCACATAAGCCTGAAGATGTTCTACACAAAGCAGTTAAGGGTATGCTTCCAAAGGGCCCTCTTGGCTATGCGATGATCAAGAAGCTGAAACTTTATGCGGGTACTGATCATCCACATACTGCACAGCAACCTAAAGAACTAGACATCTAAGGATATACTTATGGAACGCAATTACGGAACTGGTCGCCGCAAGACGTCTACTGCTCGTGTATTTTTATCAAAAGGTACTGGTAGTATCGTTGTTAACGGTAAGCCACTTGACGAATACTTCAGCCGTGAAACTTCACGCATGGTTGTACGTCAGCCATTAGAACTACTAGACTCTGCTAACGCATATGACCTATATGTAACTGTTGCAGGCGGTGGTATTAGTGGTCAAGCTGGCGCAATCCGCCACGGCATCACACGTGCATTAATCGAAGCTGACGAAACTTTAAAACCTGCTCTAAAAGCAGCTGGTTTTGTTACTCGTGATTCACGTCAAGTTGAACGTAAGAAACTGGGTCTACGTAAAGCACGTAAACGTCCACAGTTCTCAAAACGTTAATCAAAACTATCTCTTATATTTTTGCTGCTGTTGTCTTTTTCTCAGAGCTTCAGTAGTAAAGTTAAATAAGAGTCTGGTTTTGCAAAACCTTATAAGCTGGTCACAGCTTATAAGGTTTTTTTATGCCTACTGATAGCGTGTTGATTATCTGATTGTCTTCATCAAACAAGTTTCGTTTTACGGCAATAACTAACATGAGCACCTTGTTTCGACACTACAAAATAGAGCGTCTGTAGAAATTCTAACTTGCAAAGCATTAAACACTACCCCATCATATCAGTAACTTTTTATTATTAGCCATGATGCCTCAAACCGTGCCGCAGAAGGATATTATGAAAGCGCCAGAACAATTCGACCCTAGCAAGCCATCTGCCAATAGCAGCGTGCCGCCTAGTATGAAACAGTCGGCTAAGTCGCCTGCGATACCGGCTGGCACACCGACAATTACCCAAAATCATAAGCGTACAGCGCAAGCAGAGCACAAACCATTTCAGTGGCAGTTTTTATCACCAAAGAATTGGGGCATTTGGTTATTATTCTTAATAATGCTACCGATGATATATCTGCCGTTACGTTGGCAGTTTTGGCTAGGTCGTAAGCTTGGTATATTGATTTATAAAGTTGCTGGCTCACGTAGACGCGATACGCTAATCAACCTGAAGTTGGCATTTCCAGAGAAGCCCGAAGCTGAACGTGAATTAATGGCCAAGCAAGTATTTGTCAATCAAGGCATTGGTGTGTTTGAAACGTTATGCGCTTGGTTCCGGCCCAATATATTTACTAGAACTGTATCCATCTCAGGGTTACAGCATATTGTTAATGCGCAAAATGAGCAGCGGCCAGTTATCTTGCTCGGTGCGCATTATACGATGCTAGATTTGGGTGGCCTATTATGTGCGCAGTTTTTCCCAGTAGATTGTATGTATCGTACGCAAAACAACCCTTTATTAGACTGGTTTATTTATAATGGCCGTACCAATATTTTTGGTAAGCAAATCTCTAGTCGTGATATGCGTAGCTTAGTTACCTCTATCAAAGCAGGACACGTCATCTGGTATTCTCCTGACCAAGACTATGGCCTCAAGCAAGGGGTCATGGCGCCATTCTTCGGTGTGCCAGCCGCGACTATCACTGCATCACGTCGCATGGCAAAACTAGGTAGCAAAGCACTGCCACCAGCTGTCATGGCACTGCATACTTATCGGCAGACGCCTGACAACTTGCCGCGTGGTAAACGTCCCCATTATCATTTAACAATTACGCCAGAATTAGACAACTACCCAAGTAAAGATGAAGTCGCTGATGCTACTCGGGTCAATGAAGTTTTAGAAGGACTCATTCGTATTGATCCCACTCAGTGGATGTGGTTTCATCGCCGCTTCAAACATGGGCCAAACGGTCGTACTGATATCTATAAGTAAGCCTTTATTCCCAAAAATACTGGTGAAGTTTGCTATACTTTGCGGCTAATAATTTGCATTTTAACTATGCACTGATAATAATTTGATAAACAAAATAACGGATTTTCCATGAGCAATAACAGTACTCCTGACAATCAAGCTTCTGATACTTTAACTGAAGCCAAGCGCATCCTGACTGGTATTAAACCGACTGGTATTCCGCACTTAGGTAATTATGTTGGCGCGATTCGTCCAGCGATTGAGTCTATTCAAAATAGTGATCATGAAGCGTTTTTCTTTTTAGCAGACTACCATGGCATCATCGGCTGCTATGACCCTGCTATCATTCACGAATCGACGAGAGCCATTGCCGCTACGTGGATTGCTTGTGGTCTAGACCCTGAGCGTGTCACGTTCTACCGTCAGTCAGACGTGCCTGAAATTCCAGAGCTTGCTTGGATTTTGAACTGCTCATGTGCCAAAGGTTTGATGAACCGCGCCCATGCCTACAAAGCAGCCGTTGATATCAATACAGAAAAAGCTGATGTCGATCCTGATCAAGGTGTCACCATGGGTCTGTTTGGTTATCCCGTGCTAATGGCGGCTGATATCTTGATGTTCAATGCTACCCATGTGCCAGTAGGTCGCGATCAAGTGCAGCATATCGAGATGGCGCGTGATATCGCAGGTACTTTTAATCATCGTTATAAGTCTCTTTTTACGCTACCGTCGGCAGTCGTTGATAACGATATACCGCTGCTTACTGGGCTTGATGGCCGCAAGATGAGTAAGAGCTATAGCAATACTATTCCCCTATTTGGTGAGCCAAACCCGCAAGTCAGTCCTGAAAAACAGATGCATAAAGCCATCATGAAGATCGTGACTAACTCACAGCTACCTGATGAGCCAAAAGATCCTGATGATTCAGCTATCTTTGAGATTTATAAAGCATTTGCGACCGCTGAAGAGATTGCTGATATGCGTGCTCGTTATGCCGTTGGTATTGGCTGGGGTGACGCTAAACAAGCGCTGTTTGATAAGATTAATGACGAAATCGCGCCATTCCGTGCACGTTACGAAGAGCTGATGGCCAATCCAAAAGAGTTAGAAGAAATCTTGCAGATGGGTGCGAATAAAGCCCGTCGTCATAGTCGCAAGCAATTAGATAAAGCTCGCCGTGCTATCGGTATCCGTCCGCTTGCTAAGCTTAAATAATCGTTGCTGGAATAGTCGTTTCACTGACGCAACTTATTATCAAAGCGGGTGCTAAACGTGCAAACTGAACCGAACACCAAACAGGCGGCTTTATCTAAAGCCGCCTTATCTGCTATGGCTGATTCAATCTCTGAGCCTGTAGACAATCAGAGCGAGCTTGATAAATCAGTCAACCATGATATGTCGCTACGTATCTATCAGACGCCTGTGCAGCATTTGCCAGAAGATCTATATGTACCACCGCAAGCCTTTGCTATTTGGTTAGAACAATTTGCTGGTCCATTAGATTTCCTGTTGTATTTGGTCAAAAAAAACAACGTCGATTTGACCCAAATGCCTATTCTGCCTATCACTGAACAGTACTTAGCTTATATCGGTGAATTGGATACCGAACACTTTGAGTTAGCAGGTGATTATCTGCTAATGGCATCAACGCTCATCGCTATCAAAACCGAGTTGCTATTACCTACCCCTGATACCCCAACCGATGAGCGTGACCCAAAAGCAGAGTTGATTGAGCGCCTCGAAGAGTACGCGCAAATCAAAGTGGTCAGTCAGCGCCTAGACAATCTAGTACGTCTAGAGCGCGATGTGTTTTTGGCAATGGTTAGTATGCCTGGTCAAGACGTTATGAATGCGGAACTGCCAAGCTACTCACCTAATTTGCTGATTGATAGCTTATTTAAAATGCAGCTACAGCCTGACTATCAAATGCACACGATCAAAGTTGATGCAGTACCCCTTGCCGATCGTATTGCCAGTATTAGCAGGCAATTAAGTACAGATGGGACGCGCTCCTTTTATGAGCTACTGGATAAGGCACAAGGTAAAATAGGCGTGGTTGTAAGTTTCGTCGCCGTACTTGAGCTTATAAAGCGGCAGTTGGTTGGTGTGGTCAATACTGAGACAGATAGCGGTATCGTCAAATCTGTTTCCAATAATTCTGATCAGACTAATATGAATAATGAATCCACAAATCTCACATTACAGTGGTTAGCCTAGTAGGCTCTAAGACTGTCTCCTAGCCCATTCTCTATTAAAATCACAATATTGAAATAAGAGCATACTTTAGATGGTAGATATTGAAGACCCAAAGCAACATGACGAGACCCAAAAACCAATAACTATGACTACATATCCATCGGTTGAGGCACAGCATGATTCTTTGGAAAAATTGAGTAAACGTATCGAGGTGCTGTTGCATGCGTCAGAGGCACCGCTGACCGCTCACGCATTAAAAAAACATTTGTCATTATCTACTAAAGAATTAAATCAAACCCTGCAAGTGCTGCAACAACGCTTAGATACAGGTGTGCTTAGGCTACATGAGACCGCCAGCGGTTATCGCTTACAGATATCTGATGACTACAGCAGTCTAATCCAGCGTACTTTTCCGCAGCGTCAGGAACGCCTTAGCCAAGCCTTACTTGAAACCCTAAGTGTCATTGCATACAAGCAACCTGTGACACGCAGTGATATCGAGCATGTGCGCGGAGTGACATTATCGAGCAATATACTGCGCCAGTTATTTGATAAAGGATGGATTGTAGAGAAAGGCTTTAAAGATACGCTAGGTCGTCCTGCATTGCTGCATACTACTGCGCAGTTTTTAGATGCGTTTGGACTAAGCCATCTGGATGAACTACCACCTATGCCAGATATGGAAACCATACGATCCATGTCTTAAACTTTCTGCTGAACAAACTATAGTTACTCACATAAAAAAGGACAGACCACATAGGGTCTGTCCTTTTTATTACGTTGCTGATTTTGAACTGATATCAAAACCTAGCAACATATCGGTTAATTACTGATTAATTACGTCAACACCCTTCGGTGGTGTAAATTTAAACTGACTGCTACCAATACTTGGGTTCATCTTGATACCGCTAAACTTAATAGAGGTTGTCTGTCCCAAAGTATCATTTAATACCATCATGACAGGTTTGCCACCACTAAAGCTTATTGAAAGACTTTTGAAGCTTGCGCTGTCTGACTTCGGATAGAGCACATAGTAGTTTTTGTTGTCATATGGCTGAGTGATTTTGAAGTTTTGATCAATCTTGCTTGGATCACCTGATAATAGCAAAGCTGGTGTATTACCTACTTGGCTATCGACGTTTTGCTTAGTCGCTTGCTCTAAATCCTTGTCATAAACCCACATAGAGTTACCATTAGCAACGATCAGCTGCTCTGATGGTGACTTGGTTTCCCAACGGAAGTTATTTGGACGTTGGACACTCATAGAGCCTTTAAACGTACCACTACTCGCGCCTTTAGTCGTTTGACTAAAATTAGCCGTCATACTCTTGGTATTGGTCAGTAATTTGTTCAAACGTTTAGCAGCTGTTAGGTTGTCAGCAGGAGCTGCAGTAGCCGTTTGAGTCAATGCCATCATTGGCGCTGCGATACCTAGCGATGTCATCAACACACCTGCTAAAGCACCACTCATCATCTTTTGTTTGGTTGATTTTTTCGTAGATAAGTTCATCATAAATCCTCTCTAAAAAAGCATAATCGCTTTAAAGTTGTCGCTAAAAATAAAATGTTCTATTGAAATTTTTGTTTTCTATAAATACTGTTTTTACCAAGCTAAAGCTGGTAACCATTAGCAATGGCAACAGTGTGCCAGTTTTTTTATTACGCGCCTAGTCATGATTTGCAATCTTTACTACGGCTGCCATACACGCTTGTAACCAATACAGTTACACGGTAAAAGTTTACATTTAGAATTCTTAGCTACAGTAGTTATGCTAGTAGTAAGTTTAAAAATATCGCTTAAAATAGTTCTTATTAATTTATATCACCCTACAAACGTAAAAAACCCCTACTACCATAAGGCAGTAAGGGCTTTTTTAATTATCTGATCATTCTATTCAAAGAATAAAACGACCTAAATAGATAATTATGCGTTTTCAACCGTAACATAACGACGGTTAAATTTACCTTTGGTCGCAAACTTTACAACACCGTCATTCAGTGCAAATAAAGTATGGTCACGACCCATGCCAACGCCTTCGCCTGCGTGGAATTCTGTACCACGTTGACGAACGATGATGTTACCAGCTGTGATAGCTTGGCCACCAAAGATTTTTACGCCTAGCATTTTTGGGTTTGAATCACGACCGTTACGGCTCGAACCGGCAGCTTTTTTATGTGCCATGAGAAAATCTCCTTGTTAATTTGACTTATCGCTGATGCGATAACTCTTAAGCATTTAGTGCGCTATTTAGCAATAATTGCTAAATGGATAATTAGGCATTAATCGCTTTGATTTTTAACAAGGTGTACCATTGGCGGTGACCTTGTTCTTTGTGATAATGCTTACGACGGTTGTGCTTGATGATACGGATTTTTTCGCCGCGACCATGCTCAACAACTTCAACTTCTACGCTAGCGCCGTCAACAACAGGCTGACCGATTTTGACGTTATCGCCGTCAACAACCATCAACACGTCTTCAAATTTGATTGTTTCGCCTTTTTCTGCTTTTAGTAGTTCAACTTTAAGCAATTCATCGACGACTACACGGTGCTGTTTACCACCAGTTTTGATTACTGCGTACATTGTATGACTCCGTTTAACCCGTGTGCCGTGGCTGATGTTATACCAACGCTTTTACGACGAACACGACAGGGAAAAATTAAAGGCAAGATTTTACGGCTTTTTGCTCATAAAAGCAAGCCGCGCCTCTTGTTTTTGCAAGGTGGTTACACTAATGACCATCTCTCATTTGGCTATAACGGCTGCTCATCAAGGAAAGTCGATAGATGACAATACGGATATAAACATGAGAAATAGTAGTGATAAGTGATAGATTAAGCCCAACAGCGGCCATTATAACTTATGCAATCAGTTACTTACAGCCTTTTATGAATCATTTATGTGACCAATAAGCTTAAGATGCTTTAGAGGATATATCTGTAAAACATAAGACATTTCTTATCGTTTTTATTCTACTCAATAGGCATAGTAAGCCCCACATATCATACGCCTGACCTACTTGTGCTATATACTTTAACCAACAATTTAAGCAGATAGCTATGCTATCATAAGCGAAATAATACCTTACCTATAGATAGATAAAGTCAAGGTTATACCAACTCTCTTTACTCTTATTAATATGACTATTTATTATGACTAGTACCTCTTTAAATAATACCGTGCCTGCCTCTCAATCGACGCCTAGCTATGCTGATATTCAAAGTATCGTGGCCAATGATTTTGAGGTGATGGACAAGCAAGTATTTGGCAGTTTGAACTCAAAAGTACAACTCGTCATGAGCGTCTCGCAACACGTGATCAATGCTGGCGGCAAACGTATGCGTCCGCTGATTACCTTGCTTTGCGCACGTATGTTTGATGACAATCCATCAGAAAAAGCCATGCATCTAGCAGCTATCACGGAAATGCTACATACCGCTACCCTAGTCCATGACGATGTCATCGATGAGTCAGGGCAGCGCCGTGGAAAGCCAACGGCAAATGCGACGTGGGACAATGCCACCGCTGTATTGGTCGGTGACTATCTGATTGCCCGTGCTTTTAATCTTTTGGTTGGTTTTCAGAGCTTGCCATTGTTACAAGTGTTCTCTGATGGGACCTGTGATATTGCTGAAGGCGAAGTATTACAGTTACAGCACCAGCATAACCCTGCCGCAACAGAGGAAGATTACTTACGTATTATCGATGGCAAAACATCACGCCTGTTCATGATGGCGACCCAAGGTGCTGCTATCTTGCAAGACAAGACAGAATATATGACGGCATTGGGCGATTTCGGACAGCATTTTGGTAATGCGTTCCAAATTATCGATGATGTGCTCGACTATAGTGGCGACAGTGAAGTGATGGGCAAAAACTTAGGCGATGATCTTGCTGAAGGCAAACCTACCCTACCGACTATCAAAGCACTCGAGCTACTCAAAGACAGCGACACTGAAGGCTATGAGCAGTTACGTGTTGCCGTTCAGACAGGTAAAACACCAAATGCTGAGCAACTGATTGAGTTAGTACGTAGCTCAGGCTCATTAGATTATTGCAAGCAACGCGCGTTGGAAGAAACTAGGCTCGCACAACAAGCCCTCAGCACACTGCCTGACAACCGTTATCGTCAAGGTCTGTACCAGCTGACTGAGCTTGCTAGCGCACGATTGGTATAATTAAATATGAGTCGTCTGTGTTATTAACTAATTAAGACGGCTCTTTTTTTTGACAGAATTTTTTAGCATGGCTTTTTAGCAAACTTCCTCAGCAATTGATAAATAAGAGCTCATAAATTAAGAAGTACCTTCTCAAAAACTAGCATGTCAGCCAAATCGTTACCTTTCTTTAAGTTTCATACATCCTTGCAGTACTATAATCGTATAAGGCTTTTTGGACAGTCGGTCAAAGTTTGATGACGTTTGTTAGAGAGATACTGATAGTTATTTTTTATGACTGTAATTAGGGGTTGCTAAAATTGTCATTTTGTTGACAAAGTCGATTTTCTATCGTTAAAAAACCTTAGTTACTATAGGGTTTTAGATTTATAACAAAAGTTTACAATATATTTTGATACTAGGTTGTGCATGGTTCTATTAGCTGTTAATAGAGACGACGCTTACTATGACGGTAATCTATTAATTCGTAAACTGTAATATTACCGCTTTTCGATCCAGCTCGTATTGCAAACTACTTGACTGTGGGGTTACCCCAATAGTTTATAATGACTCATTAAATTTATTAATCCATTCTGTGGTTTGCTTAAACAATTAATGCTAAATAATCCTTTCGATACTTAATCCATATCGATGTCAGATTTCCTATTAGTTATATTTCACTAACAGAATAATCTGAAACTGGAATAAATAATGCTAGCTTAGGCTATTTATTCTCTTTATTCAGCATTAGCAAGTTATTTAGTATTAGCAAGACCCTTATATTCAGTACGCCAAACTTATTGATCGATTTTTATACTGTCACTATTTATATATATTGCCGAGGACATTGATGAAGCACTCTTATCTTGCGCTTGTAATAGCATCTGTACTATCTGGAGCTGTACTGGTTGGCTGTGACAATAACGAGGACGCCGCTGGTGAGCAAGCCGCACAGCAGCAAATGCCGCCTGCGGTTGTCAACGTTCAGACAGTCACTCTCGATACCGTCCCTCAAGTACAAACTTTTTCTGGTCGTACTGCAGCTTATCAAACTGCTGACGTCCGCCCACAGGTCAACGGTGTGATTGACGAAGTACTATTCCGTGAAGGAAGTAACGTCAAAAAAGGTCAGCCGCTGTATCGCATCAATACTGACAACTACGCTTCATCGGTAAGCAGTGGTCAAGCAGCCGTGCAGCAATCACAAGCCAACTATCAGACAGCTTTGGCAAACAATGCAAACGCAAAAGCTGAGTTAGTCAGTCGTCAAGCGTCATTAGCACAAGCGCAAAACGACTTACAACGTCTGCAGGGTCTGGTCAGTATCAACGCCATCTCACAGCAGCAATATGAGCAAGCACAGACGGCTGTACGTACCGCACAGGCCGCGGTACAAAGCGCCGCTGCTGCTGTTGGTCAGACACAAGCCGGTATCGAAAGCGCAAAAGCAGGCATTCAGACCGCAAAAGCTGGTCTTGATGCTAGCACATTGGATCTGAACCGTACTATCGTGCGTGCGCCTCTCACCGGTCGTACGGATCGCTCAAGCGTAACTGCTGGTACGCTGGTTAGCGCCGGTCAAGCCGATCCATTGGTGACTATTTCACGCTTAGACCCTATCTACGTCGATATCAGCCAGTCTTCTTCTGAGTTGCTCAAGCTTCGTCAGCAGATTGCAGATGGTACTGCTCAGCCAGGTATGAACTCAGTTGAATTGGTGCTAGAAGACGGTTCTGTTTACCCAGTACGCGGTAAGCTTGCACTGTCTGAAGCCAAAGTTGATGAGTCAACAGGCGCTGTCACCTTACGTGCTATTTTTCCAAACAGCAATAACATCCTGCTACCAGGTATGTATGTCACGGCACGTTTGACACAGAGTGTTATTACCAACGCAGCCCTTGTCCCGCAAAGTGCAGTCACTCGTACGCCGAAGAGTGAGACGCAAGTCTATATCGTTGACGAAAATAATAAAATCCAAGTACGTCCGGTCACCATTAATGGTACTTACGATGGACAATGGGTCGTCACTGAAGGCTTGAAAGCAGGTGACAAAGTGGTTGTGATTGGTGGTGCTAAGGTCAAGCCTGACCAAGAAGTGGTCGCCAAACCACTAGAAAGTGCAAATCCAGCACCAGCTGCTGCAAAAAATGCGCCTAATACCAAAACGCCGCAGCAAGCCGCAAAAACGATGGATAAAAAGCCAGCTGGCGATGAGACTTCTAGTGAAAAATCAACAGAAGCCGCTGCCAACTAATTCCATTCAAGACAGGAAGACTTAGGGATACACTATGTCACGTTTTTTTATTAATCGCCCTATTTTTGCATGGGTGCTGGCTGTTTTGGTCATGCTCATCGGGGTAATATCCGTTCTTAATCTACCGATTGAACAATATCCACGTATCGCACCACCAACGATTTCAGTCAGTGCAAGCTATCCTGGTGCCAATGCGCAAACCGTAGAAAACTCAGTAGTACAGATCATTGAGCAGCGTATGAAAGGTCTAGATGGCCTGATGTATATGTCATCATCGAGCTCGTCAAATGGTAGTGCGTCTGTGACGCTAACCTTTGAAAACGGCACAGATCCTGACACAGCTCAAGTACAAGTACAGAACAAACTGCAAGCAGCGATGAGCTCCTTGCCTGAGTCTGTTCAGCGTCAAGGTGTCAACGTCAATAAATCGTCTAGCAGCTTTTTGATGGTGCAAGCATTTATTTCTGAAGATGGCACCATGGATCGGGCAGATATTGCCGATTATATTAACTCTAATGTCGTCGATTCGATCAGTCGTGTAGAGGGTGTGGGTGAAGTTCAAGTCTTTGGCTCTACCTATGCGATGCGTGTTTGGTTAGACCCATCACGCCTACGTAGCTACAACATGATACCTTCAGATGTCGTCAATGCGATACGAGCACAGAATGCTCAGGTATCTGCTGGTCAATTGGGTCAAGCACCTGCCGACACAGACAAACAAGTTATCAACGCCACTGTTACTGTACAAAGCTATCTTCAAACGCCTGAAGAATTTAAAAACATTCTACTAAAAACAGATACCTCAGGCGCACAAGTGCGCTTAGGCGATGTGGCAGATGTCGAGATTGGCAGTGAAAACTATAGCGTTGTGTCTTTATACAATGGTCAAGAAGCAGCCGGTTTAGGTATTTCACTTGCTGGTGGCGCAAACGCCCTTGAGACTCGTGAAGCCGTCGGCGCACGTATGGCTGAGCTGGAAAAAAACTTCCCAATTGGTCTAGCCTCAGTCGTTCCGTATGACACCACACCCTTTGTACGCTTGTCTATCGAACAAGTCGTTATGACCCTCATTGAAGCGATTGTGTTGGTATTTATCGTTATGTTCATTTTCTTACAGAACTGGCGTGCAACCATTATCCCGACCCTTGCCGTACCTGTCGTACTCTTGGGTACCTTTGCAGTGTTGTATATTGCAGGCTTTAGTATCAACGTGTTGACCATGTTTGCCATGGTATTGTCCATCGGTCTACTGGTCGATGATGCGATCGTCGTCGTAGAGAACGTCGAGCGAATACTAGAAGAAGATCCTCACATCTCTATCAAAGATGCAACTATCCAGTCAATGGGTGAAATCAGTAAAATCGTTATTGGTATTGCGCTTATCTTATCCGCAGTATTCGTACCGATGGCCTTCTTTGGTGGCTCAACAGGTGTGATTTATCGTCAGTTCTCTATTACGCTGATTACCAGCATGGTGCTTTCTGCCATGGTCGCGCTTGTATTCACCCCTGCCCTATGTGTGACCTTGCTAAAACGTGGCAAAAGTCATGAAAAAGGCAGTACCGAAAAGCAAAAAGGCTTCTTCGGTTGGTTCAACCGCGGCTTCTTCAAACTTAGCCGTTCGTACGAAAACTTTGTCGGCAAAAGTATTCGTTTTAAATGGTTATACATGATTGGTTATGCAGCCATCATCGGTATTATGGCGGTCGTGTTCTTACGTATTCCAGGCTCGTTTTTACCAGAAGAAGATCAAGGTATTATGTTTACCTTGGTTCAGCTTCCGGCTGGCTCTACATTAGATGAAACACAAGACGTATTGGATAAAGTTAGAAACTATTACGATACCCAAGAAACCGATAATATCGCTTCGGTCTTTACCATTGCAGGCTTTAGTTTTGCGGGTCAAGGTCAGAATATGGGTCTGGCGTTTGTGCGCTTATCAGACTGGGAGGAACGCTCGGGCGATGAAAACACCGCTCAAGCTGTCGCTGGTCGGGCGATGGGGTATTTCTTTACGCAGCTAAACGAAGCACAAGTATTTGCCATCGTACCACCAGCAATTACCGAGCTTGGTAATGCCAGTGGTTTTGACTTAATGATTCAGGACAGTGGTAACCTCGGACATGATGGGCTACTTGAAGCCCGAAATATGCTCTTAGGTATGGCCGCACAGAACGATCAAGTGGCTGGCGTACGTCCTAACGGTCAAGAAGATTCGCCACAACTTAAAGTAAATATCAATCAAGAACAAGCGGCGGCTTATGGCCTGTCACTAAGCAATATCAATAGCGTCATCTCAACAGCGTGGGGCTCAAGCTACGTTAACGACTTCATCGATCGTGGCCGTATCAAACGCGTCTATGTACAAGGTGAAGCCAGCAGCCGTACCAACCCCGATGATATTGGTAAATGGTATGTACGAAATGACATGAACGATATGATTTCGTTCGATGCATTCTCTAGTAGTGAGTGGCAGTCAGGCTCACCGCGTCTTACTCGTTACAACAGCCTACCGTCCATGAACATCCAAGGTAGCGCCGCACCAGGACTAAGTACTGGTGAAGCAATGAGCTCGATGGAAGCGATGATAGACAAGCTACCTGAAGGTATCAGTTATGAGTGGACAGGCATGTCATTGGAAGAGCAAAAATCAGGTGCCCAAGCGCCGATGCTTTATGCGCTTTCAATTCTAGTTGTCTTCTTATGTTTGGCGGCTTTGTACGAAAGCTGGTCTATTCCTGTCTCTGTACTACTAGTGATTCCACTTGGGGTATTGGGTGCAGTGATATTTACCTGGCTACGTGGTTTTGCCAATGATATCTACCTGCAAGTTGGTCTACTGACTGTCGTTGGTTTGTCCGCCAAAAACGCCATTTTGATTATTGAATTTGCAAAAGAACACCAAGAGGAAGGTTACAGTCTCACAGAAGCCGTCATGACCGCAGCACGCCAGCGTTTGCGTCCGATTATCATGACCTCGCTTGCCTTTGGACTGGGTGTTGTGCCATTATTCTTGGCCAATGGGCCAGGTTCAGGCAGTCAAAACGCTATTGGTACTAGCGTTGTTGGTGGGGTAATTACAGCAACCCTCTTAGGTATCTTCTTTATCCCAATGTTCTATATCTGGGTGCGTAGTGCGTTCCCGCATAAATATGAGAACAACACACCCAATGATAAAGATGGTGGCAATGGTACGCCTAACTCGCATAACCCAACACCTTCTGAGAGTTATCAGCCTGCAAGTCTTGGAGACAATACACAATGAGTGCTCAAAAAACATCTATCACTAACTCATCATCGGTAGCTATTACAGCTATCGATGCGCAGCCAGCGCTATCTCGTTTGCGCAAAAAAAGTGGTCGCCTGTTAGGTTTGACTGCATTGGCAATCAGCATGGCCGCTTGTAACACCATTCCAAAAGCCGATATGCGTCCTGTGCTAGCAGAGCCAAATATTCCTATGCAGCAATCTTATGGTGCATTTGATAAAGAGACTGTCAGTAGTGCTGATCAAGCAAGCATTGCCAGTCAGCGCTGGCAGAATTTTTATAGCGATGAGCGCCTAAAAGGTCTGATTGCTCTCGGTCTTGAAAAAAACAAAGACTTTGAGAGTGCGCGCCTAGCCATTGAAAAAGCTCGTGCACAGTATCAGATTACTGACATTAATGACTTGCCAGCTATCAACGGCAGTGCTGGTTATACTCGCTCAGCACAAAATCGTACTGATCGAAACGCTAGTAGTAGCTACAGTGTCAACTTGGGTCTTGCCAATTATGAGCTCGATTTTTGGGGTAAAATCTCAAGCTTAAAAGATCAAGCATTGCAGAATTTCTTGGCGACCACAGCAGCTAAAGATGCGACCCAAATCAGCTTGATTAGTAATATCGCACAAAGCTACGCCAACCTAAGCTACAGCTTGGCGCAATTAAAACTGGCTGAAGCTACAGTTGAGAGTCGTGAGCGTTCGCTATTTATCGCGGATAAACGTTTTGAAGCAGGTATTGACGCAAAACTGCCTTCATTACAGGCTGCTGCTTCTCTTGAAAGTGCCAAACTTGCCGTATTACGTGCCCAGACCAGTGTTCTTCAATCACGCAATGCATTGCAGTACTTAGTTGGTGGCGCTATTCCAAATGAGCTTATCCCAACACCTGCTGTTAGTAATATTACTAGCCAGCAGATATTTAATGCTGGTCTACCAAGTGAATTACTACGTTATCGTCCTGACGTCCTACAAGCAGAATACAACCTAAAAGCTGCTGGTGCGAATATCGAAGTGGCCCGTGCCTCTTACTTCCCATCTATTAGCTTGACCAGTAGTGTGGGCGTCAGTAGCGGCAGCTTAAATGACTTGTTTAAAAATGGTGCCGTTGGTTGGTCATTTGGACCTAGCGTAAGCGTCCCTATCTTTGATGCAGGCCGTTTAGATGCCAATTATGATGTGGCTCAAATCGAACGTGAGCAAACGCTTGCTAGTTATGAGAGCTCTATTCAAACGGCATTCCGCGAAGTATCAGATGTACTTGCCACACGTGCAACACTCGGTGAGCAGTTAGAGGCGCAGTATCGTCTGCAAGATAATTTTGAACAGACATATCAGATAGCAGATGCGCGCTTTAAAGCTGGTCTGGACAATTACTTAGACGTACTTGATGCGCAGCGTTCACTGTTCTCTACTCAGCAAGGTATCCTAGATTTAGAGCTACAGAAAATCGTTAGCCAGATTGAGTTGTACCAAGCGCTTGGTGGCGGTGCGAATCTTGATGTACCGACCGTCATTCCGGTACCGCAGCATACTAACTTGGCGCAGATTGTTACTGGAACTGCGACTAGTGCAAAAACCAAAGCGACAAATGCCATCGAAGCAGCTGGTTCAGCGCGTGTGACTACGCCGCAAGAAGCGGTCGCCATTAAGCAGTCGCAAGCGGTAGAAACGACTACTTTTGAGCCTACTGCTATCGTCGATGTGAATGATGATGGCCAGAAGGATGCCGCTGTCGGCGTGATCACTGAAGAGACTCGCTTCAATAACAATAGTGTTGAGCAAGTTCCTGTGACCCAGATTGTTGAGCCTTAAATGACCCAACCTTAATCTGATGACGCAGCTCTATCATCCTATTAACAGTCGATAAGTACTATCAGCCCTACCGACTTAACGTGGTGGGGCTTTTTGCTTTTATGGACGTCTTTTAGTTATAGTAGGCTCACTTTATGCAAGTTCTCTTTATACAAGCTGTCTTTATATACGGCCACTTATAATGCACAGATTTTGATAAGCTAATTCTATAAAATACCGCTTATAGCGATATTATTTTAACCATGTAACATGATAACTATAAAACAATCACAAGGAATTATTATGAGCTATACCTTTAACCGTCAATATCCTGCTACTCGCTTACGTCGCCTACGCTACAATGACAATGTACGTTCAATGATTCGCGAAGTGGAGCTACACCCTAAGCATTTTATTGCCCCTGTCTTTGTATTAGAAGGCGAAAACCAGCGCGAAACCATCACTAGTATGCCGGGCGTGGAACGCTTATCGATTGATTTGCTAATCAACTATGCCAAAGAATTGTTGGCAGAAGGTGTCACAACCATCGATCTTTTTCCTGTGATCGATAACGCTTTGAAAACACCAGACGGTAGCGCCGCTTATGACGAAAACGCCCTGACTGCACGTACGATAAAAGCGGTCAAAGACGCTGTGCCAGAGATGGTCGTCATGACTGATGTAGCGCTAGACCCTTATACCTCACATGGTCAAGATGGTCTACTTGATGACAGCGGTTACGTCATCAATGATGCAACCATCGAAGTATTGGTCAAGCAGGCGCTGGTACATGCGCGTGCCGGTGCAGATATCATCTCTCCTAGTGATATGATGGATGGCCGTATCAAGGCCATGCGTGATGCTTTTGAAGCAGAAGGTTTTGTGAATACGGCTATTATGGCCTACTCAGCCAAATATGCGTCTGCCTACTACGGTCCATTCCGTGATGCCGTTGGCAGTACTGGCAACTTGAAAGGTGGCCATAAGAAACAGTATCAGATGGACTTTGGCAATCGTGCTGAGGCGCTACATGAAGTGGCTATGGATATCAATGAAGGCGCGGATATGGTCATGATCAAACCAGGTCAGCCTTATCTTGATTTGATTCGTGAAGTCAAAGATACCTTTGGCGTACCCACCTTTGCATATCAAGTATCTGGCGAATATGCCATGCATATGGCAGCCATTCAGAACGGATGGTTAAGTGATGCAGTGATTTTAGAGTCGCTGATTGGTTTCCGCCGTGCTGGCGCTGATGGCATCTTGACCTACTTTGCTCTAGAAGCGGCCCGCCAGCTGAACAATGCCTAATAGTCATTGTACTACCTTTTATAATGTAAAAGCCCCAGCTACCTATTAGTAGCTGGGGCTTTTTTATGCGGTTACTCTATTAAAATAAAACTATAGACGTGCACGGTCATGTGGTTCATTAAAATCAATCACTGGGCCAGCAGGAACAATACGAGTAGGATTAATATTGGCATGACTGGTGTAATAATGCTGCTTGATATGATTCATATTTACCGTCTCTGCAATACCAGGTACTTGATATAAATCACGTAGATAGCCCCAAAGGTTTGGATAGTCAACGATACGGCGCAGATTGCATTTAAAGTGCCCAACATAGACAGCATCAAAACGAACCAACGTCGTAAACAGTCGCCAATCGGCCTCAGTTATAGTGCTACCTGTTAGATAACGCTGATGTGCTAAGCGCGTCTCAAGTGTATCTAATGCCGCAAACAGCTCAATCACGGCCTCTTCGTAAGCCTCTTGTGTGGTAGAAAATCCTGTCTTATACACGCCATTGTTGATAGTAGAATAGACAAAGGTATTGATATCATCAATTTCTTGCAATAACTCTGAAGGCACAAAATTACCTGCTAGTGCCCCAACCTCATCAAAGGCAGAGTTAAACATACGAATAATCTCAGATGACTCATTACTCACGATTTTGTTTGTTTTTTTATCCCACAAGATAGGTACGGTGACACGGCCTGTATAGTCTGGTTTGGCCTTAGTATAAAGCTCATAGGCATAGTCTGCATTGATAACTGGGTCAGCAACGACGCCTGCACCTTCTGCAAACGTCCAACCATACTCACCCATATATGGATGTACTACAGATAGCGGAATGATGTCTTCTAAGCCTTTAAGCTTGCGATAGATAAGGGTACGGTGTGCCCAAGGACAAGCTAGCGACACGTATAAATGATAGCGGTCAGGTTCCGCTTTAAAGCCCTCAATACCTGTGGGCCCTGCGCTACCATCTACCGTTACCCAGTTTCTAAAACCAGCATCTTCACGCTGAAAGCGGCCACCACTCTCTTTTGTCTCATACCACTTGTCTTGCCACTGCCCGTCTACCAAGAGACCCATGTTATTCTCCAACTATTTTTAATATTTGTTTAACGCTTACTCAGCATGACTGACTTTAAGTCATTATTATCATGACGATTACGTTGTTTAGAGAGATATCATACCAGTTATAAGAGTTTAATCATTAGCGTCACCAACTTATTAACAATAAAAACTAAACCACTTAAAATTAATGTTTAGTAAATATACACAAAAATATATCTAAATAACTAATATAAGCCTGAATAGCAGATATTATGATAATAAAAGAGGTTTATGCTAAAAAAGACTTGCAAAGTCTGGAAAACTTGCTAAAATGCTCAACCTAAATAGGCGTATAGCTCAGTTGGTTAGAGCGCTACCTTGACATGGTAGAGGTCGTTGGTTCGAATCCGATTACGCCTACCAGATTCGAAAAGCCCCAATCTTAAGATTGGGGCTTTTTTTTGTCCGTAAAATATGGGCTGTAGCGGAAAAGGAAACTATACGTCGATTCAAATTATCTCTTTTCTCACCTTTAGCAAACATCATCAAAAAACGTGTGTGCCCAAATTGTGCCTAAGTTGCGCCTGCTATCTATTTCGCCTTTCTTTCAGAGTAGTACTTTCGACCTCCACCCTAAATTAACTAAAACACTTTCAATATTTATTTACTTCTCTTTATCTAGCGAGTCGTTAGGTACATAAGTAAATAAATCACCTACCTCAATATCTAATGCCTCACAAATTTTATCAATTAGATCTTAGACACTACGACTTAATAATTTCTGTTATTCTTTATTTATACTTATATTTTTTAAAGTAAACCATGCCATAAATATCTTCTAAGTTATTACTATGTTTAACTTCGATTTTAGTCTAAATGTTCTGGTATATCATGCCTTTCAATTAGGTATTGCTTTCATATTGTCACTACCAATCGCGCTTAACCGTGAACTTGAAGATAATGGTGCAGGTTTAAGGACTTTTCCTTTAGTAACAATTGCTTCGTGTGCTTTTATGCTAGTGGGCATGGACATTTATCAAGACGCCGATGCTGAGGCTAGAATTATGTATGGCATAATCACTGGAATGGGTTTTATTGGCGGTGGCGCTATCTTTAAAAATGAAAGTGGCGCAAAGGGCACTGCTACTGCGGCTGGATTGTGGAATACAGCCGCCATTGGGATATCGGTGGCTTATGGTCGCTATGAGATTGCCATTATATTATCAGTAGTTGGTTTTTTAATTCTACAATTCTCAAAACCTTTTAAACCAAAATCTTAACGATGCCACTCTTAGTCATTAGAATAGAGAATCAAACCACCATTTTAACAAGAACTTCATACTTACTTTGCTTTGGACAAAATTGTTAGTGGTTGAGCTCCTTTGAACCTTAGCAAGCGTAAAGCATTGAGAGTCACTAGTACCGTTGCACCAGTGTCCGCTATCACAGCAATCCATAGTCCGGTAATACCCAGTACAGTAGTGATTAGAAACACGGCCTTTAGTCCTAGAGCAAAAATTACATTTTGATGTATGTTGGCCATGGTTGCACGCGATAAGGCAATGAGATGAGCAACATCTGTAACACGACTTTTTAATAATGCTATATCGGCTGTTTCAATAGCAACATCCGTACCGCCACCCATGGCGATGCCCACATCTGCTGTTGCTAATGCTGGCGCATCGTTAATACCATCACCAATCATCGCTATCTTGCTATTATCCTTCATCTCATTGAGCAAACGTAGCTTATCTTCGGGCAACAACTCAGCTTGCCATTCTATCTCTAAATGACTAGCAAGCGCCTGAGCGGTCAGATGGTTGTCACCCGTGAGCATCACAGAGCGCACACCCATCGCTTTGAGCTGAGCCACTCCTTCTTGAGCATCATCTCGCAACTCATCTCGTAATGCTATCAATCCAAGCACTTCACTACTTTGCTCATCATACAAAACTGAGACAGTCTTGCCTTCCTTTTGCAATACTTCAATGTCTGCCTGTTGGTCCATTGACAGCAAGCTTTTTTCAGTTGCATAGACTGGTGATCCAATGGCTAAAGGGCGATCAGCTACCGTTGCATGTACTGCTTTTCCCGCAGTAACATAAGCTTTGGAAGCCACTGGTATGGATGTCTGGGCAGCTTTAGCATGATCGATAATAGCTTTTGCAAGTGGATGGCTAGAGGCGGATTCAACGCTGGCAAACAGCGCTAGTATCTCATTATGACCTTCAGACCCTATGCTTTCTTGTACTGATAGCTTCTGTGTAAAGGCAATCACGTTGGTCACCTGTGGCTTACCTTCAGTCAACGTACCTGTCTTGTCAAAAGCCACGACATTTACGCGACCAATGATTTCTAAAGCGCTGCCCCCTTTGATAAGTAAGCCTCGGCGTGTACCGACAGCCAATCCTGATGCAATGGCAGCCGGAGTAGATAATACAAGTGCACAAGGACAGGCGATTAGCAACAGTGCAAAACCACGATATAGCCAAGTCGACCATTCACCTCCCATCGCTAGCGGCGGAACAATAATAACCAGTGCAGCGATAGCCATCACCGCTGGGGTGTAATAACGACTGAATTTTTCAATGAAGCGAGCCGTAGGGGCTTTAGAGGCTTGCGCCTGCTCTACCAGATTGATAATGCGTGCGATAGTGTTGTCAGCAGCTGTCTTTTGTACACGGATTTGCAGCGCTCCATCCATATTGATTGATCCTGCAAATACTGCATCGCCCATGTCTTTAGCAACGGGTATGGATTCGCCAGTGACAGGTGAGTCATCAAGACTAGAGCTACCTTGAACAATGACACCATCAGCAGATACTTTATCGCCAGGACGTACCAATACCAGATCATCGATCTGCAACGAAGCTGCAGGAACGTCATGCTGTCCGCCTTGTGCATCAAGTAAAATCGCAGTCTTTGGAACCAATGATGCCAATGCTCTGATACCAGCACGGGCACGATCTGCTGCCACACCTTCTAACAATTCACCGACTGAGAACAAAAAGACAACCGCCGCCGCCTCTTCAGCTTCACCAATGATAAGTGCACCAATTGCCGCGATAGACATCAGCATTTCAATAGAAAACAGGGTGCCTGTCATTGCCAAGGTCATAGACTTTCGGGCAAAAGGGAAAACACCCACAATGACGGCAATAGCAAATGCCCACATGCCATAATCAGGGAAAAGTAATGCCAACGCGTAGGCGACACTCATCAAGACGCCGAGACCAACCACTTGCTTACCTTTTCTGGTTTGCCACCAACGCTGTGGCTGCGTATTTAATAGATTATCACTAATGCTGTCTGCTGCGTTTGCTTGATCAGTAGTGGCAGATATGCCAAAACCCAGACGCTTGATGGTCTTTTCAATATCGCTGCACTGAGTATCTGAATCAGGGGCAAGCGATAGCTCTAACTTTTCAGTCGCAAAATTAAGCTGTATGTCAGAAACACCGGGCATACGTGCTAATGCAGTTTCGATTTTTCTGACGCAACTGGCACAGTCCATACCTTCAATACGATATTGCATAATAAACTGCCTCATTATAAGAATTCATTTGATAACGCTATTGTGAACCCTCTAGTGGCTTCAGAGTCAAGGCCGTTTATATGCAATTGTATAAACTTGATTTCCTTATGGCTAAACCTTATAGTTACTTTAATGTTTTCAGTTTTGAAATGACTTTGAAATAACTTCAAGAGAACTGTGAGGTAACTATGCTAATAAAGATCGGCGAGCTTGCTAAGCGCACAGGCGCTACAGTAGAAACCATTCGCTATTATGAAAAAGAAAAGCTATTACCAGAACCTTCCCGTAGTGAGGGGAATTATCGCTTATATCGCGAAAGTCATATCGAGCGTCTACAGTTCGTTCTGCACTGTCGTACACTAGATATGACATTGGATGAAGTACGGACCTTACTTAAGTACTGGGAAGAGCCTAGCAGAGATTGCGCTGATGTCGATACCTTGTTGGATGAACATATCCGCGCTGTAGAAACACGTATAGAAGAGCTAAAACAGTTGAAAAAACACTTAAGTGTTTTGCGACAGAAATGCGTCAGTAGCGCACCAGCGAAGTCATGTGGCATATTGAATGCACTTGCTGATCATTCTTGTCATGAAAATTCGCCATATGGCTCACATTAAATACTATTCGAATAGATGCAAATAATTAATACTTATTCATCGCTATATATAACGCCTCTGCTGCTTGTTAATTACTATGCCACCATCGCACTTTATCCTATTTAAACTTATTCTAATGACTTGGCTAAACGGATTCTAACGATTTGGCCTCTTCGAAAAAGGCAAACCATAGACGCCTACCCTCCTCATTAATACGTCGCACCGTCTCAAAATACTTTTGCCGTGCTTCCTCATCTACTAAGGGAGCAGGAAGCAGAGGGTCAAAAACAACACTGCGAATACCTGCATCTCCAAGCATGAATATTTCTCGCAGCGCCACATGGGACGGTAAGTCGTCCAAAGCACTTAACCAGTCAGTGAGCTGCTTTGACTGCTCTTTATAATGCTTTTCAAGATGCATGTCTGACCAGAGCGCTCGTGCTTTTTTTTGCCTAACCTTATCGAAATCATTGGCTTTAAAAACCGCAGCTTCCTCTTCTAATCCCAAGTCCAATAGACGCTTACGGACGACATCAGTACCGCCTAATAAATTATTGGGGCGCAAATAAAGCCCCTTATCTAGTTCACGAAACCCCAATAATGATAAAGCACGAGCACGGGCACGCAGCGCTTTACGATCACTGCGAGGTAACCCACCGGTGGCTACTGCTATCCACGAACCATCAGATTTTATCGTTCTTTTATCTGCTGTCTGCCATAAGGCCACATCGGCGCCCAATTTCTGAGCTTTGGGTCCAAGTTTGTAGGTAGCAGGACCAATCGACTCAGCAAGACCCGCTTGGATCAAACGAGCCAGCGTCACACGTATACTATTTTCTGTCATACCAAATACAGAGCCTGCCAGTACCGCTTCGGAAGCACTAAGTGTGTTTGCCTCTGCCACCATAAGTAAGCGTAAAAGCAATAAACGAGGCGTTGGTTTGTTCATATTACACCTATTGACGTAATTATTTTTTATATGTAATACTGATCGTGGGAATTACTAAACTACTGTAACTTAAGGAATGACATTCAAAATCAGGGAAGATAACAATCATGTCAATTGTAAATCAATTCAAGACCCATGAGGTGCAGAATCAACCTTTTGCCTTAGCCAATTATAATGCATGGGAAACAGATACAGCGCTCAGAGAAGCGGTCGCAAGAGAAGGTGCTACTTGGGCAGCAAGTCACTTGAAAGAGTTTGGCGCACTGACTGGTGGAGATCTGATCACCAGTGGATTCTTAGCCAACGAAAACAAGCCTAAACTACGCAGCTTTGACAGCTATGGTCGGCGTATAGATGAGGTAGAGTTTCATCCGGCTTACCATGATTTGATGCATGCAGGAATGAAATACGGCATGAGCAACTTTGCTTGGCGTAATGAAGATCGTGATAGTGCTCACGTGGCTCGGGCGGCAGTCATGTATCTCGGCTCACAGCCTGAGGCTGGGTTTGGTTGTCCTATGTCTATGAGCTATGCTGCTATCCCTGCCCTACGTCATTCGCCAGTGCTAGCCGAAAAATGGCTGCCCAAGCTGTTATCCGAACACTATGATCCACGCAGCTTACCTATGGAAGAAAAACTAGGCTGTACGATGGGCATGGGCATGACAGAAAAACAAGGTGGATCAGACTTACGCCGCAATACGACTCGGGCTATACGACAAGAAGATGGCTCGTATGAAATCATTGGGCATAAATGGTTTTTCTCAGCGCCAATGTGTGATGCTCATCTCGTCTTGGCTCAATCTGACAGTGGTCCTAGTTGCTTTTTAGTACCACGTTTCCGACCTGATGGGACACGCAATGCCGTACATATTCAACGCTTAAAAGACAAATTAGGAGACTGGGCAAACGCTTCCTCCGAGGTAGAGTTTCAAGGCGCACTCGGTGAGCTAGTAGGCATTGAAGGTCGCGGTATTCCTACCATTATCGAGATGGTCGCCCTCACCCGACTTGACTGTATGATTGGCTCCTCAGCTCAAATGCGCCAAGCGATCGTTCAAGCGATTCATCACACCAGTCAGCGCGAAGCCTTTGGTAAATTATTAGTCAACCAGCCTATTATGCGTAATGTATTGGCAGACTTAGCCCTAGAGTCAGAAGCGGCTTTGGCCCTAACAATGCGAATTGCACGCGCAGTTGATAGTATAGAAACAGACCCTCATGAAGCCGCGCTCGCTCGTATTGCCACTGCGATTGGGAAGTATTGGATATGCAAACGCGCGCCCGTTTTTATCAATGAGGCACAAGAATGTTTGGGCGGTAATGGCTATGTCGAAGAGACTATTATGCCGCGTCTGTACAGGCAAGCACCGCTAAACTCAATCTGGGAAGGCAGCGGCAATGTGCAATGTCTAGATGTGCTGCGTGCCTTAAAAAAAGAACCAGACACTCAGCAAGCTTTATTTGAGGAACTGCAGCAAGCAGCAGGGGAAAATGCTGATTATGATGCAGAATTAAACCTACTGATAGAGCGATTTGAAGACACTCAAACTTTGGAGTTCCGTAGTCGCTATGTGATTGAGCGCCTAGCATTGATGCTACAGGCTTCGATACTACTACAGACTGAGCAGACTAAGATCGCTCAGGCATTCTGTCGCTCTAGGATTGGGAATGAGCATGGACTGGCCTTTGGTACATTAAGTCCTGATGCTCCTGTGGATTTATTGATCGAACGGGCGGCTGGCGCGACCAAAGCAGTTCTGTAAATACCTTTATATGTATCAAATAGTCCCCTGCTACTGATTGTTGACGTAGCAGAGGCTTTTATCCTTGATGTCAGTCACTTTCTTCTCAGCCATAACTCGCTAAAAAACGGTCACATGACATCCCAAAAAAAGGCCCTTCTGAATTATAGAAACGCCTTACCGAATCGTCGTTCAAATGTTAAATCGTTTAAATAAGCTCATCGTTTCGCAGAGTAAGAACTTCATAGCCGTCAGAAGTAACCGCAATCGTATGTTCCCATTGAGCAGATAACTTTTTATCATTGGTGATTACGGTCCAGCCATCTTTTTTGACTTTAACTTTGGCTTTACCTTGATTGACCATCGGTTCAATGGTAAATGTCATACCTTCTTGTAGGACTAGACCTTTTCCTTGATGTCCGTAATGTAGCACTTGCGGTCCCTCGTGCATTTCGCGTCCAATACCATGGCCGCAATACTCTCGCACTATTGAATAGCCTTGCTTCTCAGCGTAACTTTGGATGGCATGGCCAACATCGCCTAGCGTTGCTCCAGGTTTCACCACTCGTATTCCTTCCCACATGGCTTCATAGGTCTGATCAACCAAGCGTTTTGCAAGGGGCAACACCTCACCTATCAAATACATTTTGCTAGAATCAGCGATAAAACCCCCTTGTTCTAGGGTAATATCTACATTCACAATATCACCTGATTTGAGTATTTGCTGCTCTGAAGGAATACCATGACAGACCACGTTATTCACTGAGGTATTCAATGCATATTGGTAACCATACTGACCCTTACTGGCTGGACGTGCACCTAACTGATCAATAATATAGTGCTCAGCAAGGTTATTGATGTCCATCGTAGAAGTACCGACTGTAATTTTCTCATCGAGATAATCAAAGACAGAGGCTAGAAGTCGCCCAGACTCGCGCATGATTTCCAATTCCACTGCATTTTTAAGTATGACCTTATCCATCTATAAGGTTCCTCACATTGACATCAGCTTGTCTCATTTGCTCATTGATAATTTGGTTGTAAGACATATTGGGGTTGGCTTCAGCAAGCATGCCTATCTTCATCCAATATTCAGCTTGAGCGTTGATGGAGCGCACCATGACGGCACTTGCTTTACGAATATCTTCATGCAGTTCATCATCAATTTTAACAATACCCATAAAAACACCTTAATATATGAAACGTATATGAATCGTATATCTATTTTTGTATGGTTGCAAGAAATTATGTATCGCTTGAACTCGATTTCCTTATATCGAAATTCTTTGAGCTAAACTATAGCTTGATACTGATAGCAAAAAACCACCTATTAAGGTGGTTTTTTGCTCAGATGTGGTGACGTGGTGTAGCCAGCTTTTAGAAAGTTCTATTTAAAAAATCATGTGAGCACACACCGCAATGATTGGTAATGAGATGATTGTTCTCAAGAGAAAAATGACTAATAACTGAAAAAAGCTCACTGGAATTTTTGTCCCTAAAATCAATCCGCCGACTTCTGACATATAGATCAATTGAGACACTGACAAGCAAGCGATGACAAATCGCGTTAACTCTGACTCTATTGAAGAGCCTATGATCGCAGGCAAGAACATATCTGCAAAACCTACCATGATCGTTTTTGACATTTCTGCGGCAAAAGGTATGTTCAATAACTCTAAGAATGGAATAAACGGCATACCTAAATAATCAAATACAGGTGTTTCTTCTGCAACGATTAACCCCATAGTGCCGATTGCCATAACGACAGGCAGTATCCCAATCCACATATCCAAAATATTTTTTAGACCATCTCTTAAGAAAGTAAGAAAACTTGGACTCTTATCGGCTTTTTGGACAGCTTTATGTAAACTGTGGGTAAATAACGTTTTTCCCTCAGGAATGGTTTCATGATCTCTATCACTGTTTTCGATAGTATAAGTATCTTCAATTCTAGATAAAGGTAATAACCTTGGGACTATTAAAGCACAAACAATCCCGCATAAAGCAACGACCCCAATCATATTGATAAAGTAGCTCTCAAGCTTAACCTGAGAGATGACAACCAAACAGAATGTAATCGACACTGCTGAAAAACTTGTAGCGATAATTGCCGCTTCTTTTTTGGTATAGAACCCACCTTCCAATTGTTTATCAGTCAATAATACGCCGATAGTGCCATCGCCCAACCATGACGTTAAACAATCTACAGATGACCTACCTGGTAAACCAAATAAAGGTCTCATCACTTTACTTAGTAGAACCCCAAAAAATTCTAATAAACCAAAATCAAGCAATAACGGTAGCAGCAATCCAGCCAAGAAAAACACGATGAAAAGTATTGGCATTAACTCATATAATATTAAGCCGCCAATATTGTCTGAATATATTGCATCGAACCCAAATTTAAAATAGGTCACGACAACGAAAAACGCACCAAGCATCCTAATGATAAGCCAAGGCGTTGTAACGTTTAATAAGTTATTTAAAAACGCATTCTTCAGAATAAATGCAGGTTTCATGATTTTAGTATATAACGTACAACACAAGGTAATCATGATTGAGGTGACAACCAATAACGGCAAAAGATCACCGATATAACCCTGTATATAATCCTTCAATACAGATATAGGAATGGTAAATCCTTCTGCATAGGTGACAAACTTACCATCCACATAGGGAATTGGAAATACGAAAAGCATCAAACCTATAATAGAGGGGATAAAGAACTTCAAAAACTGTTTGATATTAATACCGCTAACATCTCGACTTGCAGCGCTGGCTTTAATAATGTCCATATTATTTTTACTCGCAGTCCCTTTTTAACCAACCTAAAGAATGTTTTAACAAACCCCTTTAGGTTAGATTCTTTTACTCATTTTAAATATTCAATACTAGTAATTGCTCAAAAGTGTGTGGGTCACTTTTTCTAAAATCTTAAATATTCTGGTCGAGTCATCTTTTGAGTTGTTGTACAAAGGATTTATCTCTGCCATTTCCCAGCAGCATACTTTCTTGTTCTTAATTAACTCTATGTTAAGTTGCATCGCTTGCTCGTATGACAGACCGTTCATTGCAGGTGTACCGGTTCCTGGCACATATAAAGGGTCGACACTATCAACATCGAACGAGACATAAATATGATCGCAATATTCTAGTTTTTTGAAGATCTCCTCTACAGTAGAACTGATGCCTTTTTGGGTTATCTCAGCCACGCTATATAAAGGGATTTTATGTCTTCTAATTAAATCCATCTCTTCTTCTTGATAGTCTCTAACCGCACAAAACACCACGTTTTCTGGCTTAATTGATGGCTCGCTCGATGCCATAAATTTCAACTCTTCCCAATACTCTTTTTCTTTTTCAGAAAGCTCGTTACGCTGACATTCCAAATTATCAATGGCACAAGCCATCGCCAAAGGCATACCATGCATATTTCCTGATCCGCTGGTATATGGTGAATGAAAATCAGCGTGAGCATCTATATAAACCACACCAATTTCAGCATCAGGATGCGCCATTTTTAGACCATGCATGGTGCCTGCACAGCTAGAATGATCACCTGCGATAACAATCGGAAATTGATTCTCGTTTCTTATATCTCTGATTTTATGCGCCAATTTAGAAATAACAGGTTCAATTACATCGGCGTATTTTGCATGCTTAAATGACGACTCTTCTTCATGTATATATTCATTTTTTATACTATCAAGTTGCAATTTTTCATAGTAGTCTGCATTCATCTCTTTTGATGACGCGCGCAATGCATCGATTCCTAGTGACGCGCCTTTTTTATGCCCTGCGACGTCTGAATAAACTTCTACTATTCGCACGTTTTTCATTAAATCATTCATTATTTTGCCTCTATTAAATAAAACAAGTTTTTCATCATTTGAGTCCAAATCTGGTATTGAACTCCTATTTTCTATATTCAAATTACTTATGATGCGGCCATCGCTTCATCCGTCTCTAGGCTAAGATCTTTGCTATGAGCTTTGACCACCGAATAGAGGTTTTTAGGGTCTTGTTGCTGAGGAATCAAGTCAAGCAGCTCATATGCATCCTGCTTTTTGATCAAATCACGCAAAAATACCAAAGCCGTAAAGTCTTCTGAGGCAAAACCAACACCATCAAATACAACCAAGTTATCTTCATTGGTGCGTACTGCTTTTTCACCGTTTACGATGCGGTGAAACTCTGTCACAGGGAAATCTTGAGAGAGCTGTTGAATGTCGCCTTCAATACGGGTTTGTGGTTCAAACTCTACAATCACATGATCGGCTCTTAACAAGATATTGGCATCCAGCTCCGTTTTGCCAGGACAGTCACCACCGATGGCATTGATATAAACGCCTTTTTTGACCATATCATCACGCAGAATCGTGGCATTTTTCTTATCTGCGGTACAGGTAGTGATGATATCTGCACCTTCAACTGCTTCTTCTACCGTTTTGCAGATAATAATCTCTAGACCTGAATCGGCAAGGTTATGCGCTACTTTTTCAGATGCGGCTGGGTCGACATCATACAAACGCACTTTTGAGATACCCACGACTGCCTTCATACCCATTGCTTGGAACTCACCCTGAGCACCATTACCGATAAGCGCCAAAGTCTGGGCGTTTTTGGGTGCACAATGTTTGGCAACCAGTGCAGAAGTCGCTGCCGTACGTAAGGCAGTCAAGATACACATCTCTGTCAGTAGAATGGGATAGCCAGTATCGACATCAGACAATAAGCCAAAAGCGGCTACCGTCTGCAAATCGCGCTTGGTATTGATCGGATGACCATTGACATATTTGCACGCAAACATTTCACCATCGCTGACAGGCATCAACTCTATGACACCGTCTTTGGAATGAGAAGCAAAACGACTGGATTTTTCAAAACTATCCCAACGAGAAAAATCTTGTTCTAAAGCATCTACCAATTCTTTTATGGTCTGTTCTATACCATAATTACTAATGATCTCAGCCATCGCCTGTACGCTAACAAATGGCACACCTTGTTTTTGTGATACGATAAATTTAGACATTAATTTTGCTCCATTCCATGAATATTATTTATTTAACCGACAATTAATATGCTACCAATTATAATTGTCAGTTAAAATGTCAATAACTTACCAAATATGGACATTTTTTTGACACATTGTTAGGTGCTACTTAGCATAATGTCAAAATCTAATGAAGGAAGCATTTTTATGGCGTATTACACTTATGACTCTTTAGATAGCGAACTGATATCTGAACTTCGACAAGATGGTCGAGCAACCATCTCAAACCTGGCTAAAAAACTCAAAGTCTCTCGTGCCACTGTCCAAAACAGATTGGATAGACTGATTCACAACGGTGCTATTTTAGGATTTACGATTCGAGTGCATGAAGCATTAGATAAAGAAACAGTTAAAGCGATGATGATGATTGAGGTAACAGGAAAATCTACTTCACAAGTGATTAGGAAACTGCGGGGTATCCCGCAATTGATTAAGCTACATACGACCAATGGGGCATGGGACTTGGTAGGAGAGATACACACGACAAGCTTGAGAGAATTTGATGAAGTGCTGCGTCAAGTCAGAGAGATTGATGGCATTTTGAATAGTGAAACAAGTGTTCTGCTGTCGAGCTTGTAATGTCATTAAACTCACAATCGCATAAGCGATGCTGTTTATCTGATAGATATTGACTTAGAGTGTTGTAATTAAGCCGCCTGAAGGTAAGCGTAAAAAGAATATATTGACGTTTTATAACCTAGATTTTTTAATCTTTATTTTACTGGTACAGTAAAACTAAAGAACGTATCTTTTACTACGTTCTTTAGTATGAGAACACGATGGTATTTTTAACTCAGACGATATCTTATCTTAAGACAAGAAATCTACTAATGGCTTACTATTTATTAAATAATATTAACTTCATAGCTGAACTTCTCCGCCATTCCATATGACTCTCTATATTCGATAGGCTCACCTTCTAGACTCTTAGCAATACGGCATACCTTCACTAGGTTCTCTTGCTCATTATTATCTAAATAAGGGTCTACGTGATTGGCTACAAAAAATAGTGTCTCTACGGCAGATGAGACAAACTGGCCACACTTAGTATAGTAGAACGGATATAGCAAATTCTCAAAATCTTCAGGCTCTAGATTTACAAAGGCCTGATAACGACTCTTAGGCAACCAAATTTTTTCACTCAGCGAAACTTTGCCCTCAATGATACGTACACGTTCTATATAAATGAGCGCTTTATTCTTACCAATATCTAGCTTTTCGTTAATCTCTTCAATACCCTCTATTACCATGACTTTTTTGACCACGCCTGTCGGTGTCGCATAGCAAGCATCTTTATCACGAAATTTAAAAAACCGTAATAATGAGCTTTCAAAATCTGGACGCTTTAGAAAGGTACCTCTGCCTTGATACTTGGTTAACACACCATCGTCGACCAGCTTTTCAACCGCTTTTCGAACGGTTCCGACTGATACTTGATACTTATCTGCAAACTCTTGCTCAGTCGGTAAAGGTGTGTTTTCGTCCCATTTGCTTTCTGTCAATAAAGTCAAAATGTGCCATCGTACTTGCTCATACCGTGGTATTTTAAATTTTTCTAAATTTTTTAGCATTATTTCACCACAATTTAAAGGGTTTATGAATTTTTTTACTGTTTTTAAGCATTGTTATCATTCTGGAGATTGGGTTATAACGGAGTACTCTATCTTAAGCGCTAAGAAAACCTTATATATCATTGCAATACTAACGACTGTCTGGCACTTTGTGGGCAATCTTATCTAATTCATATTACTTTTTTTGCTATTATTCCACTTATTTATACGTGCATTTCAGGCTTATACGATTCTGTAATCTAGAAAGTTGTTTGTCAATATTCTCGTAATGCTCTTTACCTATAGAAGTCAATACAATTCTCTATAGAATTCATGTAGTTAAGCTCAAGGGGCAGTCGTGACTCTTTATATTCTAGCCGCAATAGTAATATGTATTATTTTGGGCTATACCACCAAGATCAATATTGGTCTATTTGCTATTGCATTCTCATACCTCATTGGCTGTTTCGGTATGGGAATGAGCGCTTATGAAATTGTTGAGCTGTGGCCTCTCAAAATTTTCTTTGTTATTTTTGCCGTCACTCTCTTCTATAATTTTCCTTTAGCGAATGGCGCTTTAGAAAAACTATCGAATCATTTGATCTATAGATGTCGTCATTTTCCCGAGTTTTTACCATTGGTTATTTTCTTTGCCGCTACGGTCGTTGCTGGCTTAGGGGCTGGTTATTACACCGTCTTAGCCACGATGGCACCTATGATTTTGTTATTGTCTAAACGTACTAATTTGAATCTTGTCATTGCTACCTTATCTGTTAACTATGGTGCATTGGCTGGTGCTAATTTTATCACCTCACAAAGTGGGGTTATCTTTCGAGAGCTGATGCGCGGGGCTGGCGTCGCAAATGATAATACCTTTACTTATGTTTTAGGTGTCTTTGCGGTTACCTTTCTCATGCCAGTGATCGTCCTAGGTATATATTGCTTTTTTAATGCTAAAAATAGCAAAATTGCGATTCAAACGATAGTACCAGAGCCTTTCGATAATAAGCAAAAACAATCTATTATGCTGATTTTTATCATGATGGCTATCGTGCTTATTGTACCCATCTTAAATCTCCTAATGCCTAACATAGAAGCAATTCAGTTTTTAAACGCTCGGATTGACATTGGTTTTATCGCCATTATTTTTGCCTTAATCAGTTTATTACTGAAATTAGGTGACGAAAAAACAGTAATTGCCTTAATCCCCTGGAATACACTTATTATGATTTGTGGGGTCGGTATGCTGATCGGCCTTGGCGTCGAGATCGGTGTTATTTACGAGCTAACAGAATGGCTAAGTACCAACGTTCCTATCTGGATGATACCAATTTTGGTCTTCGTTATTAGCGCCATCATGTCAATCTTTGCTAGTACACTTGGTGTAGTCGCTCCTACTCTATTTCCTATGGTGCTGCCTTTAGCCGTCGCCTCTGGACTTAACCCTCTATTGTTATTTACCTGTATTGTGGTGGGAGCACAAAGCTCATCCCTCTCTCCTTTCTCATCAGGAGGTAGTCTAATGTTGGGCGCTTCTCAAGTAGTTATAGAAAAAAACAAGCTGTTTAATGCGCTACTATTTAAAGCGGTACCCTTAGATATTGGTATTGGTATATTAGCAATTTTCATTATCCAGCTGCTGTTTTAGCTAGTATGTGTTCCTATGTTGAGAATGGGAACACGCCCTACCCTTAAGCAAATCCCTTCCAAAAGACAGTTTTGATGCAGCTGTCTTTTGACTGATATATACAACCAAACTTCTTAAATACCTAATGAATTGCCCGTCATGGCGCTTAGTCTCATCTCACTGACTTCATCTACCGAGTTAGCTCTTTTCCTTATCCAAAAAAACATGCCCTAGCACATTTTCAATATCGCTCTCATAGTTATCAATACCTGTAAATCATTGTACTAATTACTTTTTATCGACACCACCATCCTTTATCCTGAAGATTCTTCTGTCTTTTATTTTCCTTGATATTGAGACGATAAATAATTTGTTATCAGTCATTGTGATAGTACCTTAAAATAAAATTCATGTATACATACATATGTTTCTTGTTATTTTTATAATATTCTGTTACTTTTGCAAAACGCTAAAAACTCTACTTTTATGAAGTTTAGTAGTTATTGTCAGGATGATCTGAACTTCATCTGTCATTACTTTATTATTTTGCTCAGAATTCTATTGAGCTATTCATTAAAAATACACACAAGGAGTGTCGTGTGAAAAAACTATCCTATTTGGCTCTTGGCCTTTCTGTACTCACCCTTACCGCATGTAATAAATCTGATACGGCAGCATCTGATGCCAGTTATGACGCCCCTTCACGTCCAGAATGTATCGCCCCAGCAAAACCAGGCGGTGGCTTTGACTTGACTTGTAAGCTTGCTCAAGCTGGCTTAAGAGATACCGGCCTATTAGAAGATCCGATGCGAGTCACTTATATGCCAGGCGGTGTGGGTGCTGTTGCTTATAACAAAATCGTTGCCAATGACCGTGCTAACAACGATGCAATCATTGCTTTCTCTACTGGCTCTATCCTAAATCTATCGCAAGGTAAGTTTGGTAAATTCACCGAAAAAGACGTGAAATGGCTAGCAGCCGTCGGTACTGATTATGGTGCTATCGCTGTCAATGCAGACTCACCTATTAAAGACTTAGCAGGATTGGTTGCTGAGCTTAAGTCAAATCCAAAAGCAATCAGTTTCGCCGCTGGTGGTAGTGTTGGTGGTCAGGACTGGATGCAGACAGCTATTTTGGCTAAAGCGGTTGGTGTTGATCCTAGCGATATGACTTATGTTGCGATGGAAGGTGGCGGTGAGGCTATTACAGCGGTCATGGGTAACCATGTGACTGTCGTAAGTGCTGGTATCGCTGAGATCATGCCACAAGCCACTGCTGGCAAATTACGTGTATTGGCCGTATTTGCAGATGAAAGATTGGGCGGCACTATGGCCGATATTCCTACTGCTGTAGAGCAAGGCTATGACGTTACTTGGCCAGTCATGCGTGGTTATTACATGGGTCCAGATGTCAGCCCTGCCGCTTATGACTGGTGGAAAGCAAGCTTTGATAACATGCTTGCGGATCCAAAATTCGCTGAATTACGCGAGCAGCAAGAGCTACTACCATTCTCTATGACTGGTGATGAGCTAGAAGCATACGTTTATAAACGTACAGGTGAGCTACGTGAGTTGTCTGCTGAGTACGGTCTTGTTGATGCTGCAGCTAAGTAGCATGACTCAGATCATATCCCCTTAATGATTGAATACTGATTTTTATAGTATTTATCGAAGGTTGACAGATGAGACATCTCTCAACCTTCTTATTTTGGAATTTAAGGAATACTTCTATGACAATGGAACGTGCATTTTCTGGATTAATGGGGCTGTTTAGCTTATTTCTGGTCTATTTAGCTATTGGTTACGTTGCTCCTATTGCCTATGATCCTATCGGCCCTAGACCCTATCCTATTTTGATTTTCTCGCTTACGGCACTTTTGACCTTGGTTATTGCTTTTCGTCCAGCACGATTTACGAAAGTCATCAATTTAGGATATAACAACGTCGTACTTAGAAATCTTGTGCTGTGTGTCAGCGCATTATTGATTTATAGCTTAATTTTTGAGCCTTTAGGTTTTGTGATTGCTACCACACTGATGTGTTTTGCGGTTGGTTTACTATTTGCCGGGAATCCTATTAAAAGCCTTATCTTTTCAGTTGTGATCAGTATCGCCCTGTATGTCTTATTTGACATGGCTTTGGATGTGATTCTGCCACTTGGAGTATTATCAGGAATAATGGGATAGCTATTATGGAAACTTTTGACTTTTTAATGCAAGGTTTTGGCGTAGCGATGTTGCCCAAAAACTTACTGATTGCACTCATTGGCGCTTTTATTGGTACAGTTGTAGGCATGTTGCCTGGCCTTGGCCCTATTAATGGTGTGGCAATTCTATTGCCTTTTGCCTTTGCCCTTGGTCTACCACCCGAGAGTGCACTTATCTTACTAGCGGCTGTTTATCTTGGTTGCGAATATGGCGGTCGTATTTCTGCCATTCTACTTAACGTGCCGGGATCTGCCGCGGCGGTTATGACCTCATTGGATGGTAACCCGCTAGCGGTTCAAGGCAAGGCTGGCATCGCCTTGTCCATCTCTGCGGTTGCTTCATTTATCGGTTCTACGATTGCGACCATTGGTGTGGTCTTGTTCGCACCTCTATTGGCTAAATGGGCAGTGTCTTTTGGACCTGCTGAATACTTCGTATTAATGGTATTCGCGATTTGCTGTTTGAGTGGTTTGGTTGGTGATCAACCTATCAAGACAGCAGTGTCAGCGTTAATCGGCTTGGGTCTGGCCACTGTCGGCGTCGATGCGGTCACAGGTATCTATCGCTATACCTTTGATTCAGTCAACTTATCTGATGGTATTCAGTTCACAACGATCGTTATTGGCTTTTTCAGTGTCAGTGAAATTCTGATTTTGCTCGAAAGAACCAGTACTGGTGGGAAAATTATTGCGCAAGGTAAACGTAGCTTATTTAACCTAAAAGAATTTCTCTTTAGCGTTGGTGCCATGGTGCGTAGTGGCATAATGGGCTTCTTCGTTGGAATTTTGCCGGGCGCTGGTGCGACTATCGCGAGTGCGATGACCTATGCTAGTGAACGCAAAATTGCTGGAGACAATGGCAAATTTGGTGAAGGCGATCTTCGTGGTTTAGCCTCTCCAGAGGCGGCTAACAACGCATCAGCATGTGGTTCATTTGTACCGATGTTGACCTTGGGTGTCCCTGGTTCTGGTACGACAGCGGTCATGATGGGTGCATTGACTTTGTACAACATCACGCCAGGTCCGCAGCTATTTACCGAACAGCCAGACATCGTTTGGGGTCTTATCGCTTCATTATTCATCTGTAACGTTATCTTGTTAGTAATGAATATTCCTTTGGTTGGTGTGTTTTCTAAGCTACTTAATGTACCAAACTATATCTTGATACCATCTATTGCTGCTATCAGTTTCGTTGGTGTTTACTCTATCAACAGCACGACCTTTGATATGGTATTCATGGTAGGACTTGGGATATTTGGTTACTTCTTACGCAAGCTACATTTCCCTCTATCAGCCCTTATTCTAGGTTATGTACTGGGAGAGCTAATGGAGTCTAACCTCAGACGTGCCTTGTCTATTTCTCAAGGTGAGATGTCTATTCTATGGAGTAGCCCAATCACCGTATCACTATGGGGTCTGGTAGTTGTCATGATATTCATGCCAATCATTCGTAAAATGTATCGTAAGCGCTTTAAGAAGACTGCTGCATAAGTTCTTGCTAGTTCGTCTCTAAATGTCTCTCCGGCGGTGGTTATACTCTATGTATGGCCACCGTTTTTTTAGAGATACTTTCACCCTACTTGCAACAGTTATTTAATACTCCTAACTCTTTTGTCAGCTGTCCAAAATTAGCAAAACATCACTACTTGATGTCACTTATGAAATAGGATTTTATAGTGCTCTTTGTTTTAGATTTATTGCAAACCATTCCAACTTGGCATTTAGTAGGTTTGTTCATCGCTGGCATGGTCGCTTTTATTATCTCCACTATATCTGGTGGTGGCGGCGCTATGTTGCTGATACCAGTTACCTCTTCGTTGGTAGGGACAGCGATTGCACCACCTGTGATCAACGTGGCTACCTTTCTGAGTAATGCCTCGCGACTTTATCTATTTTGGCATGATATTGATTGGTCATTGACCAAATATTATGTCCCAAGCGCTATCGTAGGTGCATGGCTAGCCGCATTGGTGTTTAGTCGTTTGGACGCAGGCTGGATTCAGTTATTGGTTGGCGCATTTTTAGTCTCGACTATTTTCCAATACAAGTTTGGTAAAGTAAGTAAAACATTTGATATGCCAAAAGTAGGTTTTGTGCCTGTGGGCTTTGTCATTGCCTTTATGAGCACTTTGGTGGGTGGCCTCGGCCCTATTCTTAACCCTTTTTATATGAATGCTGGACTAGAAAAAGAAAGCCTTATTGCGACCAAAACAGCTAATTCTTTCTTTGTAGGTATTGTACAAATCATCAGCTACACCTTTTTTGGGATACTCACCGTCAAGATATGCGCGTATGGTCTTGTATTAGGACTGGGCGCCGTGATTGGTAATATTATTGGCAAACGCTTTTTGGCAGGTATTAGTATTAGCCAGTTTAGAATTATGCTGCTGATACTAATGGTCATCAGTGGCCTAATAATGATAATAAGAAATATTGATGTGCTGTTCTAGAGACTCTTCCACTCTATGCCATGACCACTAATAGTCTATTCCGATAAGTAAGCATAATTCTTTAACTTCATATATTTACCGATTGAACATCTATACATAGTATCTTTGTAGGCTAACCTGAGCAATGCTATTGAAACTAACATAGAAAGCTTTAATCTAACGGACTGAAGATATCAGTAAATAGAATTTTCCTTAGTGTTTTTCCGAGTCTGCTTATACATTCCCAGATGTAGAAAACCCCAATCGTAAGGATTGGGGCTGTTTTTATGCCTGCAATAAAAGAGCTGTAGCGGAAAACCTTTAGTTTCAGAGCTTTGTAATCAAAAATGGTTATTAAGCGTCATCATGACTCACTTAATAACCCAGTCCAAAGCAGCTACCCTTTCACATGGATGAATCGCTTATTCCTTATAATATCTGACAAGCCTCATCAAAGTCTAGTCTTGGGAGACGGCTGTATAATTGATCTTCTTGACCATAGCCTATATTAATGAGTAGGTTTGAAGTCCATTTACTATCTTTAAGAAAGGTTTTATCTACCAGTTCATTATTGAATCCAGACATTGGGCCTGTGTCTAAACCCAAGGCTCTACAAGCCAAAATCAGATAGGCCGCTTGCATAGAACTGTTTCTAAACGCCGTCTCTTCTATGAGCTCAGGGCTAGAGTTAAACCATGATCTGGCATCCGTATGTGGGAATAATTTGGGAAGTTGTTCATAAAACTCATTATCATAAGCGACAATCACTGTGATAGGTGCTGTCATTGTTTTTTCGATATTACCTGATGACAGTGCTGGCTCTAATTTCGCTTTAGCGTCATCAGATTTAAGAAACACAAACCGCGCCGGTGAACAGTTGGCCGAGGTAGGTGCCATTTTAACTAAATGATAGATCTCTTCAAGTAGTGCATCTGGTACGTCTTTTTTTTGCCAAGCGTTAAAGGATCTGGCCTTACCAAATAGTTGATCTAGATCTTCTGAAGATAACGATAGGGAGTCAGTCATAGTACGTCCTAATTGATATTAATTTTTGGATAAGAATTGAAGGATTTTGCTATTGGTTGAGCAGGTTTCTGTGATTGTACTGGCATGTCCGCCCGTCACCATTAACTCAAATTGGGCATTTTGCATATTTTCAGCTAAAGCCAAACCGCGTTGCCATGGCACCAAAACATCATCGAGGTTGCTTAAAACTAGCGTTTTATTTTTGATATGCTTGGCATTTATCAGGGGCTGATAAGCCTGCAAGGCTTTTAGTCTCGTTGAGACGTTCTCGACTGGCGCAAAGTGAGCGATGGCTTTATTTTCTTTGTGCGTGAGTGCGTCTATGTTGTCTGAGATCCAGATCGGTGGGTACAAAAATATCGCTTGAGCGCGTACAAATGCCTCTATACCTGTATCTTGTAGCAAACTGGTTCGCATACGAAAACATTTAATAGTATGAGGGTCAAGGCTTTCCCATCCATTTAAGATGACCAGTTTATCTAACAATTCTGGCGCTTTATAAGCGACTTCCATACCAATAAACCCGCCAAGTGCGTGACCGACGAAATGACAATTAGACAGCCCTTCTTGTTTTAAAATTTCAATTAATTGTTCTGCTAAATCTTGCATAGAATAGTCATCGGATAAGAGATCGCTATCAGGCGATACCCCCTCTTGTTCATAGCAAATCACATTGTAATGCTCGGTAAAACACTCAATTTGAGGTAACCAAAAATCAGCATGCCCGCCTAAACCTGAACTAAATACGACCGTTTCTGACGTGTCGTTCTTACAAGGATATTTTTTAACTAACATAGGGTTTCATCCAATTTTAGTAAATTTCAAATTGCGGTAAAAGTATCTAATAGCTTATAAAACCAAGTCAAATTAAGCTGACTAAATCAATTCAATGGTACGCTCATCGCTTTCATCATATTCGTACGCTACGGTTTCTTCGAAATTTTCGACTTCGCTTTCATTTTTACTTTTATTTTTAACAGCCTCTTGAGACTTAATATATTTGATTAACGCGTCTATAGTGCCGACCTTTAGATTATGAATATCGGCGAATTTCATCAGATCATTTCTACGAGCCATTTCACCATCTTGGTTGATAATCTCTACAATAACCGCAGCAGGCTCTAAACCAGCCAGTCTCGTTAGGTCACAACCTGCTTCGGTATGCCCAGCCCGCTCTAAGACACCGCCTTCTTTAGCCACTAATGGAAAAATATGACCTGGGGTTACGACGTCATCAAAGGTGACGTCTTGAGACACGGCAGTTCTGATAGTCTGAGCTCTGTCTGCCGTTGATATTCCGGTACTTACGCCTTTTGCTGCATCAATGGAAACAGTGAAATTTGTACTATAAGGTGCTTGGTTGTCTTTGCACATGAGAGGTAGTTTTAATTTTTTGCAACGCTCGGAGGTCAAGGTCAAACAAACCAAACCTCTGGCATGGGTGATCATAAAATTGATATCATCAGGTTTGGCTAAAGTGGCGGCCATAATCAGATCACCTTCATTTTCCCGATCCTCATCATCCATGATTATGACCATCTTGCCTGCTTTAATATCTTCAATGATTTCTGGTATTGTATTGATATTCATAAAATCCACCATTTGCATTTAAATTTGCTTTTGTATGTTGTTATGTAGAGCCTATTATCAATCGATCACGTGCTCTACATAACGTCCTACGTTTGCTAGGCCGTACAGCTACTTCATAGAGATAGTGGTATTTACGCCTTCACTAGCATCTTCATCAAACCAACGTGATATCACGGTTTTAGTCTGTGTATAAAACTGCACCGCTTGCTTGCCATAAGGACCCAAATCTCCTAATTTACTGGCTCTAGACCCTGTAAACGAAAACATTGGTAGCGGTACTGGAATTGGTAAATTAATACCAACTTGTCCAACATCGATATCTTGTTGGAACTTGTGTGCATGGGCGCCAGACTGGGTGAAAATTGCGGTGCCATTACCATTTGGATTGGTATTGATAATCTTAATGGCTTCCTCAAGCGTGTCGGCATACATAATGCACAGGACAGGACCAAAGATCTCTTCGGTATAGCAGCTCATATCAGTGGTTACATTGTCTAAAATGGTCGGACCAACAAAGTTACCATTTTCATAACCTGCTACCTGACAACCACGGCCATCTAGTCTGAGGGTTGCGCCTTCATCGACTCCCGCTTGGATTAAGCGCTCAACACGGGCTTTGGCTGGCTTAGATATTAGCGGACCTAAATCTTTATCATCCTTGCCAGCAGACACTACCAGCTGTGCTGATTTTTCTACAATTTCATCAACCCACTGTTTAGATTCTCCAACCAATACCACAACAGACAGTGCCATGCATCGCTGCCCTGCTGCACCAAATGCGGCTCCTGCCAACTGATTCAGACTTTGTTCTTTATTGGCATCAGGCATGATAACGGCATGGTTTTTTGCACCCATCATACATTGCACACGTTTGCCAGCTTGACCGGCTCGATCATACACATGCTTGCCCACCGCAGTTGAACCAACAAAAGATATCGCTTTTATATCTGGGTGATCGCACAGCGCATCCACCGTGTCTTTGCCTCCATGAACCACATTTAATACCCCTTTTGGTATACCCGCTTCAAGCGCCAGCTCAACCAACCTCATGGTAACGATTGGGTTTTGTTCAGAAGGCTTTAAGATGAACGTGTTGCCTGTGGCGATGGCCATTGGAAACATCCATAGCGGTATCATGGCAGGAAAGTTAAAGGGGGTAATACCTGCACAGACACCTATTGGTTGCTGCACGGTATACATATCAACACTACTGGCGACATTTTCAATGTAGCCCCCTTGCTGCAAGTTACCGATACCTGATGCGTGCTCTACGACCTCAAGACCTCTAAATACATCACCTCTAGCATCTGCCAGTGTCTTACCTTGTTCTTCAGTCAGTAGCGCTGCCAGCTCATCCATATTTTCACGTATCAGTTGTTGATACTTTAAGAAAATACGAGCTCGTTTACTGATAGGTGTGATACGCCAGCTCTTAAAAGCCTCAGATGCCATTTTGATGGCTTGATCGATTTCCTCAGGTGTTGATTGTGGTACCTTGGCGATAACTTCTTGAGTGGCTGGATTGGTGATATCAATCCATTCTGTGGTAGTCGATTCAGTAAATTCGCCGTTTATCAATTGTTGTACGTTGCGTAGTTCTGCAGTCATGACACGATTCCTTAAGGTAATATCAAATAGGTGTTTAAATTTATGGATTGAGCTTTAAGAGCGGCTCTGATGTAGCAATTTCTCTCTCAGTGGTCACGCTCACCTCTTTTTGTTTGTTTTTAAAATTGAAAACGAGATTCATAAGAATGGCTAAAAAAGTAGCGGTACCGATACCACCTAAATCAAAACCGGCAATGTTTAGTGAATAGTTGCCAGTACCTAAGATTACTGGGACGGCGGCTACCAACATATTGCCATTCTTACTGAAATCAATTTTTGCATTCATCCAGATACGCGCACCAGCGATCGTAATCAAACCAAAGACAACGATTGAAGCACCGGTCAAAATAGGCACTGGGATGGTGCTGACTAAAGTTCCAAACTTAGGAGATAAGCCCAATAAGATTGCAAAGACACCTGCTATGACAAAGACGACTGTAGAGTAGATTTTGGTCGCGGCCATCACGCCGATGTTTTCTGCATAAGTCGTCATACCAGTACCGCCTACCGAGGCTGAAAGCGTGGTACAAAGGCCGTCAGCGAAGAATGCTCTACCCATATAAGGCGAGATACTTTTGCCAGTCATGGCTTCTACTGCTTTGAAATGACCAAGGTTTTCAGCGATTAAGATGATAAAGACAGGTGCAATGACTAATATGGCACTGGTCTCAAAGACAGGAGAATAAAGGGTTGGAATGCCGAACCAAGCGGCATTTGCAATTGGACTAAAATCAATAGGCGTGCCCATACCCATCACATTGGTTAATAGGAAATAAATAAAATATGCAGCGACCAATCCGATTAACAGTAACAGGCGCCTGACCATACCTTTGGTGAATACAGCGACTGAACAAATACATAATACGGTGACTAACGCCATCCAAGAGTCAAAGCTACTGCCGATGACGCTTTGTATGGTGACAGGCGCTAAGTTCAACCCGATAATCATGACAATGGACCCAGTGACCACAGGTGGCATCAAGTTCTCAATCCACTCTGTCCCTGTTTTCATTACCAGCAGACCCATCAATGCATATAAAATCCCGCAGACAACGGTACCCCCAAGGGCAATACCAATATTTGGATTGATACCAGTACCGCTATACCCTGTCACTGCTGCGACCGCTCCGATAAATGCGAAGCTAGAGCCCAAATAACTTGGTACGTGACCGCCAGTAATCAGAAAGAAAAGTATCGTGCCTATACCAGTGATAAGCATGGTTAAGCTAGGATCAAAGCCCATCAGTAAGGGAGCTAAGATTGTCGCACCAAACATTGCGAATGAGTGCTGTGCGCCTAACACCACACTTTTACCCATTGGTAAGTATTCATTGATACCTACCGGTGTCGTTTCTAGGTTCCCGGTGTAGGGACGCCATTTCACAAACCATTTATCCATTTTGAATATCCTTAAAAAAAGTAGAGGTGTGATACTTAGTACACTTAATTCGTGCACTTACTCAATTGATGGTAGTCTCGATTGAAATAGATGAGACTTTCACAATCAGGCTTGTGTTTGATATCCAATACTTCACAAATAAGAATATCGTGGGTCCCCACCGAGCTGATGAGTTTGATTTTGCAATCAAAAGAAATGCTGGCATCCTCTAATACAGGCGATCCGGTTGACAGCGTGGACCAGTTGCCTTGCTCAAATCTTTCTTCCAGCGCCTTTTTACCACCGAACACACCGCTCAAATCTTTATGTTCAAGACCAAGTGTGTTGACGCATAGCACCATATTTTCTTTAAAAAATTTGTATACAGAAGCGCTTCGGTTTAGACACACTAATAGGGTTGGCGGTTCGTCAGTGACACTGCACACCGCTGAGGCTGTAAATCCTGCGCGCCCTGCTGGACCCTCAGTGGTAATAATGTTCACGGCAGCCGCCAACTTGCTCATCGCATCTCTAAAAGACTGCTGCATGTCGGTTAAGTTTCCTGCCGTAGAGGTGAATGATTCTTTAGACTTATGTTTCATTAATGAGGATTGCGTTACTTGGCTTTCTTTAATTACTGTATTCATCTGTCATTTCCTTTTAAACAATATTCCGCCACATGTGTAGTCAACTAAAGCGCCCTACTACAGTCCAATGCTAGGCGGTTCAATGTCAGGTAACTTTAAATTCACTAACTGCAGTTATTTTTAAGCAGGTTTTTATCCAATGTGCGCTATGGACGCGATTTCGACCAAAGCGTCTGGTTTAACCAGCCCGCATTGGATACAAAATCTTGCTGGCTTTTCATTGGGAAAAAATTCTGCATAGACTTGATTGACCGCGTCATAATCTGCCCAATCTTTTACAAAGATTGAATTAAAGGTCACATCATCCATATCGCCGCCAGCGGTTTGAATAACGTTTTGAATCGTTGTTAACACATGGCGAGTTTGAGCAGCGGCATCACCCACATGTACGACATCGTTGTTTTCATCGAAAGGCAAAGTGCCCGAGACATAAACGATGTTGTCGGCCTTAGTCGCTGGCACATAAGGGGCTAATGGTTTGCTGGTACCTTCAGGGATAATCACTTGTTTAGACATATCTACATTCCTATTGTGGTTAGATTAAGTATGAAGCGCTTGGTTTAGATGCTAAAAACTGGCTAAGTAAAACGTTAGCTATCTGAAAAACACTGCTGCATGCTGGCAACATCAGATACCCAACCAAAAAAGGTTTTTACGTTATATAGTGTGGCGTCATGAGCTTCTACTGGCCCTGCCTGATAACAAGCGTCATCTAATAACACCCCAAAATACTCAAGGAAAAATCCATCTCGAAGCGTAGATTCAACGCAGACGTTGGTCGCGATACCAGTGAGTAATAGATTACGTATGCCTCGTGACCGCAATACGCTATCGAAGTTGGTGTTCGCAAAGCCGCTATATCGAGGTTTATCTATAACGATGTCTTGAGGCGCAGGGCTAAGCTCGTCGACCAACTCATAATCCCAGCCCCCTTTTGCCAATAATGTTCCCTCAAGCTCGGGATTCTTACGCATGGTTTTTAGGGCATTTGATTTGTGATAATTAGGCGACCCGCTACCACCCGCTTCTACATACTTGTTGTCCCAGCCATTTCTAAAGTAGATAACTTGTATGCCAGATTGATGCGCAATATTCACGGCCTGCTTTATCTTATCGATGACGGGTTTGGTCGCTGTGACATCGAACCCAGCCAAATCTAGATAACCACCTTGGCTGGCATACGCGTTTTGCATGTCCACGACGATCAGCGCCGTTTGGGAGGGATCTAACTTGATAGGTTCAGGCAACGACTCTAAAACAGGAGAGGATTCCTTGGTAAAGTCTGCACAAATTGTATTAACCGAATTCATATCTGCTCCTTTTATTAGGCTTCGCTGACAGCTTGGCTGGCAACTGGTGTATCAACATTGATGCGGCTCTGCATCAGCGGTTGAATTCTGCTACCAAAATCTTCCACGCCTTGCACGAAATCATCAAAGGTCAGTAGAACGCCATCCGTACCTTGTACTTCAGCGACTTCGTCTAACATACTGGCGACATTTTCAAAAGAGCCGACAAGCGTACCCATATTGATATTGACTGGTGAAACGCTTGAGGCCATATGGCGAACGTTGGTATCTTTGCCTGATGTTTTGTCCTTACCGCCTTGCGACTGCAACCAATCAATGGCTTCGAAATCCGCACCATCATTGTATGATTGCCACTTTGCTTGGGCTTTTTCATCGGTCTCATCTGCAATGACCATAAAGAGGACATAGGTCGGAACGTTACGACCCGTCTTATCCGTGTGTACCTTTAAGCGATCATTGATACCGGCATAGGCAGTTGGCGTGTTCAGACCTTTACCGAAGACAAAGTTGTAATCAGCGTATTTTGCAGAGAACGCCAAGCCTGTATCTGATTGGCCCGCACAGATAATCTTCATATCCGCTTTTGGAATAGGCTTCACCTGACAGTCATTCATCTGAAAGAACTCACCCTTCAAATCAGATTGGCCTGTTGCCCAAAGATCTCTTAAAATTTGTACATATTCAGATAGGTAGTCATAGCGCTTACCAAAATAATCATCACCTGGCCACATGCCCATCTGTCCATATTCTGCTTCTTGCCAGCCAGTCACGACATTCAATCCAAAACGCCCGTTTGAGATGCTATCAAGCGTTGATGCCATTCTCGCTACGATCGCAGGTGGCATGACCAACGTTGCTGATGTGGCATAGATTTTTATTTTGGACGTTACTGCCGCGAGTCCTGCCATCAGAGTAAAACTCTCGAGGTTATAATCCCAAAACTCAGTTTCCCCGCCAAAACCGCGCAGTTTGATCATCGAGAGCGCAAAATCAAAACCATAGTGCTCAGCCCGTTGCACAATTTGTTTATTTAGCTCAAATGTTGGCTTGTATTGCGGCGCGTTTTTTGAAATTAACCAGCCATTGTTACCAATCGGACAAAAAATACCTATTTCCATGATTTCACCTATACGTTTGAGGAAGAAAAGAGCGATAAAAGAAATAAAGATTATTTCATGTTTTTTATGTAGCATAATTTATGCCAAATAAATTAATTTTTATTTATCAATAACTTATATATTTTTTTCACAAAAATTATTAAACCATATGGTCTAAAAATATGCAGAAAAATAGTGCGGGCTGTTATAAATTGGTGCAAAATGTTATAAAATAGTGCACAAATGTATAAATTATTTATAAGTACATTTTGATGGTGGTTTGGATGAAGATAAGGTGGAATGAGCAGCAGAAAAGATGGGGTAACAGCGGGTTGCTTTAGTCTGTAAACCTGTAAACCGATATGGTATTGCTCGCTGTTGGAGTAGTTGGCATACCCGTTTTGATCAACCAGTAGCATCTGCCTTTGGTTACTTCGACCCTTTTTTAAATTGAATCAACTATCATTTAAAATTAGGTTCATATGGCTTTACGATGAGGGAAAATATAGTGAAAGAATACGCACTAAAAGAAGAGACAGAGACGAGTGCAAAGATATTAAAAAAGAAAGAACATATCATTAATGCTGCATTGATCGTATTTTCCCAAGAGGGATTGAATGGCGCGCGCATGGAGCAAATTGCCGACGAAGCTGACATATCTAAATCGAATATATTTTATTACTTTCAAAGTAAAGAAGTTCTGTATGTTGCTGTTTTAGAAAAGGTGCTGAGTAAGTGGTTATCGCCTTTGAGTGAGATTAACGCTAACCAAGATCCAAGGGTTGCCCTTAAGACCTATATTGAAGAAAAGTATAAAATCTCAAAAAAATCACCGGCAGCGTCAAGACTATATGCGTTAGAGATTATACAAGGGGCACCTCATTTGATGGCCGTATTAAAAGGCCCTTTGAAATCTTTGGTTCGTGAAAAGGTGGCAGTGATTGATGGCTGGATTGCAGATAACAAGATTAAGTCCGTGTCTGCCATCCATTTGATTTTTCATATTTGGGCAGTCACTCAGCACTACTCTGATTTTTCTACGCAAACTGAAGCGGTATGTAATCATAGCTTGAGAAATAAAAAGTTCGCTAATGAGGCATTAAACACTAGCATTCAACTTCTGGTAGATAGTTTGATTCCGTGATTTGATATGAGTAAAGTAAGTTCCCCAATTCGAAAAGCCCCAATCTAAAGATTGAGGCTTTTTTTATGTCCGTCATTTAAGGGCTGTAGTTTAAATAAAGACTGTAGTTTAAATAAAACACTACATGGCTAAAACTTCTTTTCTCCAACCCCTATAGTCACGATTGTATAAGGATGACTTGGGAGAACTCAGCACCTACAAGTGAGGTTAGCAACCAAAGTAAGTAGTGATATAATGTCCTGATAATTGATATTTCATGAAAGGGTTACATTATGGCTCGTACCGCTAGCGCATTGCACATTTTAGTAAAACATAAAGAACAAGCTGAGGACATTATTGCCAAGCTTAAAAAAGGCGCTAAGTTTGACGTACTGGCCAAGCGATACTCAACCTGCCCATCAGGTAAAAAAGGTGGCAGCTTAGGCGAGTTTGGCAAAGGTGATATGGTAGGGCCATTCGATAAGGTTTGCTTTACCGGCGAACTATTTACCCCGCATTTAGTAAAGACCAAATTTGGCTGGCATGTCGTAAAAGTCATTTATAGAACTTAAGCGTTGAAGCTCTGATTGTAAGCCACCTGAGCTATATCTCAAATATCGTCCTGATTCGCATATGCTTTAATATCGTGGTAATTATGTGCGAATCAGGATTTGATGTTTGGTCGACCTACCCCTTCTAATCCTTACGTCAAACTCCCCTTATTTTACTTAAGCAGTTTTCTACGAGTTAAGGTCAAATAGTGAGGGGCGAGATAAGTTGTAATCAACCTTTCAAACCTTTAGGTAATTCAGGCGCGGGCAAGCGCTTCATATCAGAGTCAACATTACCGAAACGCTCATGACCATTATTCCAATCAACAATAGATTGCTCAATCTCAGCTTTGTTATCAGCTACGAAGTTCCACCACATTAGTACTTGGTTATTCAGCGGTTCGCCGCCGATGAACATGATACGTGTGCCCTTTTTAGCAGCCAACTTAATACTTTTGTTATTAGCAATATCGCTATTATGAAAACGGAATAACTGGTCTTGCTTGCAAATATTGCCTTCGGACTCTACTTCCCCTTCTGAAACCAAAATACCGTACTCAAAGTCTGGCTCTAAATTCAATGTCGCTTCGCCATCTTGCTTGAAGTACACATCTATACCGACCAGTTTAGAATACTGAATGGTAGGCGCTTCAAATGTCTCACCTGATGTATTGGTATAACTGCCTGTCGTCAGTATCATCTCTACGTTGCCCTCGCTCCATGTCGGTAGCTTAGGATAATGATGAAAACTGAGTTCGATTTTCTGAGCGGTGGGAAGCGCAATCCATAGCTGCACCATACTGATACCACGTGCGGCATTTTCTGAACCACCCGTATCTGGAAAGACACTTTGCTCTGTATGACTGATACCTTGGTGCAGACCTGTACCTGCGGTCATGACATTGACTTGGTTTTTGGTAATAACCTGTTCATTACCTAAACTGTCTTTATGCAGCCCTTCACCATTTAGCATCCAGCTGAAAGTCTGCAAATTAGTATGCGGATGGCGACCCACTTGCATCCCTGCATCATCCTGACCAAAATTAGCAGGACCTGCTTGATCTAAAAAGCATCACGCACCGATAGGTTTTTTGCCTTTGTTAGGTAGTAAACGTGCGATTGGAATACCGCCGACATCAGCCAGCTTTGGCTCTAATGTTTGAATACTCATGAAATTACTCCTTTCTTGATACTCTATATATTACAAATAATGAGCGTAGAAAAGTGTTGAATGGTTGTTGGTACTTCCATGCTCAATACATCGGCAGCTGACGTCTTATCATTTAGCGTTTTACCATTTATATTAACGCTGCTGCTAATGGCAAAGATATAAATAACGGTGCGGTAGTTTTACTGCTTATTTTCTCTGCAGTACTATCTAAATTTATTATGCCACTACAGGTACAATAAAAAGGATATATAATTGACGCATCTAAAATATGAGCAATGAAAACATGGATATCGAAGGCAATACTGCTGATCAAATAGAAATTATCTATGAAGATGAGTATATAGTAGCGATTAATAAAGAAGCTGGTTTGTTGGTGCATCGCAGCTGGCTGAACAAAGGTGAGACACGCTTTGCCATGCAGCTCACCCGAGATGCGGTAGGCTGCCATGTGTTTCCAGTGCATAGGTTAGACAAACCCACATCAGGTGTATTGTTATTTGCCAAGAGTTCAGCCGTGGCACGCAGCCTTACCGAAGCATTTACTGAACGCAAAGTAAACAAGCAATATTTGGCCGTGGTGCGTGGGTTTATGTCTGAGCAAGGTACTGTTGATTACGCGTTGAGCTTTAAGCCTGACGCCATTGCCGATAAATTTGCCAACTTAGATAAACCTGCTCAAGAAGCGGTGACTCACTGGCAGAGTTTGGCACAAGTTGAGCTGCCATTTGCAGTATCAAAAAAGCATGCCACTAGCCGCTACAGTCTGGTGCGCTTAACGCCTGAAACTGGACGCAAACATCAGTTGCGTCGGCATATGAGACATGTATTCCATCATATCGTGGGTGATACCAGTCACGGCGATATACGTCACACACGATTTTTTCGTACTCACTATGATTGCACGCGTATGTTGTTGCATGCACAGACTTTGGCACTCAGCCACCCCGTCACTGGTGAGCCACTAGTACTAACAGCAGGATTAGACGATCAATGGATGCGTATCTTAGAAGAGTTCTCTTGGGTAGATAGTGTTGAGGTTTAAGTTCCTAGTGGGGACTTGAAAAGACAATCTCTTATACTACGCTCCAAAATCTCAAATTTTTCAAAATACCTTTTTATTAACTTATCAGTATCTTGTAGCACTATGCATATAGTTCACTTCATCATAGTTAGCAGTTATTTAATAGTCATGTTGCTATAATAATCATCTAGCAAACTACTTATCATAAAAAAGAGCAAGACACTTAATGTCTTGCTCTTTTTTTATATTATTGATAGCGACTAATATTAGAACTGTGAATATTTGGCACAAGATGCTGGCTGCCAGTAGAACTCAGTGGCAAAAAATTCATCATCGCGCAATCTACCCTCGTAGCTATCATCGAAGATAATCTTATACTGGCAAGACTCTACATTGTTATTGGCATCATAAAACTTGAGGATATAATCCCATTCACGAGCATTGAACCCTTCACTGAAATGAGGTGTACCGATTATTTTATAAATCTGATCTTTAGTAGTACCTACTTGTATTTTGGCGATATCATTATGATTGACGATAGTGCCACCCTTCTGCCATGCCTTTTCTGGATCTGGAAATACTAAATCGTTAGCATCAACAGCTCCATGCTGGGCACCAGGTGTTAAATGCCAAGTTGGCATGATGTTTTTTTGAGCACAACCAGTGACTGTGAATAGTAAAGCAGACGTAGCCAACAAGCCGTAACGATAAAAAGATTTTTTCATTATTTATCCCTTAATATGTTTTATGAGTAATTTGACAGCGCTTGTATTCAAGCAAACGCTGTCAAACAGTGATGTGGCTATATTAGAAATGGAAGCCTGCACCAATTGCGCCGCCTGCATTTCCTTGAGTGTCCGCTGTACCATTGATCTTCATTACCCAACGTCCATTGTCTGAGACTTTAGATAAACCAATAGCAACTGCACTTTCACCGTTGTATGTTGCGACACCACCACCAATCATTGATTTACCAGGGATATAAGCTTGCGGTAGTGAAGACATTGCCATGGCAGCAGAGATACCAGCATTAGCATCGTCTTCTACTTCATTGATCTTATAACCCAACTCGTTAACGCTGTTGCTTAGCTTGCCATCTAGAGCGCTCAACTGTCCAAAATTCACAGCATCAGTAGGATTGATACCATCAGCAACACCTGTGATGGTGTTGCCACCGTTGTCTAAGCCAGTACCGCTTAGGACAACTGACTCATTGGGACCGTTAGCTATCGTGACGCCGTTTGTATTAACTGTAGTATTACCAGTAGTAACTGTACCTGCAGTAACATTGTCTACGTTGATGTTGCCACTCAAATCAAACTTGATACCGCTATCAGTGGTTGTCGTCGTGATATTATCACTGCCTTCAAACTTAAGTGCAGTGCTATTACCAACTGATTTATTAACATCATTACCACTGTCTGCACTGAAGCTCAAACCAGTATCAAGTCTATCAGTATTGGCCTGAATATCTTCGTTGGCCTGAGCATTACCATTGTTTACAGCAGCAATCGCATCATTAAGATTACTTGCTCCTGTACCACCGATATTAGTGGCTGTTAAGTTGCCTTCATCATCAATCGCTGCGTCACCACCGATAATGCCAGCCACATCGTTTCCTAGATTGTATAGCTGACCGCCGTTGATAGCGTCAGTACTTCCTGCATTGATAGCACCGCCATTGACGTTGGTTATAGTAGTACCAGCAGCACCGCCACCCAATGTAATGCTGCCTTTGTTGACAGTATCGTCTGGGTTTGTATCGTACTGAACCGCAGCATTGCTAAGCGCTTCATTACTACTTTCTAATGCATCGCTGACTGATTTTAACTGTGAGACGTTGACTGCATCAGAGTCTGCTGTACCAGCGGCCACACCTGTAACTTGACGATATACACCGTTGGCTGCATCGCCCACTGCAACTGCACCAGTTGTGCTAGTCGTTGCTGTAATAGCAGCATTGCCAGTTGAGAGGTAACCTGCAATACCAGCACCTGTCGTAGCTGCAGAGCCAAGACCTAGTACTACCGAGCCATTTTGGTTTGCTGTGATACCGTTACCAAGTACAAAAGTATCATCACTATTAATAGTGTTGTTATTACCAACTGAGTAGCTGTTGTTGCCATTGATAGTGCTTGGATCACCAAAGGCACCGGAGTTATCGCCGTTGACGATATTACCTGTACCAATAGCAATAGACTGATTACCTAGCGCTTGAGCACCATCACCAATAGCGACTGATGACTGACCTGCTACCTGTGAACCGTTACCAATCACAACTGAGTTTGTCGCATCTGCAGTTGCTCTGGTGTTAAGTCCTAATGCAACGGTATTGTTTGCACCAGCTTCTACAATTGCATTTACACCAATTGCAGTTGAATTATCACCACCAGCACTTGAGTCATTAGTCACGCCTATATCACCTTCAGTACTAACTGCATTGGTATGAGCAAACTTCACACCCTCAGTATTCATTTTCTGTACTGTTTCACCGATAGTCAGACGATCAGTAACTTCTTGACCATTAACATCATATGTTAAGAATTGCGAATCCATATTATTGTTATCAATATTATTATTCACAACTTGATCCGTCACATTGACCGTAACGGTATTACCATCTTGATCCTCAACTTCGACGTTGGTAACGTTTTGAGCGATCAAGGTATCCAACTGCCCTTTATTCACAGCGTCATCAGCATTCACGCCGTTTGCCACATTAGACAATGTTGTACCACCACTCGCTACAAAGTCGTTGCCTTCATCGTCTTGATCAATCACTGCAGGTGTACCTGCCAAGGTCACTTGATCATAATTGATGATACTGTTGTCATTAGGATCTCGATCATACTGCACAGCACCTGCAGTCAAGTCAGTTAAACCATCAGATACTGCATCCACTTGTCCTTTGGTTGCTGCATCATTTGCATTCACACCATCAGCTAGATTACTTACTGTCTGACCACCAGCATCAATACCACCAGCAGTAATACTTGGACCTATCGGTGCGCCACCTGCATCAATAAAGCTAATACCGCCTTGATTGATTGAGATACCATTGTTACCAGCAGCATCAGTTGCGGTAAAGCCTTCTGCGCCATAGTTACTGGTGTTGCCAGCAGCATCTTCAACAGTAGTACCAGCGGCTGTTGTATTAGTAGTGTTACCTAAGCCATCACTTAGGCTTGAGCTAGCTGCTGTGTAGTCCGCTTCATTACCAGCGGCATCTACTACGTTAGTACCTTCTGTGGTAATGGTGGTTGCATTACCTAAACCATCATCAATAGCAACGCCTGCGTTGTTGACCACTGTATCACCCGTGGTGACGCTGCCCTCTTCGCCTAGGTCAATGGCTTCTGCCAGTTGAATGCTTAGGCCGTCGGTACCATTGGCTACTACGCCGATATTACCAGTGGTTAAGTTGGCAGGATTTGCACCACCTGTTACGTTTAGCGTGTCACCAAGATTACGATCAATAATGGTGTTATCATCGCCAACAAAGTTTAGGCCTGCATCCGCTAAACCTGTGACGGCAGCATTCACGTCTCCTGCATTAACTGCATTATTGGCGTTAGCAGTATCGGTGATGTCACCTGCACTTGCTACGCCTGTTAGCTGACGATCACCATCTGTACCGGTGAAGCTTACGCTGTTACCGCCTGTCTGTGCACCAACAGTGATAGCACCAGTACCAGCATCCTGACGAACAATACCAGTACGACCAGCATTGATGTCATCAATGTCACTTGTATTGGCTGTGGTACGGCCATCTAGGTTCTCAAGTGCACCTCCTACATTATTGAAGTTAGTCGTAGCACCTGTATTGGTACCATCATCTAAAACATAGCTTGGCGCAGTATAAGTATCTGTGGCTGCATCATAACTACCACCTAACGCTGTCATGTTGCCTGTAGCGATATTATTGGTATCAGTCAGCTGACCAAACGTCGCAACGTCACCAGCATCTGTACCTTCACCCACATTAGTAATCTTATTAGTGCCTGCATCAATACCTGTTGCGGTAATGCTCGGTGTGTTCGCCAATGGGTCACCATTGGTATCAAGGAAAGTTAAGCCTTCAGCACCATAGTTGCTGGTGTTGTTTCCGTCAGTGACAGTGGTACCTGCTGTAGTGATGGTGGTTGCATTACCTAAACCATCATCAATAGCAACACCTGCGTTGTTGACCACTGTGTCACCAGCGGTGACGCTGCCATCTTCGCCTAGGTCAATGGCTTCTGCCAGTTGAATGCTTAGGCCGTCGGTACCATTGGCTACTACGCCGATATTACCAGTGGTTAAGTTGGCAGGATTTGCACCACCTGTTACGTTTAGCGTGTCACCAAGATTACGATCAATAATGGTGTTATCATCGCCAACAAAGTTTAGGCCTGCATCCGCTAAACCTGTGACGGCAGCATTCACGTCTCCTGCATTAACTGCATTATTGGCGTTAGCAGTATCGGTGATGTCACCTGCACTTGCTACGCCTGTTAGCTGACGATCACCATCTGTACCGGTGAAGCTTACGCTGTTACCGCCTGTCTGTGCACCAACAGTGATAGCACCAGTACCAGCATCCTGACGAACAATACCAGTACGACCAGCATTGATGTCATCAATGTCACTTGTATTGGCTGTGGTACGGCCATCTAGGTTCTCAAGTGCACCTCCTACATTATTGAAGTTAGTCGTAGCACCCGTATTGGTACCTGTATCTAGTGTGTAAGTCGGAGCATTTACACTACCATCTGCTGCGTTGTAAGCGGCACCACCACCTAGGTTGGTTGCGGTATTGCTACCTAACGTGTCTACTTTGTCATCAACAGCTGTGACTTGTCCAAAGGTTGCTGCATCATCTGCTGCTATACCATCGGCTACATTAATAACTCTGTTATCACCATTATTAAGACCGTTTTTGCTAAGTAATACAGTATCGTTATCGCCCCCTGTTACAGTAATACCAGCATTACTCGTTATAGTATTCCCAACTCTGACACTACCAGCTTCACCAAGGTCAATAGCTTCTGCTAAATCATAGTTAATACCGTTGTCTGAGACCGTGGCAACCAAATTGGTGTCTGTGTTGGTGAAGTTAACGGTTTCACCTAACTGGACGTTGTCATCTGCACCGTTGTCCGCACCGATGTTGAAGCCTAGGTTCGCTTGCTGTTGAATGTCAGCAATGTCACCAGTGTTGGTTGTGGTACGTGTGTCAAGATTGCCAAGTGCAGCGCCTACGTTAGTAAACGGCGCAGCGCTAGTACCTGTGTTGGTGCCGTCATCAAGCACGTAGTTCGGTGAGGTGACTGTTCCTGTCGCAGGGTCAAAGATTGAGTCGCCGCCCAAGGTGGTTGCGATAGAGTCCGCTGCGGTGTTCAACTGGCTGCCGTTAATAGCGTCGGTTGAACCGTCAGCCAGACTGCCGGCAGCAATGTTGGTAATAGTGTTGCCACCATTATCAAGGCCAGTATTGGTCAACGATACAGGACCGTTAGGGCCATTCGAGACAGTGAGACCATCGTTGTTCAAGAGGCTGTCACCAGCTGTGACGCTATCAACGGTGATGGTGTCCGCTAAATCATAGTTAATACCGTTGTCTGAGACCGTGGCAACCAAATTGGTGTCTGTGTTGGTGAAGTTAACGGTTTCACCTAACTGGACGTTGTCATCTGCACCGTTGTCCGCACCGATGTTGAAGCCTAGGTTCGCTTGCTGTTGAATGTCAGCAATGTCACCAGTGTTGGTTGTGGTACGTGTGTCAAGATTGCCAAGTGCAGCGCCTACGTTAGTAAACGGCGCAGCGCTAGTACCTGTGTTGGTGCCGTCATCAAGCACGTAGTTCGGTGAGGTGACTGTTCCTGTCGCAGGGTCAAAGATTGAGTCGCCGCCCAAGGTGGTTGCGATAGAGTCCGCTGCGGTGTTCAACTGGCTGCCGTTAATAGCGTCGGTTGAACCGTCAGCCAGACTGCCGGCAGCAATGTTGGTAATAGTGTTGCCACCATTATCAAGGCCAGTATTGGTCAACGATACAGGACCGTTAGGGCCATTCGAGACAGTGAGACCATCGTTGTTCAAGAGGCTGTCACCAGCTGTGACGCTATCAACGGTGATGGTGTCCGCTAAATCATAGTTAATACCGTTGTCTGAGACCGTGGCAACCAAATTGGTGTCTGTGTTGGTGAAGTTAACGGTTTCACCTAACTGGACGTTGTCATCTGCACCGTTGTCCGCACCGATGTTGAAGCCTAGGTTCGCTTGCTGTTGAATGTCAGCAATGTCACCAGTGTTGGTTGTGGTACGTGTGTCAAGATTGCCAAGTGCAGCGCCTACGTTAGTAAACGGCGCAGCGCTAGTACCTGTGTTGGTGCCGTCATCAAGCACGTAGTTCGGTGAGGTGACTGTTCCTGTCGCAGGGTCAAAGATTGAGTCGCCGCCCAAGGTGGTTGCGATAGAGTCCGCTGCGGTGTTCAACTGGCTGCCGTTAATAGCGTCGGTTGAACCGTCAGCCAGACTGCCGGCAGCAATGTTGGTAATAGTGTTGCCACCATTATCAAGGCCAGTATTGGTCAACGATACAGGACCGTTAGGGCCATTCGAGACAGTGAGACCATCGTTGTTCAAGAGGCTGTCACCAGCTGTGACGCTATCAACGGTGATGGTGTCCGCTAAATCATAGTTAATACCGTTGTCTGAGACCGTGGCAACCAAATTGGTGTCTGTGTTGGTGAAGTTAACGGTTTCACCTAACTGGACGTTGTCATCTGCACCGTTGTCCGCACCGATGTTGAAGCCTAGGTTCGCTTGCTGTTGAATGTCAGCAATGTCACCAGTGTTGGTTGTGGTACGTGTGTCAAGATTGCCAAGTGCAGCGCCTACGTTAGTAAACGGCGCAGCGCTAGTACCTGTGTTGGTGCCGTCATCAAGCACGTAGTTCGGTGAGGTGACTGTTCCTGTCGCAGGGTCAAAGATTGAGTCGCCGCCCAAGGTGGTTGCGATAGAGTCCGCTGCGGTGTTCAACTGGCTGCCGTTAATAGCGTCGGTTGAACCGTCAGCCAGACTGCCGGCAGCAATGTTGGTAATAGTGTTGCCACCATTATCAAGGCCAGTATTGGTCAACGATACAGGACCGTTAGGGCCATTCGAGACAGTGAGACCATCGTTGTTCAAGAGGCTGTCACCAGCTGTGACGCTATCAACGGTGATGGTGTCCGCTAAATCATAGTTAATACCGTTGTCTGAGACCGTGGCAACCAAATTGGTGTCTGTGTTGGTGAAGTTAACGGTTTCACCTAACTGGACGTTGTCATCTGCACCGTTGTCCGCACCGATGTTGAAGCCTAGGTTCGCTTGCTGTTGAATGTCAGCAATGTCACCAGTGTTGGTTGTGGTACGTGTGTCAAGATTGCCAAGTGCAGCGCCTACGTTAGTAAACGGCGCAGCGCTAGTACCTGTGTTGGTGCCGTCATCAAGCACGTAGTTCGGTGAGGTGACTGTTCCTGTCGCAGGGTCAAAGATTGAGTCGCCGCCCAAGGTGGTTGCGATAGAGTCCGCTGCGGTGTTCAACTGGCTGCCGTTAATAGCGTCGGTTGAACCGTCAGCCAGACTGCCGGCAGCAATGTTGGTAATAGTGTTGCCACCATTATCAAGGCCAGTATTGGTCAACGATACAGGACCGTTAGGGCCATTCGAGACAGTGAGACCATCGTTGTTCAAGAGGCTGTCACCAGCTGTGACGCTATCAACGGTGATGGTGTCCGCTAAATCATAGTTAATACCGTTGTCTGAGACCGTGGCAACCAAATTGGTGTCTGTGTTGGTGAAGTTAACGGTTTCACCTAACTGGACGTTGTCATCTGCACCGTTGTCCGCACCGATGTTGAAGCCTAGGTTCGCTTGCTGTTGAATG